>JAZOAC010000066.1:0-7842 GCA_045595285.1 Kiritimatiellia bacterium | reverse complement strand
TGATTTTCACCTTTCGGCAACTGGAATAGTCGGTTTTCCAGGTGCGCCGTATTGAGTGCCTGCGAATCTGCGGAAAATGCCGGGAAATGCGCCGAAGCGAAGCGGAGGGCAGATTCGGCGAAGCCGAACCCGAAGGGTGCGCAAGCATCCGCGCGTTTAGCCGCGGAGCTTGTGGCGCATCCGTTTAGTCCTCGCACCGCTCCGCAATCACGAGATTGCCATCGGGTGCGAGTCCGTCGCGGCTGCACCGCCATCTCCGCGCCGTCCGCCTTGTCTCCCGGCATTTCCCGCCGTTGCACGTGGCGCTCCGACCGTTCGGATCGCGCGCAGCGCGCGGCGCCTTGGGGCCACTTCGCTGTCGCTCGTGCGCTCGGCTTCGCCTGCGCGACTACCATCCGCTTCGCTTCGGCGCATTTACCCTCGGTTGCACGTCTACCTTAAGGCGCCTCATCCCCTCGCCGATACGGGCCGTGCGGCTTAGGGCGGAATACCGCCCGTTGCCGCACGACGCCGTCTCGCCGGCGTCTGATGCGTCCAGGCATCCGTGCGCTCTCGGGTCTCCTGTCGCGCTTCACCTCTCTCTGTCGCGCTATATGTCGTGAGGTTTCCGATCCATTGATGCGGCGCGTCCGCGCCTTAGAGCCGCGCATGGCGCGGCTTTGGGATGCAATTAAAGCCTTAAAGGCATACATTGCTTAATTATGTAGGGGCAAGCGCATAGGCTTGCGCCGTAAAGAATGAATCGGAAACATCACGACTAATAGCGGGGGCGGACGAGGTGCATCAGTGCGTCCCCTTGCGTCCCCTTCGGGGCTCGGCCTACGGCCTCGGGCAACCTGATGCCTTCGGCACAGGCGCATTTCGGGGCCGGAGATTCCGAGAGAGGCGGGATCGTGCAGACGCCGCAGAGGCGGGTGCAGGGCCCCGAGTGAAGGTATTCCGAACCGGGCCATGCGCCCGCATATGCGGATGGATGCGCGATCTTACGCCGAAAGAGGGATCGCTGGCGGAGCGGGGATGCGCCGAAGGGCCGCCGACGCGCCACGTGCAACCGTGGGCAGTACCGGCACCAACGCCAAACGCACCGCTGCGAAAAGAGGTGGAGCGCGAAATGGATGCACCCGAAGGCAATCTTGTGATTGTCGAGCGGTGCATACATGAGCGCCAACACCACTTTTCGTAGCGGGAGTATGGTTGGGGCGGTAGTGCCCACAGATTCGGGGCAGGCACTGAATACGAGTGGAAAGGAAGAATAGAAAAATGGGTAAACTCCAGTCTACGAGATTTTTTGCGCTAATGCGAAAAATATGCTATAATCCGCACGGTTTTTTATGGAGAAACATACAGAATGACATTAGACAAGGCAAGAATAGATAAAGATTGGCTCAAGGCTCGTGCGGATGACATCCGAAAGGCGGATTACATAGACCCTGCGTTGTACAGAAAATATAACGTGAAGCGCGGTCTGCGCAATGAGGACGGCACTGGTGTGCTCGTCGGGCTGACGACTATCGGCAACGTGCACGGATATGTCGTGTCTGAAGGCGAGAAGCAGGCGATTCCCGGCGAGCTTTTCTATCGTGGCATCGATGTGAAGGACATTGTCCGAGCCGACAAGCGAGAGCACCGCTACGGGTATGAAGAGACCTCCTATCTGCTTCTTTTTGGCGAATTGCCGACGATCAAGCAACTCATACAGTGGAAGAATATGCTTGGTTCATACCGCAGGCTTTCGGATGGATTCAAGGAGAATGCGATCATGCGCAATCCGTCGAAGGATCTCATGAATGCTATGGCGCGAGCGGTCCTGTTCGCCTATGCCTTCGATCTGGACGACAATCCGGACGACATTTCCATCGAGAAGTGTCTTGAGCAGTCCATCGACCTCATAGGCGCGATCCCGACTATCGCGGCATACGCGTATCAGGCGAAAGCCCACTACCATGATGGAGCGTCGCTGCTGCTGCGCAACCCCGACCCGAAGAAGTCGACGGCGGAGAACATCCTTTCGCTGATCCGCGAGGACGGAAAGTACACGAAGATCGAGGCCGAGGCGCTTGACCTCGCGCTCATTCTCCATGCGGAGCATGGCGGCGGAAACAACTCGTCCTTCACTACGCACGTGGTCACGAGTTCGTTCACCGACATCTACTCGTCTGTGGCAGCATCGATCCTTTCGCTCAAGGGGTCCCGCCACGGCGGCGCGAATCTGCGCGTGATGAAGCAGATGGAGGAGATCAAGTCGAGCGTGAAGGATTGGACGAATCAGCAGCAGGTCGAGAGGTGTCTTGAAAGGATCGCCGACAAGAAGGCCGGGGATCGCACCGGTCTCATCTACGGTCTTGGGCATGCCGTCTATACGATATCCGATCCGCGCGCCGAGATGCTCAAGGCGAAGGCCGTCAAGCTCGCGAGGGAGAAGGACCGCGTTGACGACATCAATCTTTTCGAGTGCATTGAGGAGCGAGGTCCTATGATCATCAAGTCGCGTCATCCCCGCGCGGAGGATGTGTGCGCGAATGTGGATCTCTATTCCGGGCTTGTGTATGACATGCTCGGGATTCCGACGGAGCTTTATACGCCGCTCTTTGCCGTTGCACGCTGCGTGAGCTGGTGTGCGCACCGCATGGAGGAACTCATTAACAACGGGCCAATAATCCGTCCGGCGTACAAGCCTTTGTTCCATCCCAAGAAATATGTGGACCTCAAGGATCGTTGACATGAAAAGCAGGTTTGAAGTGATTGAGGGCGGAGTCTGCTCCGCCAAGGGATTTCGCGCGGCGGGTGTCGCTGCCGGCATCAAGTACAAGGACCGCAAGGACGTCGCGCTCATCGTGTCTGATGCGCCATGCTCCGTGGCGGCGATGTTCACCACCAATGCCCTCGCCGCCGCACCTGTCGTGCTGGACAGGGAAATCTCCAAGTACGGCTGCGCCCAGGCGATTCTCGCGAACTCCGGCTGCGCGAATGCATGCACCGGCAAAGAGGGCCTGAAGGATGCGGTCGAGAGCGTGAAGGCGACGGCTGCCACGCTTGGAGTCGATCCAAGGCATGTGCTGATCGCCTCTACGGGCGTCATCGGGCGCCGTCTGCCGATGAAGCGCCTTCTCAACGGGATAAAGGATGCCGCAAAGAGTCTTGCCGCCACCCCGCAGGCCGGGCTTGACGCCGAGCTCGCCGTGATGACAACCGACACGCGTCCAAAGCAGGCGGCCGTGAAGGTCACGATACTTGGCCACGAAGTCACGATAGGCGGCATGTGCAAGGGATCCGGCATGATCGAGCCGAACATGGCTACGATGCTCGGCTTCATCACCACGGACTGCTCCATCACGCCCGGCATGCTCCGCAGTGCGCTGAAGAGTGCGGTCGCGCGCGGATTCAACAGGGTCGTGGTCGATGGCGACCAGTCCACAAACGATTCGGTGTTCATCATGGCCTCCGGTGCCGCCGGCAACAAGGAGATACGCCATCCGGATTCGTCGTTCCGCCTTTTCCGCGACGCTCTCGTGGAACTTATCGTTGCGCTCGCCAAGCAGATGGCGGCGGACGGTGAGGGCGCGACGAAGTTCGTCACCGTAAGGGTGAAGGGCGCGTCCACGGAGCGTGATGCCGAACTGGCCGCCCGCGCAATCGCAAAGTCGCCCCTCTGCAAGACGAGCTGGTATGGGAAGGATCCCAACTGGGGCAGGATTCTCGCCGCCGTCGGATATTCCGGCGCGAAGTTCGACGAGAGCAAGGCCGAGGTGTTCTACGGCAAGACGTGGGCGTACAAGCAGGGAAAGGTCGCGGATGCCGCCCAGCTCAAGAAGCTGGAGGCGGAGCTTGCCGGGCCAGAGATCACGGTGACCGTCGATCTGCACTTCAATAACCGCGAGTCTGTGATATACACCTGCGATTTCTCCACCGAATACGTTCACATCAATGCCGACTACACAACCTGAGAGGCTGAACATGGATACGACAAAGCACCCCTGGAAGTTCTTTTCCCACAGTGGACTGAAGCAGGTCCGCATCGAGTGCGGTGAGGATCTGCGGAATCTCAAGAGCCTCGACCAGAAGCATTGGACGGTTCTTGCGGCGTCGAACAGCGGCTTGCGCTTCGATTCGCGCATGCTGGAGTTCCTCGATACGGATGGCGATGGACGTGTCCGTGTGCCTGAACTGCTTGCCGCGATAGAGTTCCTTGAGTCCAAGGGTGTGGATCTCGATTCCCTCTTCAGGAAGGATCCCGAGGACGAGAAGCGTCTTGCCGAGATTTCGGAGAAGCTTGCCGACCTCGCCAGGGTCGAACCGTCCGACGACGAGAAGGCCGCCATGAAGGCATGGGAGGAGGCTCCGTCGAACGATGCGTCGATCATGCCTCTCAAGGATGCCACAGCCGATGTGAACTCCGCGCTTGCGGCCGTCGAGCCGCTGCTCGACGCCTACTTCACGCCTGCCGCCGATGCGCCGCTCGTTATGGAGGGGCCGGAAGCGACGCTTCCTCTCAAGGGGAACATCAATCCGAAGTACGCGGACGCGATTGCCGCCTTCAACGAAAAGGCCGTCAAGCCGATCATCGGCGAGATCGACGAACTCAAACGCGCCGACTACCTCAAGGTGAAGGCGGCGTTTGCCCCCTATCGTGCGTGGGTTTCCTCGAAGCCGGTGATGAATGCGGGCGCGAAGGGTGAACTGGAGGCGGAGGAGCGCCTCGTCCGCTACAGGATGCATCTTGTGGAGTATGTCCGCAATTTCGTGAATCAGGCAAACCTCTACGGCGCCGACACCGAACCGATGTTTCTTACGGGAACGCTTTTCATCGACGGTCGCGAGTGCAGGCTCTGTTTCCATGTCGACAGCGAAGCGGCGCATTCGGCCCTTGCCGCGAAGTCTGACTGCTGCATAGTCTATCTGAAGCTTGCGCGAAGCGGCGCCGCGCCGCGAAGCGTCTGCGCCGTGATAACGACAGGCCGCACGATCCCGCTGTATGTCGGGCGCAACGGCGTGTTCTATGATCGCGACGGCAATGCATGGGATGCGACGATCACGAAAGTCGTCCAGGCGCAGGTGTCGCTCTGCGAGGCGTTCTGGGCGCCGTGGCGCAAGATCGGCGAACTGATCGGCGGGCAGATCAAGAAATTCGTCGGCGATACCCAGACGAAGTCCGTCGGCGGTGTTACGAAGGCTATTGACGGTGTCGGCGCGGCCGCGGCGAAGCCTGCCGCCCCGTCCGCCGATCAGTCGGCGAATGGGGCTGCGCTTGCGAGTTCGATTGCCGCCCTTGGCATCGGGATCGGCATGGTCGGAGCCGCGTTCGCGGGGATTGTCGGGCTTGTCGCCGGTCTGCCGTGGTGGAAGACCGCCATCGGCGTTCTTCTCGTGATTGCGGCGGTGTCGCTTCCGAGCGTCGTGCTTGCATGGTTCAAGCTCCGCCGCCGCGACATTGGCGCGGTGCTGAACGCCTGCGGTTGGGCGGTGAACCGTCCGCTCCGATTCTCCCAGAAGCTTGCGCGCCGTTTCACGCGCAGGGTGTGACGAGATGAAGCGGATCGCATTCCACGTGAACTCCAGCAAACCTTCCGCGCCCGAGGTGCGGAACCGTCTGTCGGATTGTGCGCGGAAATGCGGAATGGAGGTGGTGGATGCCGCGGCATCGCCAGATGTGGTGGTCGTGCTCGGCGGAGACGGCACAATGCTCTCCGCCGTGCATCTCTATCCGGGCGCGCCACTGCTTGGACTGAATCTTGGCTCTCTCGGATATCTGGCTTCGGTGGAGGAGGCCAATTTCGCCGGCGCGATCGCCGCCCTCGCAGAAGGGCGCTACAGCATATCGCATCGCACCGCATTGAAGGTGCGGGGCGTGAATGCGCTGAACGACGTTGTCGTCTCGCGCGGAGTGTCCGGCCATGCGATACGGCTGGACTTCAGCGTCGATTGCGAGCCGGTTACGCGTTTTGTGGCGGACGGGCTTGTCATCGCCACTCCGACCGGCTCGACCGCGTATTCGCTTGCCGCCGGCGGACCGGTCCTGATGCCGGCTTCGCAGTCGCTTGTGGTGACTCCGGTATGCCCGCACGCGCTTTCGTCCCGTCCGCTTGTGCTGAGGGATTCCGTGCGGATGGAGGTGTCGGTGGAGGTCCGCGAGGCTGGCGACGACCCCGGTGTGTTCGCGGATGGTCTGCAGGTGGGGACGCTTGCCGCCGGCGAGGTTCTGGAGATCGAAAAGTCGGATGTGTCGATTCCGCTTGTCGAACTTGACGATGTGAATCCGTACGAGGTCCTTACGCGCAAGCTGGGATGGTCCGGCTCGGCGATCAGGTAGAGCGGTGTGTTGTCGGCCATGACGGAGTTTGAGGACAGAATAGGCTATGGGTTCAGGGACATCTCGCTTCTCGAGATGGCATTGACATCGCCGTCCTGTCGAATGGAGCGGCCTGAACTTGAGGACAATCAGCGTCTGGAGTTCCTTGGAGACGCGGTTTTCGGCCTGCTGAGCGCCGCCGCCGTATTTGCGGCGTATCCAGGAGAGCAGGAAGGCTCTCTTACGGTAAGGCGAACGCATCTCGTCTCGACATCGGCGCTGATTGCCGCCGCGCACAGGATTGGACTCGGGGAGTTCCTGAAGCGCAATGCCGGGGCGGGTCCGCTTCCGAAGAATGCCAAGATGCTTGCGGATGCTGTCGAGGCGGTGATGGGGGCAATCTGGCTTGATGGCGGAATGGGGCCCGCAAAGAGGTTCTTTGCCCGACTTGAACTGCCCATAGGGGAAAAGCTCAATGTCTGGAGCGACAATCCGAAAGGGCATCTGCAGGTGCTCTCCCAGGCATTGAAGCCGTCCCGCAAGCCTGTGTACAGGGTTGATTCCGTGACCGGTCCTTCCCACGCCCCTACTGTGACGGTGACCGTGTCCGTTCAGGGCTTGGGGACCGCCACCGTTACGGAGTGTTCTCAGCGTAAGGCCGAGACCGCCGCCGCTACGGCGTTGCTGGAAAAGATCCATGCTGACGGGCATCCATGCTGAATTCGAGGTTTTCGAGGCGTTGTCTTTGAATCGGCGTTTGAGGATTGAACAATGAAGGTTTCTTTGGCGCGTCTGTTTTACGAATGGTTCAAAATCGCGCTTTTTGTGGTTGGCGGCGGCTACGCAATCATTGTTGTCGCAGACGAGGTGTTTGGCCGTCGTCTCAAGTGGGTGAAGGAGGGTGAACTTCTGGAGCATCTTCCCGTAATCTCGTCCATCCCCGGGCTGATCGCGGGGAACTCCGCCATTTACATTGGACTCAAGACGCATGGCAGGCTCGGTGCGGTTGTTGCTCTTGCCGGGGTTGCGTTGCCGTCTATGCTTATATTTCTCTGCGTGTCGGTCGGGTTTGCTTCAATCCCGAAGGACAGCATATGGATTGATGGTGCGTTCCTTGGTCTGCGCAGTGCGCTTTCGGGTGTGATCGCCGGGACGATCTGGCGGACGCTTTTCAAGTCCAGGGCAGACTGGTCCAAGGGCATGGGAGTGGATGTCGCTCCGCTTTCATGGAGGGATCGTTTTGTCGGATTTCCCATGTTTGCCGTTGCGGTTGTGCTTGCGGCGGCGTTGGCGTGGGAATCGTTCATTTCATTCCTGAAGTTCGGCTGCATTGCGATTGGCGGCGGATTTCCGCTTGTGCCGTTCTATTTCCACGCTTTTGTGGGACCTGATGCCGCGTTGCTGCAGATGGAACCGGAGGATTTCTCGAATCTCATGGCGCTCACGCAGATGACCCCTGGCCCTGTGAGCCTCAATGCCGCTACATTCTTCGGATACAGACTGAACGGAGTGCTTGGTTCGGTGGTCGCGTCTGCAGCCTTGTTGATACCGTCATA
>JAZOAC010000065.1:0-23731 GCA_045595285.1 Kiritimatiellia bacterium | reverse complement strand
TCTCCGAGAGGACGACCATCTATCCTTAAACCGCTTTACAAAAGAATCCTCATCGCCTATTGTCGCATCTGATACAAAAACCACTTTACTCTTGCGAGTAGCGGATTTTATCGGCTGCGACAACATACGCACAAAGGCGTTTGCTGCCTTTGCGTCATCGCAATAAAAGTTCGCTGTTATACTTGATGTTGCCATAATATTACCCTCGCTTTCATTTGAAGACATAATTTCTCCGTCAAAAAGCGTCGATATTATATCATTTTCGCGTTGATAATGATAGACGCGAAAATTTTAATTGCCGCGGCCCTTGTTAGGATTCCGCGGCTCCTTCTTTCAACCGTGCATTGTGCCACGGCGAATAAAAGGTTTTGCCTTTGGTTAGTTATGAGAGATGAGTAATGAGTAATGAGAGATGAGTGATGGGTAATGAGTGAAGAGTGAAGGAATTTGATTAAGACTTCGGACAACAGACTTCAGACTTCCATCTATTCCCCTTCCCGACATTCAGTGTGTTCCGTGTATTCGCGGCTGCTGAGGCACCCCTTCGGGGCTGCGGCCTACCGGCCTTGGCTACCTCGGCTCTGCCTCGCTTAGTGGTTCAATCCAACCTTAAAAACACTTCATTTCTACACTTCTGCACGGCTCAACATACCCACACCCAACGTCGCGCCACTCCTACATTTCTACACTTCTACACGGCCAAACTCCCTACACCCAACTCCAAACTCCCGTCCCACTTCTACACGGCTCAGCATGCCGCCAAAACGGACAATACTTACAGATATTTCCGAACCGTATTCCTGCTCACCTTCAAGGCATCGGCGGCTCGGGAAAGATTCTGCCCGTACTTGTCGAAAACTTTTCGAATATGCATGCGCACAGCTGACTCCAGATCATCGCGCATAAATGTCAATGCGCGGCCATTACCGTTACCGTCATCCATCAACCCTGCATTCATTTCCCTGTGTTCATCGAGAAGCGACACGAAATCCATCTCATCGAACACGGTCGCCCGTTCCAGCAGATTCAGCAGTTCACGCACATTTCCGGGATAGTCATATCCCATCAACACCGCGATCTGCTCCTCACTCAAATGCCGCTTATGATGCTGAAGCCACCATCCATCGGCAATATCGCGTATGTCCTCCTTGTGCTCGCGCAATGACGGAACCCTCAACTGAACGACATTCAGACGCTGAAAAAGATCGGCTCGGAATTTCCCTTCGCGCACAAACGCCGGAAGATTGCGGTTCGTTGCGGTGATGAGCCTCACATCCGATTCTATCTCCTCATCCCCGCCAATACGCATGAAACGTCCACCTTCAAGAACCCTGAGAAGCGTCCCCTGCGCCTCAAGCGGCATCTCCCCGATCTCATCAAGGAAAAGCGTGCCGCCGTTCGCCAATTCAAACAATCCTGGCCGCCTTTTGTCCGCACCGGTGAAAGCCCCTTTTTCATGTCCGAAGAAACGGCTTTCAAGAAGATTCGGCGTCACACTCGCGCAGTTGAATGCATAAAACGGCTCGTTCCTCCTTTCGGACTTGTTATGGACCTGAAGCGCAACAGTCTCCTTCCCCGTGCCGCTTTCGCCAATTATCAGAACACGCGCATCAGAATGCGCAGCCACCTTATTGATACGCTCCTGCAGCCTGCGCATTGTCGAACTTTTCCCCACAAGTTCGCGTCCCCGGTAACGTCGGTAATGAGACACTAGCCTCTTCGCGTCCGAAGACCACGCAGATTCGTTCACGCCATTCGCAAGATAACCGACAACCTCCGAATACGACTCCTCGTCCTGATAGTTCCGGTAGGCATACATCGACGCATCAATCAGTTCGTGATAGGCCTTTACAGCCCCAGTAGGGCGCTTCGCCTCAATCGCATACGGCCGCAACGAAGAAACATCAACATTGAAAACCGCCGCCACAGCATCAAGAAGATCCCCTTCAACCACTCGTGCGTCAAGAAGCCCCGAAAACATCTCCTGCACGGCACACTCCATCGGAATCCCACTGACCCAACTTATCTGGACTCCGCGCTTTTTCAGCTTTGCCAACGCAAACGCCAATTCTTTCGGATCTCCGGCAAGAGACACGCCAATGACATGGACCCGCCTATAACACGTCGGCAGGCCACCCAAAAACTCCGGCAGTCTCCGCCTGCTCACACCTCGCACATCAGCCATGCCTCCAAGGGCCTTCAACACCGCTGCCGCAGCAACGGAATACTCCTTCCATCCCCAACCAGTCAAAATAAGCGTGTTCTGCATGGAAGCCTTTCTCCTTTCGCGTACATGGTATCATATTCGAACTTAAGGTTCAAATATTGAACGCCTCTTTCAGAAACTGGAATCATCAGGACACAGATCTACTACACACCAATCCCGCCCATCATCATACTTGATGCGGTCCTCCCGAACATTTAGATGCTTGCTCTTCATCCTCATTGGGTCTGATCAACCTCCCGTGGCACGGTTTGGACAATTGTACCTATCACCCTCAGAGCCTGTACTGTCTCCCGTACGTCATGGACGCGCACTGCGGACGCACCGTTCATCGCCGCCCAGACGGCAATCCCGAGATTGCCGCCGAGGTTCTTTCCGGTGACCTTCTCCCCGGTAAGTTTCTTCACCAGCCTCTTCCTGCTCGCACCCACGAGTACCCGCGCCTTCTTCGCCAGCTCCGGCACAGACCGCAAAAGCTCAAGATCCTCCTCCCTAGTCGTCCCAAACCCTATCATCGGATCTATGTATATCCGTGGGGACAGACCCTGCAACCGTGGGGACAGACCCCACGCAGATGCAGGCACAACAAGCTCTATTTGCGGATTTTCAGTTAAAATGCCCGACATTTCCTCAATTGGTTCAGGATACACGCAATTGATGATCCGCGCCCCGTATTTAACGGCAAGCCTCGCCGTCTCTGGATGATACGTATCTACGCTTATGGGGACAGACCCTTCCGAACCGATTGATTCCCGTGGGGACAGACCCTGCAAAACCGGTTCAAGGCGGGACCACTCCTCCTCCCAGGATATGGGGACAGACCCTGGACGGGTTGATTCCGCACCGATGTCGATCATGTCAGCGCCCTCGGATATCAGGTTCTTCACTCTGCGAACAGCCTCCTCCGGACGGCAATATTTGCCTCCGTCCGAAAATGAATCCGGCGTCACGTTCACTATTCCCATGACAAGTGTCATTTTCTGCTCCCTGCTGAAAGTTTCAGGATGCCTTTATCCTGTAGATCAACGCGTAGTTCACCGGAACGACAATCATCGTCATGACGGTGGCGAAGGCGAGCCCGCACATGATGGTGACCGCCATCGCGGCATAAAACGCGTCAGCAACCAAGGGCATCATTCCAAGAATCGTCGTCAGAGAAGCATTGACCACCGGCCTCAGACGTGTCACACCCGCCATGACAACCGCGTCAAACCCTCCGACGCCCGCCGCCATCTGCGCATTTATCTCGTCAATCAGGACTATCGCATTCTTAATCTGCATCCCCACCAGTGAAAGCAGCCCCAGAAGAGCCATGAAGCCGAACGGCTGCCCAAATCCAAGCAGACCCGCAGTCACGCCGATCAGCACGAGCGGAAGCGTCATGAAGATCACCGCCGCCTGACGGAAGGAGTTGAACAGGGCAATCGTAATAAGCACCATGACGACTATTATCGGCGGAATCTTCCCCGACAGTCCGGAATTGGCGTTCTGCGAACTCTCATATTCACCACCCCACTCGTAGATGAAGCCCGTGGGCAGGCTGCTTCCAATATCCTCGAGTTTGGGTCTTATCCGGGCAAACGCCTCGCTTGCGGTCTCACCCGTCGTATTGCACTTCACCGTGATGCAGGGGAGTCTGTTGCGTCTTTTTACGCGGGACTCCTCCGACTCGTTGGAAAAGCCCGAGACGACCTGCGCGAGCGGCACAGATGAATTCAGCACGTTAGACCAGGCCCATGCGCTCAGAATCGAATCAGGGTCGCTGCGTTCCGGTTCCGGCGCCCTGATCACTATCGGAAGCGACTCGTCGTTCTCGTGATACGCACCTACCGTCACACCCTCGACCGCACAGCGGAACGCCTCCGCGATGTCGGCCCGCGTCATGCCAAGCTTCCGGGAACGGTCCTCGGCAATCACCGGCTCTATCCTGTCCACACGGTTGCGCCAGTCGCTCTGGATTTCCACGAGACGGGGATCTTCACGCATCACGGCAATCACCCGTTCCGCAAATTCACGGAGCACCTCGGCGTCCGGTCCCATTATGCGCATCTGTATCTTCTGCGCATCGCCGGGACCGAGAACGAAACGCTGGCAATAGACAAGCGCGTCCGGGACCAATGTCTGCGCCCGGTCGTTAATCCGCTCCATCAATCCGGCAATCTGTCTGTCGCTTTCAACGTCAACGAACATGATTCCGTACGAACTGTTCATGTCCTCCGGTCCGTAGGTCAGCAGAAAGCGCAAGCCGCCGCATCCCGTGATCCCCGTCACGCCGGTCACGCCCTCCAGCCTGCGCAGCTCGGCGGAAAGCCGCTCCACCCTCTGCTCTGTGGCATGGATCGACGAGCCTTCCGGCATCCAAAGATGCACCATGAACTGCGGGCGCGTGGAGTCGGGGAAGAAGTTGCTCTTTACCCTTCCGAATCCAAGCGCCGCAATGGCAAACATGAATCCAAGCACGATCCACGTAAAACCCCTGTTCCTGATGCACAATTCAAGGAACCTCCTATAGCAACGGAAGAATGCCCCGCCATAGGGATCCGGTTCCGCCTTTCCGGTCGGCGCAGACGATGCGGCATCCCGGCTCTTGAGAAACCGCGACGCCAAAAGCGGCGTGACGGTTATGGCCAGCAGCCAACTCATCAGCAATGAAAGCATCAGCACGAGAAAAAGCGAACGGCAGTATTCGCCGGTCGAATCCTGCGACGCGCCGATCGGAGCGAACGAAAGAATCGCTATCACCGTCGCCCCCAGCAGCGGCCACTGCGTCTGCCTTACGACATCACACGCCGCCTTCTTGAGATCCTCGCCTTTCTTGGCGGCGATCAGGACGGCCTCGGTGACGACAATGGCATTGTCGACAAGCATGCCCAGCGCGATGATGAACGCGCCGAGACTGATGCGCTCGAACAGTATCCCGGCGACATCCATGAGAAAGACCGTCCCGAGAACCGTCAGCACCAGCACCGCGCCGATAAGAATGCCGCTTTTGAATCCCATGGTCAGCAGCAGCACCGCAATGACAATCACGACAGACTCGACCAGATTCATGACAAAACCGTCCACCGCGGCCTTGACGCTGGACGCCTGATGCGATATCACGCCGACCTCTATGCCTATCGGGGTTTCAGGAAGCAGCTGCCGCATCCTGCGGTCGATGGAGTTCCCCATCGTGATCACATTGCCGCCCTTTGCGGTGGAGACGCCCAACCCGATTGCAGGATGACCGTTGTAGCGCACAAGACACGACGGATTCTCCTCGTAGTCGCGGCGGATCGTCATGATATCCTTGAGCCGTACGGTGCCGACCTTTCCGCTGTCGTCGGCAATCGCCAGAATCAGGTCTTCGTATTCCTCGACCGATTCGATCTTGCCTTGCGGATATATCCTCACGTGCTTGTCGTCGATACGAACGCGTCCGGCGTCGGCGGCGATATTCCGCCCGGAGACCGCATCGCGTATCATTGCTGGCGTTATTCCGAGGTGCGCCATCTTGGAGCGCGATATCTCGAACGACACGATCTCCTGCCGGTCGCCGACCATGTCGATCTTGGCGACATCTTCGCAGAGCAGGAGCTCGCGCTGGAGCAGCTTCGCATGCTCCTTCAGTTCGGCATGGGTGTATCCGTCGCCGTAGATGGCGTAGAACACACCGTACACGTCGCCGTAGTCGTCATAGACCAGCGGCTCGCCGCATCCAGACGGCAGGGAGCTTTTCACGTCGTTGACCTTGCGCCGGAGCTCATCCCATATCTGCGGAAGGTCATTCTTCGAATAGCGGTCTTTGATCTCGACAAGGATGACCGATCTGCCGGGATATGATGTGGACGTCACGCGCTTCAGCTGTCCGAGCTGCTGCACCGCGACTTCGAGCCTGTCGGTGACCTCCTCGGCCACTTCGACAGCGGTTGCGCCAGGATACGAAGTTATGACCTGCGCACTCTTGATGGTGAACTCAGGGTCTTCAAGCCGTCCGAGATTGAAGTAGCTCACCGTTCCGGCCAGCGCCAGAGCGACTGCCAAAGAGACCGTCACTGTCGCCTTGCGAATGCATGTTTCCGCAATGTTCATCTCTCACTTCCTGTAAAGCGTTACCTTGCGGCCTTCGGAAAGCACGTTGATCCCTGCGGCGGCGATGCGATCTCCGTCCGCCAGTCCTTCCAGTATCTCAATCTGCGTGCCGGCCCTTCCGCCAAGCTTCACAATGCGCTTCCTGACGGCATACTCCCCCTCCTTGCCGGAACGCTCAAGCAGCCACACAAACGCGCGCCCGTCCGGACCATTGCCGACAGACCCCGATGACACCCACGGATTTGCCGAAGGAGAAGGGATGTCGCAGCCCTCGACCGTAAGTGTCGCCGACATTCCCGGCAGCAGACGCAATTCACCGGGACGCGCCATCTCAAAGATGGCGGTGTATGTCTGAGTGCGCGAATCAGCATGCGCCTTGAATTCCCGAGGCTGCGCCTGATACTTCTTTTGCGGCATGGAATCGAAGGTTATGTAATGCTTTCTCCTCTTGAACGGCGTATTCCGCGCATCGATAACCAGCAACTCCGGCAAGGACACCTCGATCTTTACCATGTCGATGTTCTGCAGCGTGAGGATTTTCTGCCCAGGATTCACCATGTCGTATGTTGACGGATAGGTGTCGGCGATCAAGCCGTCGTAAGGAGCCTTGAGTACGGCGTCCTCCAGCTCCTTCTCGGCAATCTTCAGCTCCGCCTCCGCACGGATGCGGTTTGCCGTCGCCACCGATATCTGCTCCTGCGAAACCGCGCCGGGATGCTTCTTGGCCACATTGATGTTGCGCTGTTCGGTCAGACGCGCCTGATCGGCCATGGCCTTGGCCTTGTTGAGGGACTGTACGATGTCGCGCGTATCGAGAACCGCAAGCACGTCGCCCTTCTTCACCTTCTGTCCATTGCTCACGGGAAATTCCATCAGACGCCCGGATATCTCGAACGAGAGATCGACGCTGTCGCTCGCGCGCACGGTTCCGGGATAGCAAAGGCGCGGCTTCTTGATCGATGTACGAACCAGCTCGCTGCGTATCGGGCGCACAGGCTGCGGTTCGACGGCAACGCTTCTGCCCGAAGCCGGACACAGCCAGATCGCAGCAGTCGCCCCGGCCAGGATCACGCCGCCGGCAGTCTTTGCAATCAACGATTTCATTTGCTCCTCCTTTCGCCGTCTATCCACCTCCGGTACGGCACGTGGCAACCCATTCAACGGCTTTTGCTGGAAACCATTAACCGAACAACGCCCCGTAGTGTATCATTTAACGCAATCAGATTCCATGAAAAACGCTGACGTCAATGGTCCACAAATCAGCGCAGGTCAATTTGGGGATTTGCGCAGATTTGCGGATAGGATGGGTGGTTAGCCCACAGTTCACTGCTTTCAGTGGAAACTGCGAATTCCATCATCTCCGAAGATGCGGTTCAGAATCTGCTCGGCCGGAGTGTAGGCTTTCTTTTCATTGTTGCACTCCTTGCAGCATGGCACACAGTTTCCCCGTGTCGATCTGCCGCCGCGAGCAACGGGGATCACATGGTCCATTGTAAGATTCTCCGCCCCCACATTCCTGTGACAGTAATGGCACTCGCCTTTGGCAAGCTGCGAACGCCACCAGTCGGTGGCACGTAGCTCCCTGGCTTTGGCTCGCTCACGCTTTACATGAGCGGGATCGGGGTTGATATCCAACCAGTCTTCAGCCATTGCGGGTCCTTAGTGTTCGCCGTCCGCCGCCGGATCCAGCGCCGGGAGTCCGGTCATGACACGGAAATCATAGAAGCGGTTCCGCCCCTCACAGGCGGTGATGCCGGCATAGAAGCTGTCCGGCAAAGATTCATCCTGATATCCAAAATGGTACCCACCGCAGTAAATGTCCATCTGAACCTGGCCGCGACGGTTCTCTAGGGTAATCTCAAGATCGTACTTGCGCTTTGCCTCGAACGGTGCACGCAGGAAAGCAGCCAGATGCCACTTCGCCTTGCCGTCCTCGAACACATAGTGCCACACATTGATGCCCTCGTTGTAGAGAACGATCTCATGGTGCTCGCGGAATTCGGGACGGCCTTTGTCATCCGCACCCAGACGTGGCGCAATCACAATCAGCGGAGCCATCAGATGGTCAAAACTCATCACAGATGAAATCCTGGCCTTCGCTTCAAACTTCCTGCCGTACACCATGCTCGTGTAGATGTCTGTCACATGGTTGGCGTATATCTCTTCGTCGGGAAGATCCGGACACGGATTGGTGATGTGGTCATCCTCCTGTACAAAATCCTTCACGTAATCCCAACGCGAGCTCTTTACGTTAATCCACTCGCTGCGGTTCCACATGCCGCGTCCGAAATCGACGTGTAAAGCCTCTTTACCATCTTCGTTCATCATATCTCTATCGCTCCTTTTCTCAAAACCTCAATATCGTCGTACTTCGCGGCAATCCGCTCTCTACGATTCATATCCCAACATATCTCAAATGATCATTTGCTCATTCCGCAGTCACCGGATGATGCGGCTCGTCGCTTTGTCCAGCGCCGCCCAAAGCGACGCAGGATCCTTCGCTTCAAGCAAGGTCAACCTGCTCGCCTTGCGGCGAAACACAATCATCAGGTCTGACATCAGCTTGAGGAAGAATGCGGCGCCGGCACTGGGGATTGCGGAGAGAACGATGAAATTGACCTTTTCGCCGCTGTCGTCCCAGACAATTCCTTCCTTCGAGATGCCGAGCGCGAACGCGAGCGCACCACCCTCGACGCCGCGGACATGAGGCACCGCCACGCCCGCCTCCATGCGCGTCGTGAGGACCGCCTCGCGCTCAAGGGCGAGGTGTGCGAGCGCCTCGCCGTCGGACACGAATCCGCCGTCGGACATCGCACGGGAAAGTTCGGCGATGGCATCCTGCATCGTCGTCGCCTTCAGATCCGCAATCATCAGCCGTTCATCCGAAAAGCGGGCCACGCCTCGCACCTTCGATACGTTCTCGTCGTCCACATCCTCCACCTTGCGCGAAGAGGCGACTGCACCGGCATTGTCGTGCAGGATGCGTCCACAGGTCGTGCAGGTGACGAGATGCTGGGCCATGCGGACCATTTTCGCGGACACCACCGGCACCTGCATTCCGCATCCCGAGCACTTGCCGTTGTGCATCGCCGCCATGAAGAGCGGACGCGCGGCGCTGATGCGCGCATACAGGGTACGCACACGCTCGTCAAGCGTATCCGCAAGCCTAGAGATCTCTTTCGTGAGCATATCGGCATCCGCTGAATTCTCGCGCGCGAGACATTCGGAACGGGTCAACGAAAGATCCTGTATCTTCTTGAGGGTTTCAAGCTGTGTCTTCATATGTTACCTCCTCAGAGCTTGCGAATTCCCTCAGCGCCTCACTTGGCACTGTGGAAGAAGCGACGCATCTCATCCTCGCTCTTGCACGCCATGAGCTTTTCGTATCCGTTGTTGAAGCGGAGCGCACGGCTGATGAACGCCATCAACTGCAGATACGGAGCTTGAGCGGTTTCAGGAGCGACGGTGAGCACGATGATCTGGATTGCTGAATGGTCGATCGTTTCATAGTCCGCGATCGTACCGTTCTCGTTGTCCGAATTGTCGATGACCGCCACTGCGCCGATGATTCCGGTGACGGCGTCCGTACGTCCATGGGGGACCGCAATGCCGCAGTCGAGACCCGTAGGCATGGAAGCCTCGCGGGCAAAGACAGCCTTCTTGACGGAGTCGATGTCCGTCACGCGCTGAGGATACGCATCCGACATCGCGTGTATCATCTTTTCGATGGCCTCGTTCTTGGACGTGGCCTTGAAGCCGGGAAGCATCACGAACCTCTGCACATAGCGGCTGACGCCGCCGCCGATCGATTTCTTGAGTTCGGTTTCGTCCTTCATGAGAGTCTCAAGATCATCCTGTCTGACAGGCTTTGCAATGGACCGGGCGATGTCGCGTATCTCACCGACAACCTCCATCCACGCCGTCATTACGAGCGATTCCTCCTCCGGCGAGCACTCAAAGCGGATCGTATCGCCGTCGCGGCACATGGATATCTCGAAATCGTCCATCTGGATCGCCCAGATGTTATCCTCCGCATTGAGCAGATGCGTGAAGAATCCTTCCCGCTGGAACGCCTTCACCAGCCTCTCGACCATGAGCTGCGCGACGGACACGGACGAAAGCTGGAAAGAGAACGGGCGCGAACCCTCGGTGTTAGCCTTGCGCTGGCCGCGGATGCCGTCGCGCTTGATGTTGAAGAGTCCGACAAGCATCGGCGGCGCCACGACCGTGGTGATGAGCGTCATCATGATGCCGATGCCAAACACCTCCTGCGAGAGGTATCCGTTGGAGAGGCCGAGACCCGCGATGATGAGCGCAACCTCGCCACGGGGAATCATGCCGGCTCCGATGCGAAGGCTGCCGACAAGGTTGAAGCCGCAGAAGAGCGACGGAAGCGCGCAACCCGCCACCTTGGCGATCACGGCAAGGACGGTGTAGATGGCGCCGAAAATGAGGACGGGCTTGGACATCAGCGCGGTGCAGTCCACCATCATGCCCATCACGCAGAAGAATATCGGAACGAGGAACGTATAGACGGGAGCGAGAGTCTCCTGAATCATGTGCTTGAGGTCGGTGCGGGAGAGTGCAAGACCCATGACGTACGCGCCGATGATCATGGCAAGGCCCATGCACTCGAAGAAACCGGCGAGAATCATCGCGAGACCGAACGCCAACGTCGCAATCGCGTGGTCGGACTTGAACAGCTTGAGCAGCCAGGACATCTTCTTGGCGATGACGACACCGATGAGCGTGGCGCCGAGCCATACGCCGAACGCCTTGACGGCCACCATGCCGATCGCACCCCAGTTCACTCCGCCGGACACCGCACCGCCGGCGCTCTTCGCCGCCATGGTCGCGGCGATGATGCCATTGCCGATGGCGAGGACGATAAGGCCGAGCACATCGTCGATCACAGCTCCCGCCATGATGGACACGCCCTCCTCGGAATCCATCTTCTTGCGTTCGGAGAGGATCCGGGCGGTGATGCCCACGCTTGTGGCTGTGGACATGATGCCCATGTACATTGGCGCGGCATCAACCATCGCCTGCGAAAGCGGCATTTCGGACAGATACCTGAACTTTTCGAAGAACACAGGGAGAAGCGTAACGGCGCAAAGGTTGCCGAGAATGAACGATCCTATCACACCGCCGATGCCGACCATGAGCCCCACAAAGGAATATTTAAGGAAGAGGCGCAGATTTGTTTCAAGGCCGGAGAGGAAGAGAAGGATGATCGAGGCAAGAGTCGCAAAACCATAGAGCTCAGGCGTGGTTGCGGCATACATGACGCCCGTCTCGGCCTGAAGCGCACGGAGAGACGCACCGTGGAAAAGCCCGCCCGAGAAAATCCCGTCGCCAAAACCGATGCCGCCCAATGCCCAAGGTCCGATCACAATACCGGCGGCAAGCTCACCAAGGATGGACGGTAGTTTCAAGAACGACGCAACCATGCCGCCAAGCTTCGCCGCAAATATGATTACGCCGATCTGAAGCACAAGGAACATCATCTCCTCGACGCGCGGCAGCCCGAAATTGGGGTAGGGCGGATTGTTGCCGTGACCGCCACTTGCATATACTCCCATAACCGCCATCATAACGGCGATCGCGAACCATATCTTTTTGTTTTTCATTGTATTTTCCGTTTGGTTTTTGAAAGACGCAATTATATCACAACTGCGCAGAGATCAGCGGTATTCAATGGTTGCGTAATCGGTTCGGAGAACACCGCGCGCGTAGCGGATTCCCGGCTTCCCGAAAAGCATCGCGTAGAACGGAGTCGTTCGCCGTATGCCGATCGTCTCCTCAAGAAGCTCCGGCACCTCCTGCTGCACAAGCTTCAAGAATCCGCACCAGCATGTTGCGAGACCGTGCGCCTGCGCCAGCATTTCGAAGTAGGCGCATGCCGCCGCCACATCCACCTCCGGCGTGGTGACGGCGGGATTAGTCTCGTCAGACGATATCACCAGCAGCCCGGGCGCATTGCGGAAGAACATGTCGTCTCCGCCGCGGCGCATCCTGATTGCAGGCACGGCAAGCCAGCGCGGAAGCAGCTTGGTGCCGTCGCGATGCATCTCGATCGTCTTTATGAACTGCCCGCGGAAACGATCGAGCGATGCACGCGTCGAAAAGCACGTGAACTTCAGCGAACGCGCATTGCAGCCGGTGGGAACGTTGCCGAGATTCTTCAGTATGCGGTCCAGGACATCCGGCTCCACGTCCTCACGCGCAAACGTGCGCATCGAACGCCGAACCGCAAGCCAGTTCTCGACAGATGCGGCAGAAGGGAGTTCCAACCCCTTCAGCTTGACGGCGTCGTCCGCTTTCTTGCAGTCAATCGATATTGCACCCGTCGGACACACCGCAAAACAGTGCTGGCAGCGCATGCAGCGCGCCGCCTCGGCCATCACCGGACGTCCGTCCTCGCCGACCTTCAGCGCCTTGAACGCGCAGTCGCGCACACACTGTCCGCAGGCGACACAGCGTGCGAAGTCAACAGAAAAGAATTCGGTATGTTTTTCCATATGCCTAATGTGCCTTTCTTCAACCATTTACCAGTCTCGACTGCGGTACAGTCCATGACAACTCATCCGCATATCCAGCGGCCAAGCAATGGGATCCTCCTTATCGCAACCGACACGGCGGACGAAATGATGAACGACGATGCCGCCGTGGCGACAATTGCAAACGGGGTGGATAACCTCGGCCGAAAGAACGCAAAGAACGGCAACAGAACGAACATATGCAAAAGATACGTTCCGTAGCTTGCCTCTGAAAGAGGCTTTATGAGTTTCGAGTGTAGTCCGCCCGAGGCAGAACATTTCATGAAAATCATGAACACGCCGATTGCGGCGAGAGCCACACCAAATGAACAATATTCAATGCTCATCTCCAGATCAACGGCAAACGCATATGGTTTCGTGAACGGACATTCCGGAATACGCCAATAGAATATGCCGCCGAAAGCCGCTACTCCAGAACACCATAGCGGCAACGCGACGGAAAGCGTCCTTTTCCACGACAACTCCGGCATGAAACGGCGAAAGTAGAATCCAAGAAGAACATAGCCAAAGAATCCGCTTACGTAGTGAAACATGCCGAACATGTTCCACGGACACTCTCCCCAAAGATATGGCACGGCTCCAAACAAAGGATCGCCATACAACATTCCCCACAGTTTACGGACAAACGGGAATGTTGTCGTAATCAGCCAAAGAAGAATCCAGCCGCGCAACTCCTTTTTGCCTACCTTCTCAGCCCAAGGGGAAACAAGCGGCATCAGCAGGTAAAGGCCGAGAAGCATTGGCACGAACCAAAGATGTCCGCCGGCATCGGGAAAGTTGAACGCCATTCGCCACCATTCGCCACCGAAATGCCACACATACATCGCAGACCAGATGGCAAACGGCACCGCCACACGCGCAAGCCGCCGCCGGAAGAATTCCCCTGTCGGCTTCGCAACGGGAAACAGAAGATAGCTTGACGACATCACGAAGAGCGGCACACACACGCGACACAGACACTCCACCACCGTTATGCAGACGGCATCGCAACGGGAATGGATTTTCGTGACCAAAGCATCCCCATCCATAGTGAGATAGTACGGTTCGCAGGCATGAATTGCCATCACCATGAAACA
The DNA here is from genome assembly GCA_045595285.1 of Kiritimatiellia bacterium. GTDB lineage: Bacteria > Verrucomicrobiota > Kiritimatiellia > RFP12 > UBA1067 > UBA1731. Next base: position 9,800 of record JAZOAC010000065.1, on the reverse strand, counting down.
TGCAACTACCCTCAAGTAATCCAAAAACACTATGCGTCGTCCATCCTGCATAACATCTTTCCTGATCAACCGGAAAAACGGGTCTTCTGCCCAAAATCGGGCTGACGGCGGCCATGACCGCGGCGGCGGTGGAATTTGCCGCCCTTCTTGCCTTCCTCTGCGAGCTCGCGGAACTTCTTGCCCTTGATCCACGGCGCTGTCGGCAAACCTCCCTTATCCTTGCCGGCCACATCCACATGATACGGATGGTCACGGTCGACGGGGATGGATTTCTTGATGTACCGTTCGACGGCCTTCACCAGAACGCGTTCCTCGGGAGCGACGAAGCCGATTGCCGCCCCTCCTTTGCCTGCGCGCGCGGTGCGTCCGATGCGGTGGACATAGGATTCCGTCTCAAGGGGGAGTTCCATCTGCACGACAAGATCCACTTCCGGCACGTCAATGCCGCGGCTCGCAATGTCAGTGGCGACCAGCACACGGAGTTTTCCGCCCTTGAACCCGGTAAGGGCACGGGTACGCTGCGCCTGCGTCTTGTCGGAATGGATCGCCGCAACGGCGATCTTCTTCTTCAGCAATTTCTTCAGCACCCTGTCGGCGCCATGTCGCGTGCGGGCGAACACAATCACCTTGTCCCATTCCGGGTGCTCCTCAAGGAGCCAGCAGAGAAGATTGTCCTTGTTGCCCTTCTCGACACACATCAGCTTCTGGTTGATCGCATCCACAGTGGGCGTCTCCGGAGAAATCATGACCTGAACGGGATCCTTCACCAGTTCTCCGGCGAGCTTCAGTATCTCAGGCGAGAGCGTCGCCGAGAAGAACATGGATTGCTTCCTTACCGGGAGCTTTGACAGAACCCGGCGGATATCCGGCAGGAATCCCATGTCAAGCATGCGGTCCGCCTCGTCAAGGACGAAATATTCGACCTTGTCCAGATAGACCTCGCCCTGTGTCATCAGATCGATGAGTCGTCCCGGCGTGGCGATGACAATCTCCGCGCCGCGACGGATGTCCTTCACCTGGCTGTACTGGTTCACCCCTCCAAATACGCAGGCGTACTTCGTATGGGTGTACTTGGCGTACTTCACGTGGTTCTCGCAGGTCTGGGCGGCGAGTTCGCGCGTAGGGCTCAGCACAAGCGCACGCGGATGGCCCGGCTTGTTGCGCGGGACCTTCGGATCCGACAGCCTCTCGATTATCGGAAGCAGGAAGGCCGCCGTCTTGCCGGTGCCGGTCTGCGCACAGCCGATCAGGTCACGCCCTTCCAGCAATGGCGGAATGGCCTTTTCCTGAATCGGAGTGGGGACGGAATAGCCAAGCTCCGCAATTGCATCGCGCAACCGCTTGTCAAACCGGTCAAACACAGTCTCTTTGATCTCAACCATCGGTCTGTTCCACCTTTCCCGACAACAATCCGGCGAATCAAAGATCGGCGGTTGCGACAACGTCGACACCCGTGCCGCATACATCGGGGATGATGATGTCACCCGTACACTTCGGCGATACGACCGTGGTGTTCGCCAGAAGGTTCGTGACGTCGGCGATCTTTCCCTTGGGAATGGCCGTGCGCGTCTTGACCGGGAGCGGACGCCTCGATCCGGCGACCTTCACCAATCCCGTCACCATGCGCGTGGGATTGGTCGTCTCGGCGCGTCCATACTCCTCGCCTCGCGGGCAGGCATGACCTTTCACAACCACCGCGTCACCCGACACCTCAACGTCAAGTTCGCAGCCTCTCGGACAATTAATGCATATCAAGCGCATACTTTGCGGCACTCCTTCCCGCTATTTCAGAATCACGCGACACCCAGTCCACGAGATCGTAAACCTTCACGACATTGCCTCCGGCGAAAACGCCGGGCATGGAAGTAGCCATGGAGGCGTCAACCTTCGGACCGCGAGTCTTGGGATCGATCTCAACACCGGCAGCCTTCGACAGCTCGTTCTCGGGGATGAGTCCGCACGAGAGAAGAAGCGTGTCACAGTCAAAATGCCGTTCCGTGCCGGGAATCGGCTTGAGGTTGTCGTCAACCTTGCTCACCTTGACCCCGGTCACGTGTTCGCCACCTTCGACATCAGTCACCGTGTGGCTGAGGAGAAGCGGAATGTCATAGTCGTTGAGACACTGCACAACATTTCGCATGAGACCCGAACTCTTCTTCATGATCTCGATGCACGCCAGCACCTTCGCCCCCTGGAAAGTAAGGCGGCGGGCCATGATGAGACCAATGTCGCCTGAACCGAGAATCACGACCCGCTTGCCGGGCATGATGCCGTCCATGTTGACGAGCCTCTGCACGGTGCCGGCCGTGTACACACCCGCCGGACGCGTGCCCGGCGTCATCAACGCACCACGCGGACGCTCACGGCAGCCCATTGCGAGCACAACGGCCTTTGTCCTGATCTCCTGGAGCCCATCGCGTCTGCTCATCGTCGTGACGGTGATGGGCTTGCCCTCGCCATTGCCCTTGAACTCCACAACCATCGTGCCGCAACGCACGGGAATCGCAAGTTCCGCGGCCTTGTCGACGAAACGCTTGGCGTATTCAGGGCCGGTGAGTTCCTCCTTGAAGCGGTGCAGGCCGAATCCGTTGTGGATGCACTGCTGCAGAATGCCGCCCGCCGCATCGTCGCGTTCAAGCACAAGCACCTTCTCCGCGCCCGCCTCCTTCGCGGCGCATGCGGCGGCAAGACCCGCCGGACCCGCACCGATCACGGCGACATCCCACACCGCGCCCGCCTGATCCATCTCCTGCGCATCGCGGAGCTTGAGCGCTTCGGGCACCTTGTTGCGGCTCGCCAGAAACGCATCTGGCGGCAGACCAAGTTCTTCGCCGAGAAGTTCGATGAGACGCGGTGTGCAGAAACCGCCCTGGCAGCGGCCCATGCCGCTGCGCGTCCTGCGCTTGATTCCGTCAAGCGTACGCGCACCGACGCGCGCACGGATTGCGGCGCGGATTTCACCCTCGGTGATCTCCTCGCAACGGCAGATCACGCGGCCGAACGCCGGCTCTTTCTGAATCAATTCCGCAAGCTCTCGCTTCGACATCTCACGCGTCACGGGCCAATCGGAAACATCGTGCGAAATCTCCGTGGCCGCCTTCTTCGAGACGCATGCACCGTCCGTCATTGTTGAGTTGAGCTTGTCCACGACAAGTCCGGCAAGATATTCGCCAAGCGCAGGCGCAGAGGTCAAGCCAGGCGACTCCACGCCGACGGCATTGAAGAAGCCGGGGGCGTCCGGCGTCTCTCCCAGGATGAAGTCGCCGACAGTCGTCTCGTGAGCACGAAGTCCGGAGAACTCGGTTATGACCTTGGCGAGAGGAAGTCCGGGCCATGTTCGGCGCGCACCCTCCTTCACCTTCTCAAGCCCCTCATACGTCGTGGCCTTGTCGTCCTTCAGAGGTATGTCCTCGGCCGTCGGGCCGACAATGACGGTGCCGTCAACCGTTGGAGACACAAGAATTCCCTTGCCCATCCTGGAGGGGACCTGGAACATCGTCGCCGTGAAGCTGTGTTCCTCATCGCGGTCGAGCATGAGATATTCGCCGCGGCGCGCCTGAATGCTGTATTTGACGGACGAGACGAGATTGTTCAGCTCGTCCGAATGCACGCCGGCACAATTAACTACGCAGGAGGCCGAAAAGACACGTCCGTCGGCACACTTGACGCGCCATCCGCCGCCGGAGGCGGGCTCGAGTCCCACGACCTTCGCGTCAAACGTGAAACGCACTCCATTCGCCGCCGCATTCTCGGCCGCGCGGAACGCCAGCTGGTACGGACAGCATATGCCGCCGGTCGGCGCCCACAGCGCAGCCACCGCCTCATGCGATACGTTCGGTTCGCGCGCGCGCAACTCGTCCTGTCCGATGATCTCGACGGGCACACCGTTCTCTCCGGCGCGGATCTTGAGATCCTCCAGCGACTTGCACTCCTCCTCAGAGAATGCAAGGACGAGCGAGCCGTTCCGCCTGAACGGCACCTTCAGTTCCTTGCACACGTTCTCGAACATCCGGTTTCCGAGGACATTGAACTTCGCCTTGTTCGTTCCGGGCTTGGCGTCAAACCCAGCGTGCACTATCGCGGAGTTGGCCTTGGACGCACCTTCCGCGACATCTCCGCCCGCTTCAAGGAGAAGAGTACGGAGATTGTATCTGCTGAGTTCGCGCGCGGTAAGACACCCCACCACGCCGCCACCAATGACAATCACATCATGCTGCATAGAAATACACTTTGTTTCTTTACTGGAAAAAGATTCACTAATGATAGCATTATTCACCCTTCAATGCAACTTCCACCAAGTGGGGCTTGCGCAGTTTGCCTGTCATCTCCAGAAGTAAATGCAAGTTCCACTTGCATTTACTTCCTAAGTTTATTGGGCAGTATTGATAGTGGTGCCTTTTCCTTCCATTCACACGATTTCGCCCGCGAAGCGCATTCATCCTCTTTATCAATTTCCGGACAGCTGAATGTAAACTCCGAAGAATCTTCCCGGCCGGCGTTATTGACGTCAAGCGAATAGCGAGAATCCCTGCCGATGTAATATTCGTTGCATGCCGAACCTTCGACTTTCAGATCGCAAAGCACAACCGCATCAGGTTTATCCGCAATGGGAGTTCCGGCTTTATAAACAGCAAGACGGTACACGTCTTTATCGTTACCCGACTCTTTGCTTTCCATTTGGTCTATGCGCCCGCGCCATGCGCCGTCTTCGGTTATGAAACTCAATATAGGACGCAAGACACCATCGCGAAGAGACGGATGCAAGGAGGCGATCTCATTCTTGACGCACTCCAACCAAAGCTCATGTTCTTTCTCCGTTCCTCGCCATCCTCCGGCGGCTGTCAAGCTGAAATCTTCCGAAAGCCAGACGAGCCCATTCTTATACATATAGCCACGCCACCCGACACTCTCCCATTCGTCGATATCTTGCATCCCTTTGATATCCTCTTCTTCGAACAATTGCGGAATCGCCGCGACAAACTCTTCAATCGTCTTAATCGGAGGTAGGGGGTATTCACGCTTAAACGGGAAACCGACATGTTCCTTAAGCGCATCTGCATCGCGTTCCGCCAACGCCTTGACGAAGTGCTGAATTGAATTCTCAGCCGACCGAAATCTTTCAGGCACCATCGACATAAAATGCGAATAGACCCAGAATCGAGCCGGCCAAGGCAATAATTCAATGCAATCTCGTATCCGACAGCAAACGACGCAGCAGATCAGGAGTGCCAAGACGGCAGCATACGAAACACGCTTAAATAACATTTACCGCCCTTGCCATAACTAAAATTAAGAGCTCATCACTACTTCCCCATGGCCCCTCGAATGGAACTTGACATAATTCTTATGACTTTATTGACTGAATTTTCATCGACATCAACACCTTCAATTATACTGCGTTTAAAAGCTATCATAACGGGGCTATTGCTGTCGGGGATAACATAGAGTACCATACATTTATTGAGAAAATAAAGAACAACCAACCCTACTGACATTACCAATCGAAGAAACACCCAAATGCCGCCGACCGAATTATTGAACAATCCAAGCACAAACCAAACAAAGCAAAACCCAGCTGCTATAATATAAGAAAAGGGGTTTAAATATCCCGTTCCTAAATTACATGTTCCTGTAAGTGGAACAATTTCGTTAATCTGTCCAGCCAACGACCCTTCTGAAAACGAAACATAATTGCCTTTAAGTTCGAATCTAGTAGTCGAGTCTATACGAAGAAGGCTTAGAAACCAACCTATAAGGCCCGCCTTACGACCTTCGATAATCACCTTTGAAGGTGCATTTTCGTCAACATGCCATTCCTTCACTGCAAGAGCACGTACACCGAACAACACGGCCAATTTTGAAATTGACATAACACCCCTCCTCTTTACTTAACAGTGTTTTTCAACCAGTCCAGATATGATCGCGATAATTTTTTCCGCTTTTTCCTTATCAAGAGACACCCCCTCGATTAAGCTTCTCTTAAACGCCATAAATGTTGAACTGCTGCTGTGTGGAATGAAATAAATTAAAAGTGATTTACGTGTCCAATACAAAAATGCAAAAACAGCTACAAAAATCAGGGTAAGCCCTAATGTCGGTATCGCAAGAAGCAAAGACACAAATGCCAAGATTGCAAACAGAAACGGCTTTAAATATCCCGTCCCCAAATTGCTGATTTTTGTAAGAGGTATAGTCTCTGTGAATGTTCCAGACAAAGAACCGTCTGAATACTCGATGCGGTCCTCATAGACATCAAATACGGTCGTTGCATCCACACCGACAAAATTACACAACCATGACATCAGCCCCGCTTTTCTTCCCTCAATATGTACATAATGCGGTCCAGCTTCATTAATTTCAAGCTTACGCAGCACTAACGCCGCACGACCGCTCATTCGCGCCAATTGTCCTATTGTCATTGTTTTACCTTTCCTTTCTTTTTTGATTTAATCATCTACTTGATTTTGCCGACATCGAAAAATGGATTAATAGCGACTTGTTTTATCGTTGCTTTAATACTGGTTCTTGTGACCACAATTCCAATAACAATTTTAACGCAACCGATTTTTTCTTTTTGAGATCTTTTTCCTTGTCTACCATTTTAACTATATATTCAAGTTTATCAGATAAAATTTCAAGGTCCTTTTTTGATCCCTTTGAAAATGCACATTGTGCCACTAAGTGAGCGGCATTACTTTCTGGCTCACCATTAAAATTTATAGCAAAAAGGGATGATCGCATCTTACGACATATTTTACGTAGGAATGGCAAATCTTCAGACTTTATTTCAGGCAAGTTTAGCGCAACTTTGCCATAATCCAAATATCCGCGCCCCGTGATCAATGTTGGGAAAAACAACGAAACCGCACCGCTTTCAGCCGCTGATGACGAAAATCCAACATCTTTGAGAAATCGCAAACAAACATCGTATTTTGTCGCAATCGTCTCTCTTTCAAAAACACTCAAACCAAAAAACCAGGAAAGTTCATCTAATATTTTTTTATTTGATTTGTCAATTGAAGCGCCAACAGAACAGTGTCCCTTTAAAATATTGATTGGAATCTTCAATTCATTCAGTGGAATATCTTTGATCGTATTCACGAGCCGTGTATTACCCTGTATCATCAGTTTAGACATTTCGCAATGAGCATTTACAGATTTCAACGCTTCACATACCGCTACCGTTTTAATGATTTGCTCACGCATTTTAGCATCGCGCTTCAACGGCTCAGCCATTTTTTTCACGCCACCCTCTTTCTCGATTTGCTTCCGCATTTCGCCAGACGGCTCAAGGACGCACAATTTTTCGACAATATCCTCACATGACAATGCTACATACTTCTTAGCCTCTATCATAGTATCTGCTTGATCGATTGCACTACTTTCATTTTCTCTGCAGCCGACTGTTGCAAGTAGAAACATAAGACTGAGCATAACAGCTGTGTATCGTTTCATCTGCAGTATGTTAATCCCTTTTCATTTGATTTTCTTGATTAGGTATTTTTAAGCATAAAAGCGGCATCAATTCCAATGGGAAAAGACGCCGCTTTGCAATTCAATTACTTCTTCGCAGAACACGCAGGAGTCGGTGCGGAAATAACTTCGATACCCGTCAATTTCGCAGGATATCCTGTCACCGTCGCCACTACCTGCTCGAACACAAAGTAATTCTTCCTTGTGATTGAATAACGTGCTGCGACTATGGAATCACACTTATTTTCTTCACAAGCCTTAGAATAGGCATTGTTTTTCGCCATTGATGTTGCTCTCATGAAACGGGAAGCACCATCAACATTATCCGCCCAGTGAGTAGCTTCGGCATCCCCGATTATGATAAATCCAAAAACACCTACCGCCTGCGCTTTGGCTGTAACAGGCTTGTCGGAAATATCGTATTTTTCATAGACCGCGTCTTTCACAATTGCCGGTCTAAGACAATTCGTACCGCCGTCATTTTTGTTGACGCTGACACAGCCACAAACAACAGAGGCGACTATCGTAACAACTAATAGTTTTTTCATTTCATTTATTCCTTTTTTTCTTCTTCCTGCCATTGCGCAAGCGGCTGCACACGCTACCTTGCCTGCGCAATGGTGAAATCTCATTTTACTTTCACTTTCATGAAAAAGGCGTTTGGCGCATTACCGTCGGCATTCCTTTTCGGCGTAACGACGGCTTTCACCCTACCGTCATCCGTAGGCGTGAGCGAGAATGCCAGATTCGCATCCGAAAACGCGCCGCCGTTCAATGTCTTCGCGCCCACGACTCCAAAAACGGTCTTCAAGCGCGCCTCCAGCGCCTGTTGCCCTATCTCCACGTCGGCAAGCGAAAAGATCATTTCGATGGCCCCGTCAGGTCCCGCCGGCGAGACCTCGTCAATGACCAGATCCCCATTTTTCGGCGCACCTACAAGAACAGGCGAACCGGACGCAAACGAAAGCCATGCTGCTGACGATGCCGCCAACGTATCGGCCCTTGCGCCCGACTCAAGCGCCCATTCGCGAAATTCCTCGTAGGTGGAATTATCCGTGATGTTCGCCGTGACCGTCTTATCGCTAAACTCCTTTAGGACAACTTTAATCTCCGCTGAGCTCTCCGTCTCCGGCAGGAGGCGGCCGACCGCCGCCCTGCCGTTCGCCCCAGACACGCCCCAGACAGCGGTCCTCAGTCCAATCGGCATCGCCGACGCCGGAAGCGCCGCGCCCGCCAAGGCTGCAAGCAAAAGGATTTTGTGTATCTGCTTCATGGAAGCACCTCCCCTGCAAGCTTACTGCTGCAATACCGCCAGCTCCTCGCGCGTGACCAGGAAAGTCGTCTCCGACGTGCGCGTGATCGTAAGAATATTACGGCTATTAGCCGGAATCACAAGCGGCGTCGCGCTCTTGAAGGATTCGTACGTGTATCCTGCCGGGAGCGTGACGGTGACGTCATTCGCCGCCGTATTTACAATCCTGATGATGCAGTCGAATACTTTGCCATTCTCCAGCACAAATTCGTCAAGCGCAGAATCTTCCGAAATTGAGACAGAAGCGATCGAGCGGTCGCCCGGCGTATCCGAAAGGCCGTAGCGCGAATCATCGGTAAGGCCAGGCAGTTCTTTCTGCTCGTATACACTTGCATTGGTAAATCCGATTGTTTCAACTACCGTATCCCAGTCTTCCTTGTACTCTTCAGGATAACGAATCTTGATATCCGCTGCCAAACCTGCGTTCGCAAGATTTTCCGGCGGCAGTCCAAGGAAGATAACCTCATTAAGATTTTCCATACCGGAAAACACATTGCTCTCAATCGTCGACATCAAGGACGGCACTGTGATGCGGCGAAGCATCGTGCACCCCGCAAACGCCCCGGACTTGATGGTCGGCATCGCGTTGGAAAGTGTGAGCGAGGCAAGATACTTACAGTTAGCAAAAGCATTGACGTCGATGGTCAAAAGCGGTGTCGTCGCCGGCGAGAACGAAACCGAGCTAAGCGAAACGCATCCCATGAACGCACACGCCCCGATCGACTGCAAATCGGCGCCGAACGTGACCTTGGTCAAACGAATGTTGTTGTAGAAGCAGTTCACACCAATCGTCGTTACAGAATCAGGAATTGTCAGCGACTTCAAATGACCGCACTCCGAAAACGCATGATGACCGATTGTCTCAAGATTCGGACCGAACTCGACCGTCTCGAGATTTCCGCAATTGCCAAACACTCCCGTTTCCGCATATCCTCCATCCGAATTATTATAACCGTTACCTATCGTAACGAGTCCGCTGCCGAGCTTTACACTCTTCAACGCCGCGCAATTAGCA
>JAZOAC010000064.1:0-7880 GCA_045595285.1 Kiritimatiellia bacterium | reverse complement strand
GATGGCCGTCGCACTTGCGGTAATGAACGTTTCGAGCGTCCTCACGACATGGTGGGCAGCGCAGAGCGTCCTTTCTGGTGGCATGCTGGGACTTTTCCTCATAGGGGCGTTTGCCAGGCGCACGCGCGCCGCCCATGCGGCTGTTGCGACGGTTTTTGGAATACTGACAGTGTTTTGGATCGTTTTCGGTGCGAAGCTTACGGGCACTTCCCAGATGCTGCACGTGAACCTTTCCATTGTTGCCGGAACGCTTGTGTTGGTGTTTTCCGGCGTGTTCTTTCCGATTTTCTTTAAATCCAAGAAAGGATAAATGCGATGAAAAAAATATCGGCGGTAAAAATATGCGTTCTTGTGTTGGGCATAGGTTGGATTCCCTCCGGTTCTGCCTATTCCGTCAGGGCATGGCAAGGGAAAACCGTGAACGATTTGTCTGACAGAAAGAACTGGAGCGACAGCGCAAGTCTCCCCGAAAAGGAGTTGGCGGTTGGTTTTATTCCGGGCGGTACATATTACATGGGGGCAGACTGCGCTTTTGCCCGTCTTCTCATGAACCAACAGGACGCCGGAACGGTGGAGTTCGCGCTCGGAGAAGGGCGTACGCTCACCTTGCTCGGTTCCGACGGTTCGGCGGCGTTTCGTGCCACAGTGAATGGAAGCCATTCCGTGTTAAAGGTAACGAGCGGAACGGTCGCACAGGTGTTCGAGCCGGGCGTTTCCCAAAAGAACGGCGCTGTCTATCAGTTGGCTGATGCGGCGACAGTCGGATTCACCAACATCTATGAAGGGGCTTCCACGACACTAAATGCACATTTCCTTCATCATGCGTTCGGCACTAACAATTGGCTGATAGCGCGCAATGGCGCTGTCGTGAACGCTGATTTGCGTTTTGGCGGCGGCACATCGTATGGCAACGGCGTAATGATCGATAATGCAACGCTCAATCTTGCGTCCTGGACAAACAACTATTACAGAAGCTTGTCGATTCTTGATGGCAGTTCGGATTATTTCTGCGTTGGATTCAATAATGGTTCGTATGGCGACAGCCTGATTCTTGCAAACGGCGGTACGATCAAGAACCCTGACGGAAACGCAATCACGAAGTGGTGCATCGGATACAATGGTGCAGACAGCGCAAAGCTCGTTTTCGATGGCAATGAATGTGTCTATGAGACAACTGACCGCACTTATGTGGGCGGATATAATAAATCCTGCTCCAATACACTTTCGGTGACAGGCGGTGCGCATCTAAAAATGACAGGTTCCAATGGACGGTTCTGGACTGGACGTTTCTCAGGCGACAATTTCAACACCATCAGCGTTTCTGGCGCAGGGACGAAGCTTACGGGGGCTGCTACCGGTGACAGCATTGTCGGACGTGAAGGCTCGGGAAATGTTTTGGACGTCAGTGACGGTGCGGAGGTGACTTTGTCTGGCGGATTGAGGGTAGGGTCGGATACGAACGCCTGCGCCAATGTTCTTCGCGTGTCTGGAGGCTCGAAGCTTGATATCGGCTCGAAGACTCTTTATGTCGGGTATCTGGGATGCTCCCATTCCAATCGCGTTTCGGTTTCTGGCATGAATTCCTCGCTTTCCTGTGGATGGATGTTGATAGGTTCGCAGAGTTGGGTTGCCTTCGGCAATACCCTGAACGTTGAGGACGGGGCCTCTGTATTGCTGGGCACACTTGATGTATGCGGTTCGAATTCGGTACTTCGCATTGACAACGCCAGCGTTGCCGTTTCGAAGCAGGCCCATATTTCTACGCCCAACAGCGTTTGCAGCGGAGAGGCGATATTTGAGATCGCCGGAGCCAATCCTTCGTTGCATGCAACGGAGACGCTTCGCATCCGCAAGAGCACGTCTTTACGTTTTGAGTTGCCGTCGCAGACGTACGCACGGGCTCCACTAAGTTCCAACGGGCGCATCGAGATAATCGGAAATTCCACAATTGCTCTTTCTTTCCCGGAGACCCTGCGCCAGATAACCAGATACACGCTTGTCGAGACGAGCGGAACCGTGGGCGACAATGCCGTCCTTTATGTCGAGGGAGGTACTTGGGCGAACATCCTCGCCAACCTCACCCAAAACGATCTTTACAGATGCACTCTCGCGAAAGAGGATAAACGGCTCGTACTCACGGTGAGACCGCACTTCGGAACCGTGATTTCCTTCCGCTGATAGATGGGATATTGACAATGCGCAATTTGCTGTTTATGGTCTTTGCAATGTCCGGCATCGCCGCCATGGCTGCCGGGCAGGCTTCGGTGTTCATAAATGTGGACAACGACAAGTTCTTCTACGGGCCGCCTGAATCGATGACGGAGGAAGGCCTTCTCAAGCGCGTGGACGATGTGCTGAAGGAAGGTGGCGTTACGGACTACGTGTTCTGTCCGTGCGGACAGCGTGCTAGCTTCGATTCGAAAGCGTGGGAGCCGATCTGGTGCGGAATCGACGAGCCGTGCGACAATAATGGCCGCATCGACAACGAATGGGCTGGAAACTGCAAACTTCTGCGCGACAGGGGGATCGATCCGTACAAGGTCTGGTCGAAGCGTGTGCGGGGCAAGGGGAAAAACTTCTGGTTGTCGGTCCGCATGAATGACCTGCATTTCTGGAGCATCACAAACTATTTCCGGATAACGTCTTTCTGGAAGAAGCGTCCGGAACTGCACATCGACCGCGGATTGACCCGGGATTCCGAGCGGCAGGGGTTGGACTTTTCCCTTAAAGAGGTGCGCGACTACACATTTTCGATGATAGGCGAACTTCTCGCCCGTTACGACATGGACGGCATCGAGCTCGATTGGACGCGTTTTCCGTTCTACTTCGAGCCTGGAACCGAAATGGAAAATTCCATCCACCTCACGGAGATCATGAGAAAGACTCGCGCGGCGGCAAATCGCGCGGAGAAGCGCCTTGGACATCAGGTGCGCATAGCGGTACGGATCGCCGCCGAACCTGAGGCGGCAATCGGGCTGGGCACTGATTTCATGACATGGGCGAAGGAAGGTCTTGTGGATGTGGTGGTACCGTGCAACTTCTATCATGCTGCAAACTACGCGTTGCCGTACGGGGAGTGGAAGCGCCAAATAGGGACTGTCGCTCCTTCGGTGAAGATATATCCTGGCGTTGACATATGCGTCGGATGCGCGCCGGGACAATCCCGGAGCATAAATCTTGCAAGGTTCGCAGGATGGATAGAGTTGATGCGCGAAGCCGGAGCCGAGGGATTCTATGTGTTCAACGCGCCGTATTTTGCGGATGATATGCGAATACCGCTCTATCGTGGTGATTTTGCGACGTCGAAAATCGTGTCCTTCCCGCGGGCGACCTTGCCTGAATTTCTGGACTATTCCATTCCGAGGGGTTACCCGAACAAGGCGCAGCTGCCGCAGACCACAAAGTGGGACCGTTTCGTGGAGATCAATGCGGTAAAGCCTCGTGATGGAGAACGTGTGGCGGTGGCTGTCGCTTTTGACGAGAAGGGGTTCCCGCCGGAGATTGTGACGCTTAATGGCGTCCGTCCAAACGGTGCGGCACGGAAGATCGACGCTGCCGGATTCCGTGGTACCGTTTTGAAGCGCAAGAAGGAGACTGCGTGTGCGTTCGAATGGGAGTTTCCCGCCGATGCGTTGCGCACCGGAATGAATTCGGTCCGCATCGGGCGCACTCTGCCAATCCGCAACATCACATGGTGCGAGATACGGAAAACCCCGGCGAAAGGAAAAGGGCGATGAAAGTGTTCAGGAAAGCGGCGGTGATTGCGTTTACGGCAGTCGCCGCAACAGCGGTGGCGGATGTGCGTTTGGTCAAGATGGCCGAAGGCGAGAACTGGTGGGGCGTGGCAAACTATTTCGGACCCAAGATGCCGTTTACCGACAGGACCGACCTGACCATCGATTTGATGAAGAACGGTTTCTACAATCAGTACGCCTCGTTGCTTCTTTCGGATCGCGGGCGTCTGATATGGTGCGACCGTCAGTGTCGCTTTGACTTCAAAGGCGGTGTGATCAAGGTGACATCGCCCGAGGGCGTCCCGATCGAAGTGACATCTTCCGGTACGACTTTGCGCGAGGCTTTCCGTGATGCATCCAAGCGGCATTTTCCGCCGAGCGGAAAGACTCCGGACCTGACGTTCATCAGCGCACCGCAGTACAACACATGGATTGAGCTCACATACAACCAGAACGAAAAAGACATCCTCGCCTATGCGCAATCCATGCTCGACAACGGAATGCCGCCTGGGGTGTTCATGATCGACGATACCTGGCAGACGAACTACGGCGTATGGGAATTTGAGCCGCGTCGTTTCCCTGATCCGAAGGGTATGTGCGACAAACTCAGGGCAATGGGGTTCAAGATCGTCCTTTGGATGTGTCCGTGGGTGAGCATGGACTCGCAGCCCTATCGTACAATGTGCGACGGACAGGATCCGTTCAAGGTTGAGAAACAGCCGACTGGCGGTTTTCTCACTCTTGACGGCAAGGATCCCGCTCCGGTGAAGTGGTGGAATGGCAAGTCGGCTCTTCTTGACTTCACACATCCCAATGGTCGCCGCTGGTTCAAAGCCCAGCTTGACCGTCTTGTGAAGACATATGGCGTCGAAGGCTTCAAGCTTGACGGCGGATCCCTCCACTACTATACGCAGGGGTTGAAATCTCATGAGGACATCCCTTCGGGCGATCAGGCCAACGGATATCTCGCCTACGCGCTACAGTATCCGGTGTGCGAATACCGTCACGCATGGAAGAACGGCGGCCAGCCGATCGTTCAGCGTCTGCACGACAAGAAACACCGCTGGGATGAAGTTCGCGCCCTAATTCCGTCGATGATTGCCGGAGGTCTGCTCGGACATTCCTTCATCTGTCCCGATATGATTGGCGGCGGCGAATGGCGTACGTTCGTTCCGGGCGCACCGTTCGATCCGGAGCTTTTCGTCCGTTCGGCGCAGGTGCATGCGCTGTGCGGAATGATGCAGTTCTCCGCGTCCCCATGGCGTGTGCTTGAGGCGGAAAAGCAGCAGATCGTGCGAAATCTCGTGAAGATGCGCCAAGAGAAGTTCGCCGTGAAATTTGTCGAGCTTGCAAAGGAGTGCGGAAGGACGGGCGAGCCGATGATCCGCAACCTTGAGTACGAGTTCCCCGGGAACGGCTATGCGGCGGTGACGGATCAGTTCATGATGGGGGCGTTCCTCATGGTCGCTCCGCAGATGGAGAAGGGTGCGGCGGAGCGTTCCGTTCTCATTCCGCCAGGAAAATGGAAAGCCGATGACGGATCGTATGTGGAAGGTCCGCGCAAGATCGTCGTGAAGACGCCTCTTGAACGTCTTCCGTATTTCGAGATTGTGCGTTGATTGACGGAAAATGGCGCAAAGCCGCATGTTTTACGAAAGGAATTGTATGAGAGGTTTTACAGGGAAATTGCAGGTTGCGTTTGTTTCGGCGTCTCTTTGCATGACGGCTTTTGCAACCCAATGGACCAAGCATCCGTCGAATCCGGTGATGGGGTCGCCAGAGCTTGGTACGTGTTTCGATCTGAATGTCGTGCTGTGGGGAAGTGCGAAGTACAACAACTATTTTTCGTGGCGTTCCAGGAACGCCATAGCTCTTGCCCGCAGCGAAGACGGCGTGAAATGGTCCGATCCCGCAATCTGCCTTGAAGCGGATGAGACAAGCGGGTGGGAAAATCACGTGAACCGCGCTTCCGTATGGTTCAAGGACGGCGTCTTTCACATGTGGTATACCGGCCAGGCCGACGGATATTCCAGAATCGGGTACGCCACTTCGAAGGATGGCGTAAAATTCGTTCGCGTGTCGCGTATGCCTGTGATGATTCCTGAGCGTCCTCATGAAGGTTATTCCGTGATGAATCCGTACGTCCGATGGGATGAGAAACGCGGAGTCTGGCGCATGTGGTACGCAGCCGGTGAAACTTTTGAGCCGAACGTGATCTGCTATGCGGAATCCCGGGATGGCATCAAGTGGGAGAAGTCGCCTACCAATCCGATACTTCAGAAAGGACGGAAGAAATCCTGGGAGGGCGACCGCGTCGGCGGTTGCGAAGTCCATCCCTTGCCGGACGGCAGATGGGCCATGTTCTATATCGGCTATTCCAATGTGGATACGGCGCATATAGGATGCGCCATTTCTCCGGACGGCATCACGCAGTGGAAAAGGCTCCGCTCGAATCCCATCGTGAAGCCGACGGCGGGGAGCTGGGATGCCGATGCCGTCTACAAGCCTTCGGTCGTGATGGATGAAAAGGAGAACCGTTGGCTTTTGTGGTACAACGGGCGTACGTCGACGCGAGAATACATCGGGATGGTGGAGCACGCGGGGCTCGATCTGGGGCCGATTGAGATGCCTCACAACCGTGTACTCAAGGAAGAGCTAGTGCGGCGGCGTTTCGACAGGTTCGACTTCGATGACGAGGAGCTGTACGGCAATGCATACAGCAACCGTACGGCCAGATGGACGATCGGCAGGCACATCCCTCTTTTCGAATGCCCGGACGAGGATATAGAACGTACGTACTACTTCCGCTGGTGGACGTACCGCAAGCATCTTCGCCGGACGGCTTCGGGGAAATGGGTAGTGACGGAGTTCCTTCCGAAAGTGGGTTGGTCGGGTCCCGAAAACACGATCGCGTGTCCGCTCGGGCACCAGATGCGCGAGGGGCGTTGGATACGCAAGCCGGAGTTCCTTGACGACTACACGCGGTTCATGGTGACGAAAGGCATTGTCAACGGGCCTCGCTCCTATACATGCTGGCCGGCGTGGGGTGCTCTTGAGCGCGCAAAGGTAACGGGGAATTTCGCGCTCTGCGAAAAACTTCTCGGCGATTTTGTCAAAAACTACGAGGCTTGGGAGAAGGGATGGACTTCGCGCAGGGGATTTTATACGGGATATGTCTCCGGACAGGGACTGTTCCACCAGACCGGTGACCGTGAAGGGACCGAACATGCGCTTTCTCCCGATGGCGCACGGCCGATGGTCAATTCCGCCATGTGGGCCGAGGCAACGGCGATATCTCGCATTGCGGCGCGAAAAGGGGATGTCGCGCTCGCCAAGCGTTTCGCCGCCAAGGCCGATGCGCTTGAGCGTAGGATAAAGGAATCTCTTTGGCACGAGGGGAAGCGCTTTTTCACAGCAGCCGATACCAATGGCGTGCACAGTTCCGTCTGTGAACTCCATGGATACGCACCGTTCTATTTCGCCATGCCTCTCGGCAGGGAATATGCGGCGGCATGGGAGCCTTTGATGTCGGACAAGGGTTTTTTTGCTCCCGTCGGTCTTACGTTTCCGACGAGAGATACGCCTGGATTCACCGTCGATCCGGACTTCAAGAAGCATGAATGCCTTTGGAACGGACCAAGCTGGCCGTATGCGACTTCAATTGCGCTTACGGCCCTGTATGAAGCGTTGCAGGGGCCGGATGCCGCCTCGC
Source organism: Kiritimatiellia bacterium (assembly GCA_045595285.1). Lineage (GTDB taxonomy): Bacteria > Verrucomicrobiota > Kiritimatiellia > RFP12 > UBA1067 > UBA1731. Next base: position 434 of record JAZOAC010000064.1, on the reverse strand, counting down.
TTCCGGTGGATTCCGGCGACTTCGCAAAACTGCTCCATCAATATGCCGCCCAGCAGACGCTTGTACATCCAGACGGACGCAAGGTGCCGTGGATAGACGAGAACCTCCATCCGTTTACCGGCGAGTGGCAGGCAAGGCGCATCATGATTGAACAGGATAGGCTGGGAATCAAGAAAATGCTCTACAGGGAACGCGGCAAGGACTACAACCATTCCACGTTCTGCGATCTTGTGATTGCGGGGCTTTGCGGAATCGTGCCGCAGGAGGACGGAAAGCTGTGCGTAAAACCGCTCGCGCCGAAAGAATGGGATTGGTGGTGCATCGATGGCGTGCGGTATCATGGGCGCGACATAACGGTTCTTTTCGACCGTGATGGCACTCGTTACGGGAAAGGCAAAGGGCTTGTTGTCATTGGTGAGGATGAAAAGTGAAGA
>JAZOAC010000063.1:0-17733 GCA_045595285.1 Kiritimatiellia bacterium | reverse complement strand
GCTGGATTTGAACCAACGACCTTCAGGTTATGAGCCTGACGAGCTACCAGGCTGCTCCACCCCGCAATCTGGCGTTCTCTTCGACTGGCGCGCCCAGCAGGAGTCGAACCTGCAACCCTCAGATTCGTAGTCTGATACTCTATCCAGTTGAGCTATGGGCGCACTTGTTGTCGTAAAAACGGCGCACATTATAGCACATCCCATTTTCAGATACAAGCAGAAAAACAAAAAAAAAATGATGAAGGCTCTTCCACCAAGGCCGGAATACGGAATAGCTGCAAAACCAACGACACTCAAACTGCACTACTTACGGCAACATGGCAAGGTCAACACAAAACGGCAGCCTGTCGGATTGGAGGGTTCAAGAGTGACGTCGCCGCCGTGAAGGCGCGCTATGCCGCGCACTATCGCAAGTCCAAGCCCCGCGCCTCCGGTATCGGATCCGCGGGAACGGTCAACACGATAGAAACGGTCGAACACGCGTTCACGCTGCTCCGCAGGGATTCCCATTCCATGGTCCTCGACCGATATCGACACGGAGCCGGAAGAGCACACAACCGACACGGAAACCTCATCTGCACCTGAATGGCGGATGGCATTGACTATGAGATTGGACAGCGCGCTTGAGATCAACTGTCCGTCGCATGTCACCACGCATGACCCCGGAACGGCAACCTTTATCGCCACGCCCTTCTCCTTCGCCTGGGCATCAAGCCGCCCGACAACCTCCCTGACGATCTCCGAAACATCCGTAGGGAAAAACTCCGCCGATCCTGAAGCGGCATCGCGCTCGAGTCTCGCCAGGGACAGAATCCCCTGAGCGAGATCGTTGAGCCGGACAGACTCGGACTTCACCATTCCCATAAGCCTGTCCTTTGCGTCCTGAGGAAGATCGTCCGAAGAAATGAGCATGTCCACAGAACCGATGATGCCTGTCAACGGAGTCTTTATCTCATGCGAGACATCTGCGATGAAATCACGCCTGAACGACTCCACCTTCTGCATCTCCTCGACAAGTCGCCGCTGGGCATCGCGCTCTCTGGCGAGCTCGCGCAGCCTTGCGTGCTGGCGAAACGTAAAGAACAGCACGAAAAGCACCCCCACGCCCCCGACAACACCAGCAAGAAGGAAGCCGATGCGCGCACGACGGTATGGAGCCAGAACACGTGAGAGCGGCAGACCCAACCTCACCCGGAACTCTCCGCACGGGCGCACCGCAAACAGGCACTCTTCGGCCTGTGCGCCGCGTCCCACGGAATCGAACACGGTGCCGCCCGGCGCACTGAGCACCGTCAGGCGCACACCTTCAGCAGAGCATGTCTCCCCGAATTCATGGATTCGCCTGAAATCGCCCGTGGCGACAGACTCCTTCAGCGTTGCCGCGGCAAGCTCCGTCCGCGCGTCAAGGTCGCGTCTGGCCCATGAGAACACCGCTTCGCGAAACGAATGCGTCTCCGACACGAAAACCGCGACGGCCCCAAACAGTCCGAACGCCACAAGCAACGGCGGCAGAAAGTCAAACGTCGGCAGTCTCATGGCCTCACCCTGTAGCCGACGCCCCGGACCGTTTCGATATGCTCCGCCCAACGTCCGAGCTTGCGGCGGAGGTTCGCGATCTGCACGTCGACGGTGCGTTCCGTCGTGAACCTGTCGCCGTTCTGGACAATGTCAAGGATGCGCGAACGAGCAAGCACGCGTCCGCGGTTCGCCGCCAGCAGGGAAAGTATGCGGAACTCGCCGGGCGGCAGCTTCAGGTCTTCGCCGTCCAGACGCGCCACATGCGCGTCCTCATTCAGGACAAGTCCGTCAAAATCGGCGTCTGCGGAGACAGGGGCGCCGCGCCGCAATACGGCCTTTATCCTCGCAAGCAGCACCTTGCGGTCGAACGGCTTTGTGACATAGTCATCCGCTCCGCATTCGAGTCCGCGGATGATGTCCTCATTCTGGGTGCGGGCCGTAAGCATGATAACGCGCGTTGCGGAAAGCGCTGGCGTTTCTCGAATGCGCTTGCAGACGGAAAAGCCGTCAAGTCCGGGAAGCATCACGTCCAGAAGCACCAGATCAGGCTTGATGCGGCGTATCGCATCAAGCCCTTCGTCTCCGCGCGCACTGCTGGAGACCTTGGTGAAGCCGTCGGCCTGAAGAGCCATCTCAAGGACGGCCCGGATAACGGCATCGTCCTCGACAATCACTATGGATACAAGTGAGTTCATATCTTTGCCCTGAACAGGATCGGAGACATTAGCCGGCACATGCATACCGCACCGGCAAGGATAGGCTTGCGCCACGACAGAGGGAAATTCCTCAGCGCAGCCTTCACGACGGGATCGCTGCCGTAGCGCCGGAAAGTGGAAAGCCCGAGGAACAGACACCCTTTTATCCTGAATGCGGCGCGAAGTATCTCAAGCAGGGAGAAAACGCACGATGCCGCATACATCGAAGTGAGCCGTCCGCCCGACTTGACGTCAATCTCCTCACGCTTTGCGAGCAGGCGCAACTTGTTCCCGAAGAACTGCGGACCGTTCATCTTGGAGTTCATGGATCCTTGCGACGAAATGCGATAGTGGTACAGGGATTCATCCACGACGGTCGTGCGCTGACAGAACAGCAGATATTCACTCAAGAACATGGCGTCTTCATAAATCTCCGTCGTCTCGTCAAATCTCACGTCACAACCCCGGATCAATTCAAGACGGAATCCGCCCGACCATACCGAACCCATCTCCCTGTCCGCAAAAAGAGGCGTGCCGCCATACATGCGCCTTACCTGCGCAAACGAATAGCCGAAGAAACAAGGAATGAGATTCTTCACTATTTCATCGCTGCAGGAGAATCTGTAATCGCCCTTCAGCGGGAAATCGTACTTCCGTCCGGTCAGCGGAAAGACCTCGTCATGCGCGACCCTGCAGTAGTCCGCATCGTCACGGCGCATCGCCTCGACAACCTTCGGATACATGTCGGGCTCGACAACATCGTCCGCATCGGCAAAGAACACGAACTCGCCCTGCGCCGCATCCAGGCCCATGTTCCGAGCCGCCGAGACACCGCGGCCGCCCGAAGCGAGAATGCGAACCCTCTCGTCAGCCTCCGCAATGCGATTGAGAACAGCCAATGTGCCGTCCGTCGAGCCGTCGTCAACCGCAATCACCTCAAGCTCCCGCAAGGGCGACGCAAGAGGTCCGGCAAGCGCCCTCTCCACGGTATCCGCGGCGTTTCTGCACGGAACGATGACGCTTGCGACGATATTCCTCATGATCCGAATATTCCCCTGTGCATCATGGCCGTAAGTTCTGCAGCTGCCTGCTTGGCGCCCATGTCCACTGTCTCCCTGGGGAAGTTCGACGGCAAGACGGTCCCTTTGCTGGAGACTTTGTAGACTACCGTGCGGTCTTTCACATCCCACCATGGCTGTCCTTTTCCGAGCACATCCGCATCGCACTCCAGCAATATAGGCTCCACCGGCGCTTTCGACTGAAGGGCTATATGCGCAGCGCCCCGTCTGAACACGTGTTCAGGGGCATTCTTCGGAATGCGGGTTCCCTCCGGAAACACAAGTACGTTCACGCCATCTGAAAGGTAGCGCACAGCCTGACGCATCACAGCCACAGGACCTTCGTTGACGACAAGTATGGACCTGGCGACAACACGCATGAACGGATTGCGGCTAACCGCCTCCTTCGTTACGCAAACGGAATCGCCCAAAAGCGAGATCAGTATCACGGCATCTATCAGCGTCTGATGGTTCGACACCACGACAGCGCCGGAGAACACGGCGAGACGTCGCCTGTCCTCATGGGACACCTCAACCCGAAACAACCCGGTAGCTCCGCCAAGCCAGACAAAAAAACGGAACAGCCGCCTCAACATGCGCCTTGCGGTGGACTGCGGCACGGGGAACAGAAGCACGAACGAAAACAGCAGTCCTCCCACGCCAAACATGAGATAGAAAAAGCCTCCCAGAATGGCCCGAAGAAACCGCATTGGATCAATCCTCATTTGACGTCAGAAAAAGCGCCGTCGCATGCGCATGCTCATGTTTCGGGAAGGCCGCCCCATAATACGCCGGCGTGGACTCTTCGGCATACACGTACAGAACCGATCTGTACGGCCCGGCGGCAAGCTGAGCCTCCGCCTCAAGGAGTCCCATTTCATAGGTGCGATCCCTCGCCGCTATCGCAGTGTACGGGGATTTGTTCTTGGTGAACAGCGACCACGCCCCCGGCGCGGCATTGTGGACGGACGCGGAAAACGCCGCAGGCGACATTTCCCCGTCTCCATGCATCTGCCGCATAAGCTTGAGCGTCGTGCCGATCTCACCCCAGCGCGACGCAAACACCACCGGCACGGAGGCCGCCGCCGGCATGGAAACGTCGCCGGCGGCCTCAGGATCGTTGAACACCCTCCATGCGACATGGAGCGCGGCGCGCTCGACGAGCGAAAGCCTCCGGCGCTCCATCATCGGCATGAAAGAGACGTCCGGCCTGGGACATTCCTCCGATGCCGTCCATTCGACTTTTCTCAGAACACGCGATTTCATGTCAGGCCCTGCTTCTTCGCGCCGTCCGGAGGCGGGGGGAGAACGCCCCTTTCCACGAACTCGCTGACTATCTGACGCACCTCGGTGTCAAACGCGCCGTTGACTATCCAGCGCAGATAGTTGCGTTCGGTGGCGAGGAGAACGGAGAGCTTCATGCCCTTCTTCTTCCCGAAGTTTATGCACCACGCCCCGTCGATCCAACGGATCATGCCCTGACGGTCCGCGTTCAGGGGATCGTGCGGAACAAGATACTCGTCCATTTCAGCCGATGTGCGGGGCAGTTCCGGATACTTTACCATCTGCGCCTTCAGCACCTCGACCGTGGCCTTTGCGTCCGCCTCTGCACCATGCGCGCCGGCATGGTCGCGCCCAAGGTAGAAACGGACCGCCGCCGAAAGATCGCGCGGTTCCATGCGGTGATATATGCGCTGCACATCCACATGCCGTCTCTGGGACGCCGCGAAGTTCCTTCCGACGCGGGCGAACTCCTCCTCGATGCACGGAATGTCGAAACGGTCCGCATTGAAGCCGGAAAGATCGCATCCCTTGAAGAAATCGAATATCTCATCCGCCTTGTCCCGGAACGTGGGGCAGTCCTTCACTATGTCATCGGAGATTCCGTGTATGGCGGTCGTCTCAGGCGGAATGGGAACCGTCGGATTGAGAAGCCACGTCTTCGTCTCCTCCGCGCCGTCGGGATGCAGCTTCACCGCGGCCAGTTCGATTATGCGGTCGTTGCGCGGATTGACGCCCGTGGATTCAATGTCGAAGACGACAAGCGGACGGTCGAGTTTGAGTTCTAGTGTCATCGGATCTTCTTCTCCCTTATCTCTGGTGCAGGCGGTTTGTTGTAAACCCTTGAATGCGGCGGAATCGATTCCATCAGCCACACGTTTCCGCCGATCTCGGAATCGTGCCCAATCACGGTGTCGCCGCCGAGGATCGTGGCGCCCGCGTATATCACCACGTTGTCCTCCACGTTCGGATGTCGCTTGTGACCCTTCATGAGCATGCCGGTCTTCTCGTCCTTTGGGAAGCTCAACGCGCCGAGCGTAACGCCCTGGTATATCTTCACGTTGCTGCCGATGACGGTTGTCTCGCCGATCACGACGCCGGTTCCGTGGTCGATGAAGAACCTCTCGCCGATCGTCGCGCCGGGGTGGATGTCAATGCCGGTCTTTGAATGCGCAAGCTCGCTCATGACGCGGGGAATTACCGGGACCTTGAGCCTGTACAGTTCATGCGCAAGACGGTGCACCGTCACGGCGTACACGCCGGGATATGCCATCACGACCTCCATGCGGCTCGTCGCCGCCGGGTCGCCTTCGTATGCGGCCTGGGCGTCGGTCTCGAGGATCCTGCGCACTTCCGGCAGTCTGGCGAGAAACGACTCCACCACCGCGTCCGGATCCGAATCCGGAAGAAGGTATTCGATCTCCCTGCGCAAGGACGCTGCGATTGCGTCGATGTCCGCAGACTCGCCTCCGCCGACCGGGCCGTGAAGGCACGGATGGAGATAGGCGAAGCTTCGCTTCAGGAAAACGGCTATTCGTTGAGGCAGTGTCATGATGTGCTATTCCTCATCTCATCATTCTTCATTTGACGGCAACTACATCTCCGACACGGTCAGTGACGAACCCGGGGCAAGGAACATGTCCAATTCCCGCATGTCAGTCGGCGCGACCCGTATGCCAAGCGCGGCGAAGCGAGATCTGGGACCCTCGTCCGGCGCACTGGTTATGGGATAGGCGCCCGGGACCGTGTTTTTGCCGACGGAGACATAATACCGCTTGAACAGCTTTCCGTTCAGGGTGAGATCCGCATGGCGCGTCTGCTTATGGACCACGAACGTTGCGCGGGGAAACTCCAGCACACGCAGGGTCCGCCCGGCCTTCGGCTCCTCCGCGGGAGAAAGTCCGTTCAACTGACGCACCGCCGCAACCGTCGTGCCGTGTTCCTTCGCTATGCGATGCACAGACTGTCCGCGACGGACCGTAACATCCACGACCCACGGAACCGCCTCTCCCGAAAAGAGGCGCTTCACGTTCAGCGTGCCGAGACGGCGGGCAAGCTTGTCGTCGATATCGGCCATGGAAGGCCTGGCGCGAAGCTGTTCGATCGTATCGACCGCTATCGCAAGACGCCCCTGCCGCTCCGCATCGGCAAGGCGAAGCAGAAGCGTACGCTCTCTGGCCGATCTGCCGGAGGCGTTCTCCGCCCACGAGGAGGCCTGCCGCGCCGCCTGAGACGGAACCTGAATCTTCGCCGGGGATGTCTGCGATGTTTTCTTATGCTTTGCCTGCCGGATGCCATCGGATGCCGTGGCTGCCTTTGCAACCGCAGCATCACCCTTGGCCTTGCTGGAAGGTTTTGGGCTGAAGCATCCGCGCGCAGAGATGAAGGATATCAGGACCGCCACCAGCACAACCGCATAAACCGCCAGCCGCCAACCGCTGGGCTGGTTTCGCCATCTGTGGTTGGCGTCATATTCGACTACAGTTCCAAGGATGTGCGCCCCCGGACCGACCGAACGGAATCTGTTCCGCTCGTATCCCATCTGCTACTTTGCGGCCGGAGCGGGTTCCTCGGCTATGCCGGTCACGGACGCACGGGCCACTTCGACGGATACGCCAGACGCAATCTCGATGAGGAAGGTCTTTTCCCTGGACTCCTTGATCGTGCCGATGAAGCCGCCCGCAAACACCACCTTCGCACCGGCGCGAAGCTCGTCGATCATCTTGCGGCGCTCCTTCTCCTTGCGCTGCTGAGGACGGATCATCATGAAGTAGAAGATGGCGAAGATGAGGAGCATCGGGACGAGCATGCCCATTCCTCCCGACTGCTGAGCGGCCGGCTTTGCCGCTTCCTGCGCGGCCTGTGCAAAAAGAATCATTGAGTTCATTTGTTTGGTCCTTTTGGTGTAGTTGGTAGATGATGGTTGATGGTTGGTGGATGGCGGTTGGCGGCGGGGGCGGCTACATTGACATCGGCTGCAGAAACCTGTCCGCAAACGTGCCGTCCGATATCGATTCACGCATCTCGCGCATCGTGTCCAGCAGACGGTGTATGTTGTGGATCGTAAGCAGACGGACCCCGAGGATCTCGCCCGCACTCAGAAGATGGCGGATGTAGGCACGGCTGAAGTTCCGGCAGCAGTAGCATGAGCAACCTTCCTCCACCGGACCGAAATCGCGCGCCCACGCCGCAGCCTTGATGGCCACATTCCCCTTCTTCGTTACGGCAGTGCCGTGCCGCGCGATGCGGGTGGGCAGAACGCAATCGAACATGTCCACTCCACGCGCCACGCACTGCGCCATCTGGTGGATCACGCCCAACCCCATCACATAGCGGGGCTTGTCCTCGGGGAGATACGGCACGCTCGCATCGACGGCCTGATACATCGCCTCCTCCGGCTCGCCGACCGAAACGCCGCCGATTGCGTATCCCGGGAAGCCGATCTTGACAAGCTCCTCCGCGCAATGCCGCCGGAGATCGTCATACACGCCACCCTGCACAATGCCGAACACCTGCTGACCGGGCGCATGCGAAGCCTCCTTGGACATGCGCGCCCATCCGATCGTAGTCTCGACGCTCTTCTCTGCGCGCGCCCTGTCGCACGGATACGGAAGGCATTCATCGAACACCATCGCAATGTCCGACCCTATCACGCGCTGCATCTCCATTGACTCCTTCGGCCCCATGAAGAATTCGTGCCCGTCGATGTGGGAATTGAACTTCACGCCCTCCGGCGTGAGCTTGCGGATCTTCGCGAGCGAGAACACCTGAAACCCGCCGGAATCCGTGAGGATCGGACGATCCCATCCCATGAAGCGGTGAAGACCTCCGGCCGCCGCGAGCACCTCCGCCCCGGGACGCAGAAAAAGATGGTACGTATTGGACAGGATTATCCGCGTATCGTCAAAAAGCAGGTCCCGCGGCTCTATGGATTTCACCGTGGCCTGGGTGCCGACGGGCATGAAAACCGGCGTCTCCACATCCCCGTGCGCAAGGTGCAGAACGCCGCGCCGTGCCTTCGTTCGGGCATCGCGGGCTACAATTTCAAACTGACCTGTTTTATCCTGTTCCAAAACGGCGTAGATTATATCATAAACCATTTCCGGAATAAACCCTGCGAAAATCCGGAAACTGGGAGGATCATCGGATTTCAAAAGTTCGCATGGGTAAACGAACCCGATCAGGTGCATTTGCTTCCGCACTCTGCCGAAAAGAAGAGCCTGTTGAAAAACCCGGTAGGGCGGTCGCCCCGCGACCGCTGCGGACGGCACGGGGTGCCGTCCCTACCGTATGTACGGCAGGTTTTGCAACTGACCCAGAAACAAGTGATGTCATTTTCTTCATTCCTATCCTTTTATCTGAAACTGACCATGAAGCCGATAGGCTGCAGTCTAACCTCGCCGTTCGCATAGAAAAGGCGGCGATTCTCAAGCAGTCCTACGGCTTCGAGAACATCCGCGTGATGACCTACGCGCGCATACGCAACATGGTCTCCCTCGTCCTCGCCAGCGCATATTTCGCCACAGCATGGATAGGCCGCAGCATCAGGCGCGAAGTCCTCGCGGAACATCTGGCGCACCTCGGAAAGCGGCTTGGCGAAGTGCCGGAGTTCGCGGCATACGCCATCGCGGACGGCATAAAGCGCGCGTTCACCCGTTTTGGAAAGTGGGTGCGCACGGCGGCGGACACCATCGCCAAAGCCCACGACGTCCCGGCGATCCAGCTCCTGCCGGGCTTTGCCGAGCTTTTCGACATCGACGACGGATAGCCGTTTCGGACGCGAAACGCCGAAAACCACATCCCTAAACGCACTTCAGCCTTTATTTGCAGGGGTGCGGCGCATTTCCGCACTCAAAAAATGGGTAAATTCCAGGGCGACTGCGACATGTGAGTACCCCGTAGTGTCATGTTCGCAACGTACGATTCTTTTTCTTGACGGAGGCCCAGCCCTTTCCAGACACTCCCAAAATATTGGCGTCGAGATCAGCGCTACCGCCAAAATCACGCAAAATAATCAAAAATAAATCGCAGGGTGCGACGCCCGGACATCGCACCTTGCAATCGCCGAACTTCGCAAGGTGTGACACGGCAACTTCACACCCTGCGACTCTCTCACATCGCACCCTGCGACATCTCGCTATCACACCTTGCCACTTTCGCCTTTCGCACCCTGCGACTCGAAAACCCCGCCTTGGGCATGATTTTTCCCAGCCGATCAGGTGGAACTCCATGTTCGCTTCGGCCTGCCACAACCGCTTGAACATTTCCGCCGCCCATGCGCGACCGTCCTATTCGCTCACGTTCGCGCCGTGAATGAAAAAGACATTCGCCTTTTCAGCACGGGCGGCAATCGGCAACACAACCGCCGCGAACGCGAGAAGCGCGGCGATTTCGGGCTTCTGGGGCTACAAGTCTCGTCCTTCGGTTATGAAATCTATGATGTTCACATGCCTCACTCCATCCCTCTTCTGAAGGAGGGTGTCAAGCGTGAAAAGATACTGCGGATAATGGTCTTTGACGGATGCGAGCGCCCGGTACTCCCGTTCCTCGGCATCTCTATCGGCAATTGACATGGCAACCTGTATGTAGAAGTAATCATTACCCTTTCTGGCTATGAAATCGCATTCCAGCGAACCAATCTGCCCAACGCTCATCTTGTACCCGCGACAGGAAAGGTAGGTATAGACGACATTCTCGAGAACTGGCCCGTAGTTTATCCGACCATCCACATTGCGCGAAAAATAGATGCCTGTGTCGGCTAGGTAGAACTTACCCTCGCCGAGCAACGATTTTCGGCTTTTCATATCGAAGCGCGGACACTTGTAGAGCATCTTCGCCGTCTGGAGAATGTCGATATATCGCCTTAACGTGTCTTTCTTTACGGCAACGTGCAATGCGGAGCGAAAGTAATCTTCAAGGGATTGCAAATTGATACGTGAACCGAAGTTGTTTATTAGATACGTCATGACCTTCTCGAATACGGCACGGTTCTTTATCTTGCTTCGCCGACGTATGTCCTTATCGATAATCTGCCCGACGACATCGCCAACATATTTGCGCTTGGCATCTTCATTCTGGAATTCAAGCGCCTTGGGGAATCCACCACATGTCAGGTACTCGTTGAACTCTTTTGTCCGATCCGACATATCGTACCCCATGAACTTCTTCATGGAAATATATTCGTCAAAGGAAAGCGTAAACATGTCAACCAGCACATATCGACCTGTCAGTTTGGTCGAAAGCTCACCGCTAAGCAGATAGGAATTCAACCCGGTTATGAATATGGAGCAGTTCCCGTCCTCTCTGAATCCATTCAAGACAGGCTCGAAATCATCGACATTCTGAACTTCATCGACAAAGATATATTTGTAATCGCCGTCGGTTATGCAATCCCCTATTACCTTGTCAAGCGCATCAGCCGTGGTGATCTTGCGAAAGCCGCGCTTGTCAAGGTTTATGAATATGATATCCTTCTGCGGCACGCCACCATGCACAAGTTCATCCGCCACGCTTTGCAAAAGACAGCTTTTGCCACATCTGCGAATGCCAGCAATGACCTTTATGAGGTCTGTGCGGTAGAAAGGCCGCAACTGACGCAGATAGAACTCTCTTGGGTAGATTCTGGACATTCCTATTCTTCTTTTGCCGCATAGTATAACATAAACCCTGCGTTAAATGCAAGTTGTCAGGGGCTGTTTCGCCGATAGACGCAGAACCGCCCCCGATAACGCCGCATATTCAGCAAGAATCCCACAATCCCTATTACGTAAAAAAGAAACCGCGCACATGCAGCAGTTCCAGAGTTCAAGAACTGGCAATCCACCAATTTCGGCGGAGTTTGAATTTCGCTCGGGGGTGCGGACGCGAAATGCACCTGTAGCGAAACTAAAAGGTTTCCCGAAGTGTCGAAGTACCAAACCGCGAAGCGGAGGTACGCGTGTCACCCAAGATGTCTGCGTATTTCGTTGAACACGGCCTCATAGTAGGCGTGGACACCACCGGTGGCTACAAGTCTACGCAGGACAAACGCATATGCACCCGTATGGTATGCGGCTATCATATCTCGTCCGGCGACATCTTGAACCCGATACCCTTTCTGGGGCGATTCCGCGCCAACGTATTTGGCGGCATCGTTTCCGAGCGTAACCACCAGATCGGGAGCAAACACCGCCATTTCAGCGTCAAGCGCCCTCTTGAACATCGGTTTATATTGCCGTTGATGGGAGCGCACAAAGTTCGCCCTGCCGCGACTCCCTTCCAACACATCGTCCGTGAAGAACTTCCGGCAATCCGTCAGATAGACGCAGACATTGGACTCTTCCACCAATCGCTCGACAAGCCGAAACAGCACGGCATTCTCGCATCTGACCTCGCGATAGTCTGCGCTGTGGAATCCAAATGGTGTTGACAATACGAGCATACCCGCCTTGTGATTCGTGCGCAACGGGTCTTGCGAGACAATCATCACACGGTGTGGATTCGTGACACCACGCTTGACCATCCATGTCGGCATGTCGATACCAAAATTCGGATGATTCCACAGTTGATTGACAAGCGTGCTGCAATCTCCCATCATAGTATGCGGAACAGGTAGCAACGCCGCCTTGTCCACCTTGTCGGCAATGATGCCGTCAAGATCCCATCGTGAATCGTCATGAGGAACATTGCCGCAGTTCTTCTTCACCTGTACATAGCGGGCGGCGAGAAGGCCTCGCGCCTTCTCGCTACCCGCAAACAGGCCATCCGCTAACAACGCCGATACGACCTTCGTGTTCAACTTGCCCATCGTAGGGCAAAAATCAATTTCCTTGAAGTTCATCATTCTTTCCTTCTACTTTCTTTTTTAGTCCTTCAGAACCTCCACGCGCAAAGTTCCCTCTTTTGCGCCATCGCTGTTCTCAAAGCCATGCTCTATCCAGCTGTGTACCCCTATTCTCTGTCCAGTCAATCGCATCGCTTCAACTTGAATTTGAAAATTATCAGGCATTCCACCTGCGAACCCTCCAGCCCCTGCTGCAAAGCCGACATCACCGGCGTCAGCGGCCTGACCATTTGTAGGATCAAACACCTCTTTCTTCCCGAAGTAGGTGATTTTGTAATCTTTCAAATTGTTAAGATAGCGATACGAGTCCTGCTTGACAGTCAACGGAAGAATTGCTCCCATGTCCCTGTTCTTTTCAACCTTGTTGTACCGGAAGTCGCATCCATGCTCCCTGCCAAACGCTTCAGCCCATTCCTTATGGGTTTGGACATCATAACGACACCACTTCTTTAAAAACCGTTTGTCAAAGTTAAAACGATAAACTCTTCCAGATTTGTCAGCCTGGCAGAAATACATCCAATACAATGTACTGTCGAACAATTTTTCAGGCTTGTCAATCGCAAGATTGTTGTCTTTTGTAATTTCTATTGGTGCATCTGGCAGATAGTATTCAACGAGTTTCTTCGCGTCGGTGATAGGCATCCCGAGATAGAACCCCTTCAGTTCAAAAGTCGCCGCTCCTTGCGCTTTGGCCTTTTGCAAAAGACTCGCGACTACAGCCTCTCTCCGTTTCTGAATCAGTGGCTGGACTGATGAAGGGGCACGGCTGGCCAACGCTTTTCTGACAAGATCATGTCTTGCAGAATCATATAGATTTATATCTATCTTGTTCTGATCAATCTTCTTGGCCATTGCCGCTTCAAGATACGGGAATCTTAATTTCTTGGAAACCAACAGGCGATATGCAAGCTCTGGGGGAACATTATCAATAAGATATAGGCCTGCATACAGATTGCCTATTTGCATCAATGCCTGCTCTCTGACGTAATCGGATATGCAGGTTCTGCATTTCCCAATAACACCAAGAGCCTGTATAACGTCCGCTTTCGTCCATTTCCAGTTCTTATTGGTGATGCACATTTGCTGATAATCTCCCAACGTATCAAGCAAACGCAACAAAGCCCCTGTCAGCAGTTTCTCGTCCTTGATTCCGTTTATAAGCGAAGCCGCAAACTCCAGTTGCGAGACATCCTTTTTGTTCCACGCCTCTATCGTCTGATGGGCTATGGCGTTTGTTGCAATCGAATATGCAGTTGCAGACGATATCAGCCTAACCGTCAACTCTCGGTCTTCCTTATTGGCGATGTAGAAAGGATTTGCAGTCGGGTTTTTTAGCGTCTCTATCTTCTTTCGCAATCCCACGATCTCTGATTTCAATAACTCGGCTTGTGCCTTGAACTCCTTGGACTTTTTCTTTTCTTTCTTCGCATCGGAAAAGCGAAAGTTATCACTTGATTTCTCGGCATGTCTTGCATAGTTCTCAGATTCTTCTTCACATTCTTCAACTTTCTTTTCTTTCTTCTCAATTAATTCTTCAAGTTCGTTACGTTTCTGACTCCGTGCTGATTCTTCTGCAGCTATCTCATTTTTTGTCGGAGTAACAATCATCTTTACAATAACTTCAGGCGTTGTTATCGCTGAAATAAGTACCGCCTTGTCTTCATCTGACATTGATGCATGCTTATCGTGGTAAAGCCGGGCAACACGAGTTTCTATTTCTTGCAACTGCCCCTGTTTAGCAAGCTTGCTCCATATTTCCGCGCGACTATCGCCAACTCGCTTCAGATACTCCAGTGCGAACCCCAAGTCAATGGCATTGCCGTCAACCGCAAAGTCTTTGCCGAATACACGCAAAGCCAACGCCGCCTTGTCGGACACCTTCGACATTCCAGCCAACAGAATTGCCTTGTCGTTTGTCTTAAGGACAATCTCGTCAATGGCTTTCTGGTCTTTCAGTTTATTGAAGGCTTCCAGTCGCTCCTTCGCGTCTGTGCCATTCCTCGCAATCGCGACTAACCGTTTTTCGGTATCCATCTTCGCAAACGCTTCAGACTGCACCGAAGCATCTTTTGTAGCCCGGACAAGGGCTGCTGCCAGCGACTGCGAACGTTTCGGATCCTTTGCGGCTTTAAATGCCGCCAGTTTCACCTGATCGGATTCAGCTTTTCTGACCAGCTCGAACAGTTTGATGAACTCCTCTTTCTTGCTGTCGTCGAATTTCAACTGCCCGACTGCCGCGACCCCTTCTTTACTAGTGTCTATTGTTCGTCCCCTGACGCGTGTGTAATCAGCCAACTTGCCGCTGGTGGATGTCAGTTTGTAGTAGACCCGAGTCTTGCCGTCGGGAGACTTTTGGAAGCCGTCATATGGACTGGCGTCGAAAGTGGCATCGTCCGCTATCCATTGGTTGGTGGTGGCGTACAATGCTATCTCGTAGAGAAAGTCTTTGTCTGTAATCCTTTTGATGGCCGCTATTCGATCTGCTTCCGTTTCGGTTGCGCGACTTGTCTGTAGCAGTTCACGTTCCGCCGCGCTCCTGACGCGGGGATCGTTTGATGCCAGCCTGTCGTCGAGGCTTGCGCATCCTGCCAGTATTACTATGCCGCATGTTGTGGCAATGTACATCATTTTTTTCATTTGCGTTTCCTTTCTCGTCAATCATTACGAGATTCATACGCTTCCTTGGCCTCATGGACTGCAGCAACGAAGCCTACAACATCCTCCTTGTTACCTGTCGTGCACGGAATTTCCATTTCGCTCCCAGCTATTGCAATCCTAAACGAATATTGTTTATAAAACAAGCAGATGAAGAGCAGAGCGGCGAGACCAGATGTATACCATTTCCATGGCGTGAAATCCTGCCAAAAACAGATACCTGCCGCTATAAGTGCAACAACAAACGCCGCGCCAATACTGTCTGGAACCCCTTTGGTTACTATTTCTGTTGATGTCACCAAGTTAAGAAGAGTATCTATTGTTCGCATAGAAGTAACCTTGCTACCATCGGATTTCGTAACAGTCGCCCTTACCGTTCCCTTGATTTTACGCCTTGTCAGGATCAATTCTTCCTCTTCCCCAAGTTCTAGTCTGTAAAGTTCTTCGTCCCAATCTACATCTTCTGCAGTATCCTCATCTTCTGCAGTATCCTCCTCCGCATCATCTTCATCCATGGGAGTCCATTCGAACATATCTCGCCATGAGTGATCCCGTTTTAAGTACTTGATAAATGCTTCCCTTATCTTTTCGTGAGCGTTTCCGTTACAGAGACAACCATAGTTCTGCTCATTTTCTCGATATTCGATATAATTCAACCCGTGCTTCTTTGATTTGAATGCTGATGCCTGAATATAATTATCGTCATCATCGTTGAGTATGATAAAACAGTTTGATTTCTTGCTATCTGCAAACATCTCGTTTATAAGTTCCTCAGATGCTTCGCTTTCAGAGAATCTCTCGTTTTCGGATTCTATTGTCATAACCACCTCTTCTTTTGTGCCCTTGTTTCGTCTCGCTTCGCAAGAACCGGGCTTCTCCTCGTTCCGTGACGCTTTGCTTAGACGGTCAAACACGAAATCAAGGCATAAGAAAACCTCCCTTCGTGTCTTTGTTGAGGCTGTAGGAATTGCCTTGGTTGAAACACGAAGAGAGGTAAACGCTGTTGCGTTTTCCTCTGCATAGTGCCGTCAACCTTGAAACTTCCTACATTTCAACAAACGACTGCTTTGCAGCATTGCAAATTGTCTGTCCTCCTTGTGGAGGTCATATCCACCGGTCGCAGACCGCCGCGAAGCGGTCGCTAGAGTGGTGCGGATTTCTCCCCGCCTTATCGTTTTAACTGTCTATGGGCTTGTTCCTTTCATTTCCAGTCTTGCGATTGAGATTGGTTTAATCAAAGCTGTTGTTCTCATCGGCAGATTGATCAAACTTGAAATCCGGCGGCATATTCAGACTGCTGATAATCTGCGGGATTCTTTCTTCCAACTCTTTCAGATCATTCTGCACCGTTGCCCATACAAGCCTGTAGTTTACCTCGTTGTACCCATGTACGAGGTTGTTGCGCATCCCTATAATCGCAGCCCACGGAATTTCGGGATTGGCGGTGCATATCTCTTCTGAAACATGGTTGGCCGCCTCGCCGATTATTTCCAGACATCTGACTACATTTCCCTGTTTGTCTTCATCTGCCATGAACGTTTCGTACGACAGCTTGCCGACCGACCGATGTATACGTTGAATAGCCTGCAAGATATGGTGCAGACGCTGGGCGTTCTTCACAGATTCCATTTCCGTCACAACGCCACCAAGTCCTTCCTCACGGTATAAGCAAAGTACGGCTCCCGTGACAACACATCACTATCCACAACATCTACGCCCTGTCCTAAAATGGAAGACAATCCTGACTGAATCGCTCCTTGATCGAACAAAGATGCCCCACGACTAAATTTCACGAGAAAGTCCACATCGCTGTCAGGGCGTTCCTCCTTGCGGGCGCACGAACCGAAGACCCAAAGCTTTTCGGCCTTGTGCCTCTTCGCGATAGCGTAGATTTCGTTCCGCTTCGCCCGTATCTCATCTAACATACACATGTCTGAAACGCCAACATTATACCATATTTCCAAAACGACTGCTTCGCAGCATTGCAAATTACTGTTCGTCGGATTTCTCCCATTTTTTGATACGGCTCGTTTGGCGGGCGAAAAAAGCGCGGCAACCGCCCGCCGTTTTTCGGTAGAATACCGACTTGCAAAACAAACAAGACAAGGAGGTTGCCGCGCCATGAATGATACCAAAATCGCGTCGAAAACGAAAGCCCAGCTCGCCCATTTCATGGGCAAAGTGTTTACCCATTTCTCGAAACCGTCGAAGAAGTTCGTCGAGGAATGTATTTATGGCATTCAGGCCTCAGAAGATCCAAAACGTATCGTGCGTGCAATCGACGACGACATAAAACCTATTTACACCGAAAAAAGACTCAGCCACAATCTCAACAACGACAAGTTCAGCTTGCTTTTGATGACTGACATGCAATTGCATGCGTCCGCCCCATTGCCTAAAATGAGAATTCTCTTCGGAACAATTCTCTCGCTTCTAATGTAATGAGGCCGAGGATGATGAGAATACGGTTTGGACTAATTCTCAAGATTACGGAGCGGACGAAATCTTACGCGCCATTAGAACTGCAATATTTCACAAAACAACCCGATTCACGAACAAAATTATCACTCTTTTCAGGGTTCCACCCCAATTATTCCATCCGATAGTAGTCTCGACGCTCTTCTCTGCGCGCGCCCTGTCGCACGGATACGGAAGGCATTCATCGAACACCATCGCAATGTCCGACCCTATCACGCGCTGCATC
>JAZOAC010000062.1:0-5667 GCA_045595285.1 Kiritimatiellia bacterium | reverse complement strand
CCTTGGTACGTTTGACGGTAGAGGTCATGCGCTTAACGTCAAGACATTGACGTCGTCTTTGTTTGGTACAGTTGGTCGTACGGGCGTTATTAAGAACGTTGCTATTAACGTGGAAAAAATGACAGGTGGCTCTGTAATTGCTACGAACCACTATGGAACGATTGATAATATTCAATTAACGGTACGTTCTACGGGTGAGAGCAATGAGACTACCTATCAAGCTTATGGTTTAATTGCAGAAGCAGTGCAAGGATACAGCGGTGCACAGTATCGATACGGAGTCGTTTCCAACGTTTACGTAAACGCGTCTAATTTGTTTGATGCAACTTGGGGGGGACGTGCATTGGTAGTATTCTGGAATCGATGAGCCGACTCGGCATCAAGCTACTTTGCTACAACTTCATGGTCGGCACAGGCTGGGCTCGGACCGGAGTACGCGAAGGGCGCGGCGGCGCGAAAGCAACATACTTTTCGCTGAGAGATCTATCGACAGGATTAACAGGATTGTCAGGATTATCCGATACTGCGAACAATCCTGTGAATCTTGTAAATCCTGTCAAAAAACATAATCTCATCATTTCCCATGACCAGGTGTGGGCGAACTACGAATATTTCATCAAGTCCGTAATGCCTACTGCCGAGAAATGCGGTGTTCGGATGGGGCTCCATCCTGACGATCCGTGCCTTGACTCGCTTGACGGCTATGCCCGCATCTTTGGTTCGGTGGAAGCATACGACCGGGCATATGCGATCTATCCATCGCCCTCGAACGCCGTAACGTTCTGCCAGGCGAACTTCAAGTTGATGTTCTCAGGTGTTCCGTCGCAAACCGCAGATTTGAATTCCTCTGCGGACTCTGCGTCTTCGCGTCTCTGCGTTAAAAACAATCCCACCGAAACGCTATGCGGTGTTGCGCGTCACTTCGGGAAGCGCATCGCCTTCATCCATATACGGGATGTTGAAGGCGACAAGACAAACTTCACGGAGCTTTTCCATGATCAGGGAGATACAGACCAGTTTGCGCTGATGCGCACCTACCGTTCGCTTGGCCTTGACGTGCCGATACGCGGCGACCACGTACCGGAGATGGAAGGCGACCGCAAGTTGGTCGAGGACGCAATTCCCGGATATTTCAATATGGGTCGCCTCTTCGCAAACGGCTACCTGAAGGCATTGCTCAAGGGAACGGGCAATTGAGCCTGAAATCCGCAGTTGAAACATTGGGATCGGATTCATCCATGAGAAGTGCGCGGATTCATGGTATAAGAGCCGTGTAGAAGTGCAGAAGAGGGGCGGATTTTTTTCACGAAACACACGGAATACCCGAGGTGAAGGAAAATCCATTGCCAATTGCTCTTCTCTCATCCGGTATTTCCCCGTAGCGTTTTGGGCCTTACAGATTCTTTCTACATTTTTTACATTTCTACACGGCTTAACAAAATTCCAGGCCACCTTCATCTGCATTCCCGTATGTGCCGGTCGAGAAGGAGCATCCTTCCAAGGACAAGGACGTACGCGTCTTTTCTTCACCGTTCCATGTGCTGGCCCGCGCCCGGTCACCGGTCACTACACCATGCCTTCCGGGCCCGGCAAATATCCGGCGCAGATCTCGTTTCACGGCTACGGGGCCGCTTTCGTGGAGAAGGTTCCGTCTTCCGGTCCTAAAGGCAAAATCGCGATGTTCATCAATGCGCATGGATATGAACTTGGACGCGAACCGGAATATTACACCGAGTTCTACGATTCGATCAAGTCCAACGGCAAAACCTTCGGACTGGATTCCATGTGGCAGAACAAGTCCGTCAACACTGCGTATTTCGGCTGGATGTGCTATCGCATCATGCGGGCAATCCAGTTCCTCAAATCGCTGCCTGAGTGGAACGGCAAGGACCTGACCGCTCGCGGAGGTTCGATGGGCGGGCTGCAGACCGTGTGGGCCGCCGGGCTTGATCCTGATGTGACGTTGGCGCTTCCAGGGATTCCGTGGTGCTGCGACATGGGCGGACGCAGGACGCTCAATCGCCTTGTGCCCAACTGGGGCGTCGGTGAAACCGAGGCGATGCGCTATTTCGATCCGGTCAACATCGCCAAGCGCATCTCCAGGAACTGCAAGGTCGAGATCACCCGCGCGGGTTTGGGCGACTACTGCTGCCCTCCGTCCGGCGTAGCGATTCTGTTCAACAACATTCCCGGGCCCAAGAAAATCAACTGGGTGCAGGGATCTACGCACGGCTATGTTCCGCCGGAGAGGCATCAGGCGTTTTCTGTTACCGGAAACGGCTGGACCGAATGACATTCCGGAATTCATCTCCGCCGCGTGCGGAGATGATGTGTTTTATGGTATAATCGTCGCAAATAATCCATAAACCAAGACAGGTGGCTATAAATGGCAAAACCATTGAACATTGTTGTGTGCGGATCTCTTGTCCCCGATCCGCTGCAGACCCTTGAACCGGTCCAGACCCCACAAGGTCCCGGGCTGAAGAACGAGCAGATGCTTCCGTCCGTTCTCGATCCCTGGGCGGCATGTGCGCTATATGAGGCGGCGGCGCTCGCGAAGTCGCGACCCGGTTCGAAGGTCACGCTTGTGGCTCTAGGTCCCAAGGCAAAGCTTCAGCAGCTCATGATGACCGTTGCGCAGAAGGTTCCGCTTGAACTCGTTGCCGTCAATGCCCCGGCTGGCGGATTTACCGATGCGAAGGATACGGCGATGGAGCTCGCCAAAGCAATCAAGGCGATGCCAGCGGCTCCAGACTTTGTGTTTGGTGGTTGTGCAAGCGCATCCCGTGATGCGGGCGTTACGCTCCAGTTCGTGGCAGCGTCTCTCGGCATCACCGAGTTCTTCAACGCCGTCGACGAACTCAAGGTCGCCGATGACGATTCGTTCTCCGTCAAGGAGCGCATAGAAGGCGGCAAGTATCTTGCCTCCACGTGTTCCGGTCTTCCGGCGGCGATCGGATGGGCTACGGGCAGCCTGCCCGAACCTCCGAACAATCCGCAGACGGGCATGATGAATATGCGCGGCATAATGCCGGCTCTCATGAAGGCGCCAGTTGCAAACGTCGGCACCGGCGGCATCGCCTGGCAGAAGGCCGAGGTTCCGGCGTCCAAGCGTGATACGGTCGTCAAGAAGGACATGTCCGTCGAGGACATCGCAAAGGAAATCGTGGAGTGGGTGAAGTCATGAAGATCGCAGCGTTCAGGATTGAAGGGACCGGCACGTTCGCAAAGGACGTTCCGGCAATCGCAGAGGCGGTAAAGTCATGCGGCGCGGATTTGGTGCTGCTTCCCGGCAACTCACGCGTGAAGCGCTCCGCACCTGCGGCGGCGTTCCGCGCCGGCGCCGAGATCGACACCAACATCGTCGATGTCGAGGTTTCGGACTGCAAGGCCGTCGCGCGCCGCTGGGTGTACCGTCAGCGCATTCTCACCGAATTCACGCGTGCGGCGAAGCCGTGGGTGCTGGTCACGGACCCGTCTCTTTTCGATGATATCTGCGCAAAGGCGGGAGCGGAGACCGTCGCTTTCGCGGAGGACCCCTCCGCATCGACGCGCACCGTCGTGAACGGCGTCGAGAACGCCGGTACGGGCGGCGAATCCACGATCAAGCCGGATGCGCGTCTTCTTTTCGTCGCCGGCGCCGGATGGACGAAGAAGCAGGCCGACGGCGCGCTTCATTTCGAGGAGGCGGCATCCTCGATCACTGGTTTCATCGGCAGGGCGAACGCCTCGCTCGGCTCGTCCAAGTCGCTTGTCGACATGCCAGAGGCTGCCGCCGCGTTTACGTTCATGAGCCACATGAACCAGGTTGGGCAGACAGGTTCGACGCCACGTCACCAGAAGGGCCTTGCGACCTGCTGCCATGGCGAGGAACCCCATGTCGTAGGCTGGCGCTTCATCAACGAGCGCCGCGCCATCAACCTTGACGCGAACTGCGGCTGGGTACAAGGTAAGGCTGATATTGTCTATGTGGCGGACGCTTTTGCAGTGATGAAGAAGGTCAATGAGCTTCTTGGCTGACGATGGTTGCCACGGACGAGATATCGGTGGGTGTAATTGGGTGCGGTAGAAGTGCCGTGCTCGGGCATCTTCCCGCAATTGGGAAACTTGATGGTCTTTTCCGCGTGGTGGCGGTATGCGATGTTGAAAAGTCGCGTCGCGACAATGTGGAGTCCATGTTTCCTGATGTCCGTCACTACAGGCGGGCTGTGGATATGGTGGATGAGCCAGACCTTGATCTTGTCCTTGTGGCGACACCCACTCAAGAGCACGACAGCATCGTGCTCAGTTGTTTGTCGCGCAGGCTATGGACTGTGTGTGAGACGCCTCTCTCACCGACGCATGATGGAGCGCTTGTGCTCCGTGGTGCATCTGTGAAGGCCGGCAACCGCCTCATTGCCGCGACTCCGCAAATGTTTTCTCCCGAGTTCAGATTGGCGTCGATTGCTCGCGCAAGGAAAAAGATAGGCAGTATATATGACATCCGGGTCCGCAAGGGTACCTACGAGCGCAGGGATGATTGGCAGGCCACTACGAAGCGTGGAGGCGGCGCAGCGTTTTTTGCCGCCCAGGAGCCGATGCTTCAGGCTCTCACTCTACTGAAGGCTCCGCCGGTACAGATGTGGAGCGAAACAAAGAAGCTCGTGGCGTTGGGTGACGCAGAGGACTATGTCCGCGTGATGTTCAGGAGCGTCGATGGCATTACGGCCGATGTCGAGGTCAATTCCGCCGTTGTGGGCGTAGGCGGTCCTGCGATTGAACTGCGCGGCACCCGGGGGGCCTTCTCTGTCATGCCTGGAGCCACGAAGGGGCAGTACAGGATAATAGATCCGTCACAGCGTTTTCCGCATGGACGCAGTAGTGTGGCATTGCCGCCGCTTAAGGATACAACCGAGAAGATACGTATCGTGGAGGAGGTCTTGGAGCTTCCCGATCACATGCCCTCCTTTGAGGCTTTCTGGCGCACTGTCCATTCGACCGTCTGTAACAACAGAGGATTTCCCGTCGACTTCGATCTGCTCGTCGAAATGGCTCGTTATGTTGGAATCGTGAGAAAATCCGCACCAATCGCGATTTGAAGCCGCAGTCCCATCCATGACATGGCGGCAGACAGATCCAAGTTCCATTTTACAGACAAAGGGAATGCGGTTTTAGGGTTGAAATTCTACCTGGGCCGAATCCCGTAAAAAGACTAATAAATAAACTTGCGGTTGTAAATAAACTTGCGGTTGCCTGTGCTTACACATTGGCAATATTGTCAACGCTTCTTCGCCACCGTTACACCGCCGCATAAATCAAACGACACTTTCCAACCATCCCTTGAGAATCAGTCCGAACCATATTCTCATTGACTTCGCGAGAGGGATGTGGTATCTTTCCCGCCGCTATGGACAAAGCAGTGAAACGCCACATATTGAAGAAAAGGATCGTCCTCGCCAAGCGCTCGGACGAACCGATGACATTCACCGAACGCGCCCCCAGGTTCTTCAGGTGGTTCGAGGAGGACGTCATGGGCTTCGACTCCAGGGAGTACCGCAGGGAGTTCTGGCGCGAGGCGTACAGGCACGGGCGCACAATAGGCCATGTGCCGCACACGCTGAGCGACCAGCTGCGCAGGAGGGGCAGGAGAAGCGAGATGGCGCTCTTCGACGCGCTGTGCATATCGCT
>JAZOAC010000061.1:0-12110 GCA_045595285.1 Kiritimatiellia bacterium | reverse complement strand
CCAATTCTCTTCCTCTCCTGTACTTCCTAAGCACTTGCCCTGTATGCCTAACGGAAAGGGTCAGTACGGACGCGCTCGAGGGTCGATACGTACTTTTTGCAGGGTCTGTCCCCACAGCGAGTGCATTCAAAGGACATTTTACCACTTAAAAGCGGTCATAAATATTACTTTTCCCAATCCACCCCTCGCAAAGAATGGGTTACCCCTGCTTTCTCCGAAAATGCGCGATAGTATCTAAGCCTTTGATTTAAGCAACTGGGAGAAAGGAACTATCGCGTCAAAATACCCGTCTGCCGCAACAACCGGAGAAAGATGTCCATCATAGACAAGGGCAGTTCGGATAGAAACTCCGTCCGGTCTTTTGATGGTGCGCACTTTCTTGTCTACTTCTTCAATTATCTCCCGCCCGATCTCACGCCGACGCTTAATTTCAACAACACAGATTGTTCTTCGCGTCTGTATCAACAAATCTATCTGACATCCCTTCCGCCCCCGCACTCCCTTGCCGGCCCGTTTCATATATGGCCCGGCCGAGGTGATTACAAGTCCATCCAGATGAAGGTGCGGTATCAGCAGTCGATAATTGTTGACAACAAGATTTTCAAATGCAAGCCCCATCACCGACTCATAGCCATCCAATTCATCAAGCGATGCAAACGAAAAAGCCCCGTCATCAATAATGTGCTTGTGCGGATCGATGAACTTCAAATAGAATCTGGCGTAATTGTCCCGCAAACGAAATCTGCGTTCCCGCAACTCTGTCCCTGTCTCCGGATTGACACGCCCTGTCTCTGCAAGAAAACCGGCTTCTCGCAGGTTCTCTATCGATGCGGTAACATCTCCGCCTTTTTCAATTTTCAGAGCCGCTGAAACTTCAGTAGCAGTTTTCGGCCCTGATATAAACGTCCTCAACACTCGCGATGAAAGTCTCGACTGTACGGTTATCACATCATTAAACATATCGTCAAAATCCTCACGCAGGACGCTTTGAGGCATAAAACAAAGTCTCTTGATGTTTTCAAGTGCTGAAAGTGACGGATCAACCTCTTCGAGATATCTGGGGATTCCCCCCGTAACCGAAAGAACGTCAACGATCTCCCGTGAATCTGTCCGTCCCGCATGTTTTCCCCAGAATTTGACACATTCAGACGGAACAAGCTCACCCACGACCATATCCAAGGAACGGCGTCCCACGTATGCACGATTGCGTACTATGGCATCGCGTATCCAGCTTGAGACACTGCCGCACAAGACAAGCACCAGACGCGGATGCCTCTTGAAAAGATCATCCCAAGCATTTTTCAGAATCTCCGGAAACGTCAACGAATACTGCGCCATCCATGAAATCTCATCGAAAAGAACAACCGTCTGCTCTTGGTCGCGCAATTCTCGATCCAGCCTCAGAAACGCGGAATACCAATCAGCCGGAGTCGTGGACTCGCAGCCTGTCTGCGCAGAAAGTTTCGCCGCGAAGAACGCCAGCTGATCTCGCTCCGTCATCCCGGACTTAGGTCTGAGACCTTCCAGCTTAATGAATCGAGCCCCGGAACGTACAGCAAATTCTTCTATGAGTGTCGATTTCCCGATTCTGCGCCGTCCACGACACGTCACCAAAGAAGCAACCCGCTTCCTCCAGAGCCCGAAAAGCTGCGCAATCTCAGATTCTCTCCCGAAAAACTCTCTTCTTGCCTTTTTCATGCTCGGAATTATACTAAACCCTCAATCCGAACACAATAAAAATCCGCACCTATTTTGCAATATGCAATTTAGGTGAGGATTTTTCCATCACTGCAAATCCTCACCTATTCTGTAAAAAACAATTTAGGTGATTGCCTCTCTGCCGATTGTCATTCACGCATTGACATGCTGAAGCGCTCCGTAAGCACTTACTCCCTAAGCACTTTGACTGTATGCCTAAATGAAAGGGTCTGTACGGGCAACGCAGAGGATCTGTACGCACTTTCTGCAGGGTCCCCAGAAATCCATAGCTGGCGAGCTCTCTTCAGTTCACTTTAACATTCACGTTTCGTTTCCTTTCTTTGCAAGCTCGAAACCTCAACTAAATCTTCACCTCCACCAAGTAACCATATCTCTCAAAACCGTCGCCTATCAGCTGAAGATTTTCATTGCAGCAAACAGGGTCTATCCCCTCAGAATCCTGGCGGGAATGTTGCACCAGGATGGTATGACAGGGGAAGTTGTGTGATGCGAGGGACGGACTTGCTTGCAAGGAACATTATTGCCAGTTCGGCCATCTTCTCTCCACACAGGAACGGGTCATCTTCAATGCAAGCAAGTGAGCCTGGAAACGGCGGAGGCCCTCCGCGCCGCACGGACGCAACAAGCCGCACGTCTTCAGGAATCCTCACGCCATGACGCAGCAGTGACACAATTGCCGCCGTTGCCGCGTAGTCATCGTCAAAGTACAGGACATCAGGAAGATCGGGATCCTTGCGCACCAACCTCGTCTCGAAGAATTCCATCGTTCCGCGCTGAATATTCTCTATAGGATCAATGCCATCAAAAGGATCAATCTGCCAGTTTTCAAGGACAATCCCCATTCGTTCCCATCGACCTAAGGCTCCGTATTCCTTCGGCGGCTTCAGCCGGATGTGCGCCATGCGCCGCACACCCGCTTTCGCGCAATGCTGGATGAAATCATCCATTGCGCCCGACTCATCAAGGCGCATGTGTCCGACGACCTTCGGCAATGGGCGCTCCCTATCGGAAAACGTCACAACCGGCACATTGGCGGCGACAATCCGCTTCACCGTCAATGCATCGTGCCCATGTCCCATCCCCAGAACTACTGCAAGGCTCACGGGTTGACGCAGGATGGCGTTCAGCGGCTCCATGTCGTACTCCTCCGCAGCAACGGAAACAACAGACGGCAGATAGTTCGCCCGTATAAGACGTTCGCGCAAAATGCCGCTCACGCGGGAATAGAAAAAGTTGCTACGCGTCTCGAAGTCTACAATCAGCACATGGCCATGCCAAAGCCGAGTCGCGCTGTCTAGCACAACCGTTCCCACGCCTGGACGAGGATTGATGCGTCCCTCATCGACCAAACGGCGTATCGCATTACGCACTACTATCAGGCTCACATTAGTCGCAGCCGCAAACTCGTCCAACGTCGGCAGAATGTCGCCTGGCTTCCAGAATCCCGTTTCTATACCGCGCACTATGCCATGCTCTATCTGCGAAGTCAGCGGTTCAGCGCCGTTTCTATTAATCTCAAAAGGTAATTTCATATGCGCTATATTATAGCGAAATACCCATCTCTGTGAACTGTGCAGCCGCATTTAGGAAGTGCGCCGTCAGCCAAAACACCGTCCACCGCTCGGTATAGCCGCCGCGCAACCGGCACACATCGTTCATGTCACCCTGCTGGGCGAAGTTCGTCTGCTGAATCTGCTCGCCCAATGAGCCGGAAGCGTCCGTCAGCTGAAAGCAGGTGCGATACATGACGGCGGCAAGACGCTTCAGCCTTTCGTCACCAAGGTATTCGCCCATGCGCCAAATCTCCGGCGTGGTCAACACTCCGAACGCGTCAAGATGCTGGTTCTGCGCCGAAACCACCGTCCACCCCGTAGATTTGAACGAGTGGTCGCTGAGCCGTCCCGGCGGATAGGCAACATCCCACACCATCGTGTACGTAAGCATCATGTTCATCGCATGCCGCGCCAACCGCGCATAACGGCGCGCCTCCGCCGCACAACCGGACGCAACCGCATTGCGCAGCAGTTCTAAATAGCCTTGAAACGCCGCGTATGCGCCCTCCTTGTCCTCACAGGATGCATCTAGCGTGCCGCCCCAATAGACAGCGTCGTAACCAAAGTATTTACGCTCAAAAGTTCCGGCAAGCTTCTGCGCCGCCGCAAGGCAATCCGGTCTGCCGAACATCTCCGATGCCACTACGAGCGGCGCAACGAGAAAGCCTGGCCCCGTTGAAGCCGGTTCGCACCAGTCCTTGCGCAGAATGTCCGCCGCCATAGCGTCCGCAACCCTTGCCGCAAACCGCCGCCATTTCGACGTATCAAGCCGCCCTCCGCCGCTCCGCTCCGCAAAACGAATTGCCTTCAACACGGAATACAGCCCCTGCCCGCACGAAACGGGATCACCACCAGTCGTTTCGCCTGGAACGAAATCAGCGCCCGTCGTCTTGCCGGTCTTCATGTCGAACGTCACACGGAACAGACCATCAGTCTGTATAGTATCCATAAAAGCATCGCAGAGAAAGTCGAGGGAACGCTGCGCCTTATCCCAATCGGAAGAATCAAAATTCAGTACGGGCAACGCATATCCGCATGTAGCAGCGCACCCACACCAGCCAATCGTCAGATGCCGCCACTTATATTGCGGATCGTACATGTCAAAGCCACAAGCATTGGGAATAGGCCCTTCGACCCAGCGCGACATCGCAAATCTCCGTTTCGCCTCCACGATGCCGTCAAACTTCTCAAACCGCTCCACGCCATACGGCCTGAACAGGTCAAGCGACACGTCAAGCGCCTGCTCAAACCCGAATGCCTCTTTCGTCGCCGTACCCGTCTCAACCCAGAAAATCTTCTCCACGATCTGCCCTGGCAGAAGCGTGATGTAGGTTTCATCATACGGCATGGACGCCTTCTGCAATGCCTTGACGACGGACCTCTGGCGATTGTACCCGACAGGACCAGAAAGTATCACGATGTCCAAAGCGTCCTTAGTAGCCTCCACGCCAAGACTCCACCAGAGATCCTCGCGTTTCGCACCGCGAACTGGGGATGGCAGCGTGTGCAGAGCCGCGAAAGCTCCTGATTTCGAATCTTCAAGAAGCGCAAACGGCATGGGGATACGATGCTCCTCAAAAATGGCGAACTCGCCGGGATCTCCAGAGAACACAGGAACCCTGCCGTCCGTGCGTCCCTTGTTAGACGGATTGCCGTACATCAGGACACCCGGTATGAACGGCTTCACTGCCTTTGCATCGCCGTTCACGCGATAGCGTACAGAAAGCGTCACCTGTTCCAGCGGCTTGACTCCCGTCCACTTCCAACGGCGCACCACCTTTGTAAGATTCTCAGAAACCCTCTCCTTTGAATCGGATACTTTCAGCCCCGGCACATTCTTGCGCCACTCGCATACCCATCCATTCGTCCAACCAAGGCCGATTTCAGGCGGAAGCAACTCCGCCATCACCGATAACGGCAACAGCCAAAGAGTAACGGCCAGGATTCTGCAATGTCTCATCAATAAACTATCCTATTCACTTTTTATTCATAACAGGGTATTTTACCATAATCAATTCAGGCATCGATGTTGACAGCGGCGGCAATCAAAACGACCGCCACCGTCACAACAACAGACATTTCACATGCCGGTATCCTACCGGATGGAAATAACCATGCCGGGAATAGTACTAACGAACAGCCCTGAACGCCTGACGCGAAGCGGCAATTGGAGTCCCCAAACGAACGTAACATCCGTCGGATCTGCCGACCACGATATCAACTGGTCGTCAAGCGCGACCGTCCGTCCACTGACATCCACCGTGATCGTTGCGTTCGGCGCAAAAGAAAGCGTGGAAGCCCCTTCAAAGTGTGTACCTTGGCTTGTTGCATTCCAAACCCCTGTCACCTTTGAAAGGTCGAGTATTGCGCCGTCTTGCAACTCCACCGAATGCCATCTTACGTTGTCACCGCATGGACAGAACCTACGCACAACCTTGATTGGCACTGCCGGACCGAAATCATAGTCGCCATCGTATCGTGCGATATAGTCCAGGAACGTACTGACGGAGTTCGCTCTGATGGAACGCTGGATATCCAGCACCGTGCCGGACGCTCGAACACCTTCAGCCCCCGGATAGCCCAGCTGAAGGAATCCGCCAGTGCGTTCAAGAATCGTGCCGCCGCCCGTCACCGTCAAGTTCACCAAGGCGCAAGACTGACCGTCTCCAATGTCGAACGTGAGCGTATGGCCGTTCATCTCCAGAGTCGTCTCGGCAAATTTTCGGTTAGCAAGAGCCACTCTAGTAACAGGGGCTTCAATGAATGAATCCGCCGCAAGCGTGATGTCGGCCACATAAGACGGATTGCGCAACGTGCCACCCGCAAGAACGAACGGGTTCTGCCAGTTCTCGCCGTTGCCGCAGCAATCAAAGACCGCCCCGGCAAAGACGGTGTTTGTGGTTTCCGCCGCACCATAAACGCCAGCCGTGCCCTTGCCACCACATGCGAACGTGCCGCCCACAACATCAGTGCCGCCGGAATACGTCTGCCCCGCCTTCGCTGCCACAAACGTTCCGGCACCTTCCTTGACGAGCGAGAACGCGCCGGCGAAGGCGACCGCCGTGTTGGAGACGACCAGCCCGTTCGGCACCTCGATGCACAGCGTACCGCCGCCCACGGTGTCGGTGACTGTAGCAGCCCGCAGCATATCAACGCCAGCCAATGCATGCAACGAATGCCCGGCAAGGTCGATTGTGCCAGAGACGACCGCGAAGTCGAGTCCGCGCCAATCATGGTCGCCCGTCAGCGCACCATTCACGAAGAGCGTCTGACATACGAACTGCGTACCAGCCGGACAATTGAACTCATCGGCGGACGGGATAGTGACTGCTGTGTATTCTCCGGGCAGACCCGAAACCACATCCCCGTACAGGTTTGTGCAAGTCCAGTTGTTGGGATCGTCCAGACGTCCTGATGCGCCGCCACCTGTCCATGTGGCCGTAACGACAAGATCCTCAAACGGCACCGTCCGCCACAGATGCTCCGCCACGCAGGATGCGTTCGTCACCGTTCCGGCCGTGAAGTCGCCGCCGCCCGTGCTGACGACGAACACGCCCGATGCACGGTCGATGAACCCGATCTTGCCGTCCGCCGCCCGTTTTGCGGGCATGTAGTCGATTATGGCAGAACCTGCCGCGTCATCGAAACGCACGTAAGACCACCATCCGTAGTGACAACGGCTGGTGCTGTCCTGTGAACGACCGAGCAGGATTCTAAGCCCCTGCACACCGATAGGACCTGCCGCGAGGTTGGACGCAACAGTGTTTCCGTTGAGCGTGAACGTGCGATCCGAAAACGCCGCCTCGTTGATGGAGGTCATTGAAACCGACGGACGGTCAGAACCCGACCGATAGCCATTGTACACCCAGAACCAGCTTTCGTAGCTGGTGCCGTTCTGCCCGACCAGAAAACCACGCTCCGCATTGCTGCTTCCCTCTTTGGTGCCCATGATGTAGTCAAACGAACCAGAATTGCCGCTGTTGCCGTAGAAGCCGAATCGAACACCATAGCAGTTGCTATCTTTGATTCCTGTATCAATGTAGGTCAAGTTGCTGGACATTTCAAGCATATCCAACATCTGCAACTGATTGACGGTCGCGACGCGGCAAACGTGCCCCCTGCCAATGCCAAGCGTGGCAAGGTTGGCCGAATAGGTGCCACCCTGCGCAGGAAGCGCGGCAGACAACACCTCGCTGTGTGTCCATGCGGATGGATCGCCGCCCTTGTCCGAATCGTCCCACATGAGCAACAGCTGTTCGCCCGCAAGACCGGACGGAGCCGTCACGTTCAGCACCATGCCGTTGAGCGCGACGTCAAGGAACGGAACGCCACGCGCCACGATGGAGGCAGTTGAATTGGCCACTGTCCACGATGCGTTCGTCACAGTGCCCGCATTGAACGAGCCGCCGCCCGTACTTGTCACGAAATTGCCAGTGGCGCGGTCATAGAAGCCCACCTTGCCGTCCGTTGTCCGCTGTGCGGGAATGTAGTCAAGGATGGCGTTGCCGTCCACATCGTCGAACCGCACATGCGACCACCAGCCGTAGTGGCAACGACGGCCGCTGTCATGGGAAAGGCCAAGCAAGATGTTGAGCCCCTGCACGCCGACGGAACCTGCCGCGAGGTTGGAAGCGACGACGTTTCCGTTCAGCGTGAATGTGCGATCTGCGAAAACCGCCTCGTTGATGAAAGAATTGGATACCGAGGGGCGGTCGTTTCCCGACCGATGTCCATTGTAAACCCAGAACCAGCTTCCGTAGTTGCCGCTGTTCTGCGACACCATGAAACCACGCGCCGCATCGCTGCTTCCCTCTTTTGTGCCCATGATGCAATCAAACGCACCAGAATTGCCGCTGTTTCCGTAGAAGCCGAAACGGACGCCATAGACAGCCGTGTCCTTGAAACCAGTGTCGATATAAGCCGTTGTGCTTGACAGTTCAAGCATGTCGAGAAGACGAAGGCTATGCACGGCGAACACGCGGCACGTCTGCCCGTTGCGGATGCCAAGGCGAGCAAGGTCGGCGCAATACGTTCCGCCGTTCGCGCCCACAAAGGCGGCGAGTTCGTGGCTGTTCGCCCACATACTGATGTCATCTCCCTTGTCCGCATCGTCCCACACAAGCACAATCTGCTCGCCAGCGAGTCCCGATGGGACTTTTGCGTACAGCTTCGTGCCGTTCGCTTCAAGGCTAATCGCATAGTTTGGCGTCACGCGCTGTGTCAGGTGCACGACATCGAAATTCGCGTTGGTCACGGTTCCCGCGCCGAAATCGCCGCCCCCAGTGCTCGTCACGAACTTGCCCGTGGCGCGGTCATAGAAGCCCACCTTGTCGTCGCTGCATCTCTGCATGGGAATGTAGTCGAGAATCTTTTTACCGGTCGCATCATCAAAACTCACATGAGACCACCAGCCGTAGTAGCAACGCCTACCGTTGTTTTGGGCACGGCCAAGAAAGATGTTGAGTCCCAGTGTACCGACAGAACCTGCCGCCAACCCCGAATAGATGGTGTTTCCATTAAGGACGAAGGAGTTGTTCGCGAAGACCGCCTCGTTAATGGAATCGGTATTGGCTGGTGGACGGTCACCTGTCGCCCGATGCCCCCTGTACGTCCAGTACCAGGTATCATAAGAAGCATTGGCCTGCCCGACGACCAAACCTCGCGCCGAGTCGCTTAAACCTTCGCCAGACCCCAAGATGAAGTTCCATCCGCCGTTATCATTGCCGCTGTTGCCGTAGAAGCCGAAGCGGACGCCATAGACAGCCGTGTCCTTGAAACCCGTGTCGATGTAGCACGACGTCGAATCCATTTGCAGCATGTCCAGCATCTTGTACCGTTCGCTTGCGACGATGCGGCAGGGCGTTCCATTCGCAATGCCGAGTGCGGCAAGGTTTACGGTGTAGCGTTCACCGCCAGCCGGAATCGAAGAGGCAATCTCGTGCACATTGGCCCAAGCCGACGGATTATCGCCCTTATCGGTTGTGTCCCACAAAAGCGTGAGCCGCAAACCAGCATAGATAGACGGAGTCGTCACCTTCATGTCAGTGCCGTTGAACGAGCACGACACATCAGCGCATAACGTCATCGCCGTCACCGCCACGCATATCAGTATGAGTAGTTTTTTCACGTCTTTGTTTCCTTGTTTGGTTTTCAGGGAAATCACCTTACTTCATCACGACCCGTTCAAGCGGCGGAATCGTGAAAGATATCTTGCCTCGATCCGTCCGCATATCACGTGGCGCACCGTAGAGAACCTGCCCGCCCGTAAACGGGAGCGAGACTTTCGCCTCTTTGTCGCGCGTGTTCACCACCACAAGCCGACGTTCCGCATCAAGCGTCCACGCCATCGCATAGACGCCGTTCACATTCTCCGCCAGCTGCTCGCCATTGCCGTCCAGCAGGAATGGTATCAGCCCTTGCAGTTCAGCCGGGAACGTCTTCACCGCCTCCAGCAGGTCGGGTTCCTTGAGAATGTTGAAAGCGAGATCGAAATACGTGTAATAGATAATTCCCTTCACACCGCCCATCAAGGCTAGGTAACTCATTGCGCGAAACTCTCGCGCATCGGGACAGCGAGGCCAATCGCCGCTCTTGTCGTACTTTTGTCCGCCGAATGTCTGACAGACTACCCAAAGCGCCGTGCCAACGCGGGTTGCCTCCTTATTCGCCTGTTTGGAGCAGCGATGCACGTCGCCGATGAAATGGCGTGGCACGGGGTAGAGGTCGGGAGCGAGCACGTCAGTACCGGCTGCGTAGCGCTTGTATTGGCTCGGCTTGCAGATTACTGTGTACGCAAGATGATCGGGATCAAGCTGCTTGAAGCGGTCGTACCGAGCAAACATCTGTTCGGGCGTGATGCCATTGTGCGCAGGTTCGTCTCCATGGTTCCATCCCATAACCGCCGGCTTGACCTTATACTTCTCTATCACAGGCATAGGATCGCCGGCAAACTCCGTGATTACCCTCACGCCGAGCCGTGCACACTCGTCAAGGAATGCGCCGTGGCTGCTACCCTTGCACGATATATGAACTGTATTATAGCCCCACGCCGCAATGTTTCGCACCATACTGAGACAATCTTCTGCCGAAACATTCCATGCAACCTGGTAAAATCCGAGCGGGAAGAACGGTTTCCCGTTCTCAAGCAACACGTGGTCGCCGCGCATCCTATACTTCGGTTCAGGATGCGTGAAAAACTCTGTCTCGACAGATTCACCCCAGTCAAAAAGGTTACGCTTTTTCACATCCATTGCCTCCAAAAATCCCGGACGATAAACCAGCCTCGCTTGAAGCACATGCTTGCCAACTGGAAGCGACGTCGCCGGAATCATCCATGCGCCGTCCTTCGCCTCGCGCTCCTCCCATTCGCCGCTGTCAATGCGCCACGCTATCCCCGTCAGTTTGTCGCGTCCTTCCGCAGCAGGCGCTATCGCAACATGTGGCGAAACGTTGTCGCCAGGGTAGAAGTGTTTCCGCTTCAGGCAAAGCGCAATCGTCTCCGGCGAAGTCTCATCCCACTCGCAAGAGAGAATTGTGCGCCCGTCAACTGTCACCTTCAACTGCGACGCCACCGTGCCGCTCCGCACGAGTGCGCAT
Organism: Kiritimatiellia bacterium; assembly: GCA_045595285.1. Classification (GTDB taxonomy): domain Bacteria; phylum Verrucomicrobiota; class Kiritimatiellia; order RFP12; family UBA1067; genus UBA1731. The sequence goes on along the minus strand of JAZOAC010000061.1, from coordinate 1,242 downwards.
GATGGCGACAGCACCACCTCGCCGTTCGCCGGCACAACCGCCTCGTCCATTCCCTTTGCCTCAACCGTTCCCTGCGCTCGGTCGTTCCGCGCTACGAGCGTCGCTGTCACCTTCTGCCCGCACTCCGGCGAAACTTTCAAACGAAGCCGACTTATACGCTCTGCCGGATTGCCGCCGGAAAGGTTTGGCTCGAAGGATTCAATCGCAATTCCTCTTTCGCGCAAACGGCTGTCAGTCACGATATTCTCAAGGAGCGCGGATGCTATTGGACTCTTTCGTAGGGAAGCTGCGCACGTAAGGACAATCATGCCATTCCCAACACGGCGGTATGCGAAAAGCGGAAACCCGTCTGCACAGACAATCGGAGTGCGCCAGTTCGTTCCAAGCTTCGTCAAATGCGTCCACTGCCCGTAGTTTTTCTGAAACAGCCGCCCAAGAGGCTTCGGGCAGGAAAGAAGCGGATCTGGATGTATGGTCATTGTCCGCGTGGCGTCCGACGGATTCGTGTGAGCCGAACAGAGTGCGCATCCACATTCAAACCCCGATCCGAACTCCGCCACCCAGTCATTGAGGACGCTCGCGTAGTTTGCGTCAGTCACGACAAGTACTCCGCCGCTCGCGAGCCATTTCCGCCACGCCGCCGCAAAAGGAGTCATCTTCACGGTCTTCGTATAGTTAGCAAGCGTTGTTGCAATGACGAAGCGATACGCGCCAAGTTTCTCCGTCAGTTCCGGCATACGAACATTCTCGTATTTGTCGAACACCAACCCGACCTTTTTCAGATGGGCGTCAAACTCAGTGGCAGACGAGCCACCGCTATAGCCGCTGTACACCACCGCAGCCCGCTCCCGCGGCGCAGCCAGCGCAACACATCCGAAAAGCACGATAGCAGCAGCCGTGACCGCAAAACAAAGTACGGAGCGATACAAGTTTTTCATAGAACCTTTTCTTTTCTTTGATTTTCCCCGAAAAGCCACCTTGGCTTTCATGACGTCGCGGATTATACAGAATAAGCAGAACTAAGTCAAGCGCTCCGACATTTCAGTCCACAGCGTGGAGAAGCATGTCAACCACATGCTTGAAATTGGTGGCGACAGACCCTAATCGAGTAGGGGGAGTTTTCTCCCCCTCTCACACCACGGAGCGTGCCTTTTATGGCACTGCGCGGTTTCAACTTTTCGGTAGTGCAAACGGTATCAAGCCAAGATTCCTGAACCATTCGTTTCCCATGGCTTTGTTGGC
>JAZOAC010000060.1:0-3868 GCA_045595285.1 Kiritimatiellia bacterium | reverse complement strand
TCCACCTTGTCGAAAACGACCGTTTTCCGAGTCCCGTTATGGATGACGATTTCGACCGTTTCAGACCCGGCGTTGCCGACGGACAGCGCATACCGTATCGACACAACGGAAAGAGTATCTTCATTATGTCGATAATCTCCCGACTGCGGAGACATTTGACAACCGGAAAGGAAAAGGAACGCTAAAATGAGATAATAGAACTTCACTAAAATATTCCTCTGCATGACGCGTGTGTTTCGGCTTCGATTTATCATCCGCGTTTTCATATGAGAGAGTATATCATAAAGTGTACATATCTGTCGAGAATAACCGGCACTGTGTCGTGTAGATTTCAAAACCGGAAAATTTGTAGCGAGCAAAACCGGAATAATTTCTCGCGTTTTCGCGGCGACCCAAGCTAATACAGCCGGGCTATTTTGAAGGCCCCGCTGCCGCTTGGGCACCCCGCCGCGACATCTCCTTAGATATTCACCGGCTTCTGTACACCTTTGGATTATTGGTAAATACCACTTTCGGCGATACTCCCTTTTCCGGTTTATTGAGCACAAGAGACACGGTTCCATCAATGTGTCGACAGATCCATACGCGCGTTCCGTTCGCGCATTGCGTTGTGCATAGAAAACCGTCGACCAGCAACCGTCCTCGCGGACCGATCATCGAACCTTTCCACTCCGACCAAATCAGCTCCCACCATCCGTCCTGCGGTGGCTGCCGCAATTTGCACTGACCTAACCTAATCTTGTTCGTCCAGACGTTCAACGGCATATCATGAAGCTCTCGATGCCGCTCAAAGCCGTTGCGGTAGTCGACCAGACAGTCAAGATGTTCGTTAATCTCTTCAAGAGGTGTGGATCCCGTAAGGCCTTCCCTTGCCGCATACGCAGGAAGTCTGTCTTGCCAAACCTGATGCACGCGCTCGATCTTTCCTTTCGCCTCGGGCGTATTTGCAAAGACAAAGGAGATGTCAACAAACTTCAATCTCTTGCCAAGTTGGGTTAATGTTCCATCGTTATTTCTGAAGAAACCCGCTTTATCTACGTAGATTTCAAGGGGAATACCATATCTTGTAAATGCTCTGTAGAACAGATCTATATACGAGGCAATCGTCTCTCTGCGGTAGAGACGGCAACCAACCTGCATCCGGCTACAGTCATCAACCATATCAATGAGTTGGAGAGGCTGATTCGTACGCCCGAGAAAGTAGTCGGGAGTCGCGTCCAACTGCCACAACTCACCAACCGACTTGCGTTGCCATCGACGAACATAAGCCGGAGGCCGTTCCCGGTGATCTGCCAGCTGAAGATTGTGCGCAATCGCCCAGTGCCAAACTTGAGAGCGGTCAATGGGAAAGCCAAAGCGCCTTCCGACCTCACTGGCGGCAAACGCATACGAATACCGCTTCGCATCGCCATTCGGCTCTAAAGCCTTGCGCAGAAACGCCTGCACCTCATCAGGCCACACCGGCATGTGATTACCGCCTGACGAACCTGGTGCCCAATCATCACAGCGCCCTCGCGCCCGTGCCGCGAGGTAGGACGTGCGCAACGAATATAACTGCGACTGCCCAATCTGAAGCGATTCCATCGCCTGCTGACGAGTGATTGAACCCGTCACGAATTGCATCATCGTGTCGCGTACATGCGCAACACCTAATCTGTTTAATATTTGCTGTTTCATGGAGCAAAGTATACCCATCATTCCGGTTTTGCTCACTACACCGAAACAGCAACTATTTGCAGAGATCAAAGGTTCACTTAACCTTCAATAATTGCCCGCTTTAATGCAGAACCTTACGCTGAAGCCCGCTATATAAGCCTTTAATCACGATTCCGGTTTTGCTCGCTACAGCATTCCGGTTTTGCTTTCACCACGACAGAATAACCGGCACTGGAATATCCCCACCTTTTGAAAAGGCTACCGAGCCCTTGGAGAGCCTTGCGCGATTTTCGCAGTCTCAAAGGGTTTTGTTCCGTATTTCCAAGTATCCACTTCGAATCTCATCCTGAAAGCAGCTCGAATTCCATTTGCAAGTCGCCGTTTCGCTCCCTGGCGCAATTCAGACCTCTCCATTTGCCGTGACGGATAAAGAGCCACCTCAGGCCGTCCGCGATGGCATAGTAAAAAAACTCGGGCACTTCGAACATCTTTCTGGAGACCTTTGCAACATGTTTCGCAAGCGCATCAAGCTTGACGCGCTTGCCGAGCCAGGCCGCCGCGAAATACGCAACCGCCACGACCAACGCCGCCATGTTTTTCAGCCTTTGATATTCCAGATTCCTCATATGCTCCAGCCGATATGACTGCTTGATGAAGCGTATCGTGTCCTCGACTCGCCATCTCGTAATGTACCCCTGCACGACCTCCCACAACGCCTTGCGCGTACGCACGGCCTCCAACGTGGTCAAGAGCATCATCGGCTTTTCCGCACCGGGCCACTTCACGACAACAAGTTGAAGCTGCGCTTCGGGCCGTATCGGCAAGCGCACCGGCATCGAGCCGTATTTGACACGGACGTTATGCACCTTGTTGTGCGACTTGAAGTGAACGCTGTCCTCGTATTTCATCGTACATTGACGGGCCAGATCGAGCGCCAACATGCGAGAATCTTTCGTTCTTCCGCCCCAATTGAGCAGATTGCGATCTCCTACAAGCCTTACAATGAAGTTGTAACCATGGTCGATATAGAACTTGAAGAGATTGTCGCCGTCACCGCCGCGGTCATAAACGAATATGCCACGCCCCCCTGTCGTGGATGCGATCTGTCCGACAACCTGTTCTATTTCGTCATTCTCGCTTGTACAATCGGGATGCTCGGAAGACCACAACCTGAGCATCAGCGGAACTATTTTCCTGCAACCGTTTTCACAGGCGATCGCCATGCACAGCGTATACCCCAGATTGTCGCCGACCCTGCCTTTGCTTCCGTCCCACACCTTCGCGAGATACGGCATCTTCTTCGCATATGTTTTCTGCACGTCCGTCGGATCGATGATTATCAACGTATCTTCATGAATCCCGCATGCCGCATCACAGAGGATGCTCCCGTGTATCTTTGAGTCCATATCCTCCATGGAGAGATGCCGTTCTAGACGCTCCTGCGTCTTCTTCGCGAGAATATCCTCTTGCAACGTCCTGGCGATTTCGCTCACCAACGTGTCGCGCGAGGCCTGTATGCCGAATAGCATCTGCCCGAGAAACTCCATTTTCCATCGGTTGTTCTTGAACTGGGGAGAAAATATCCCCAGATATTTCCGCAGTTGCTCTCGCGTTCTGAAGGCGATTATGTTATCATTTCCCATGTCGGTTCCTTTTGTGGGTTTTTAGTGCGTGGTTATTTTACCACATCCAACAACTGGAACCGATTTTTCGCTTATTTCACTTCCAAAAACTCATATCACCCAATAAAACAAGGCCTCTCATTGTTTTTAGGGGGCAAAAACTGGGGATATTCCAAACCACGGGAATCACCCTTATCCCCACTTTTTTTGGGGTGATTTATCCCAGTTTTCAAAAAAGCCCAATAAAACCCTATGAAAATTTATTTTCACACCCCTTCTTTTTCATCGTAGACTTTTTCATCTGAAGGCGCTTTTCAGGCGCAAGAGCCGTTTTCTTGCTGGTGATTCACTGATTTAGGCTCGGATACTTATAAAAGGACCCTTATGTATATGTTTTACTATATATGTTGTATTCATGCCAGGACATCCTTACCCTTGCGCAGAAGCCTGTAGCGCTGCAACGGCGACTTGGGCTTCTTTGGCAGAGCCAGCAGGGTCAGACTTGATTGCCACAGTAAATTGCCACAGTCGTTTTTCCTTGTCATAGCGGCCCTTCCGATTCGCCGCTTGCAATCCTCCAAACTCAAACG
>JAZOAC010000059.1:0-64440 GCA_045595285.1 Kiritimatiellia bacterium | reverse complement strand
GACAGTCGTTATGGCACCGGTTCCCGACAGACGGCTTGGGTTCGTCGAAGCGGAATACAAGTCTGCGGCCGGGGTTATCAAGAGTGACTGGCGCTATGAAGGCGATAAGTGGATATGGCGTTTCACGGTTCCTGAAGGGGCGACAGCAAAAGTCAAGGCACCTGGTGATGCCGACTTCTCACGGTATGCATCCGGTACATACGAAATCGTCCGTTGAACATCTTGGTGTCTGTGCAAAATGATTCAATACCTGTACTTCTTGCGATTGTTGCGATTTTCTGCATTACTCTGCTTGACGCGGATGGCGGAAAATTGTATCATACGCCTTGATTTTTCCATCCATAGGAGTTAAAGAAATGAACATCAAGAAAACATTGCTGGTCTCTGTCGCTTTCGCGATGGTTGCGTCCGTGTCTTTTGCCTCAAAATCCAATGCGGAGGTTGATGAGGCGGCTGGTCGCTACAAGGCTCCCAAGTCCTATGGATGGACGACGGTTGCTGTCGGTCTTGCAACGCCTGTTGCTCTTCCGTGGGGAATGGAAAAGTGGGATGTTTTTGGTCTTGACCTCAATCTTGGCTATTCAGATGCGATGAAGATGTACGGTTGGGAGATTGCGCTCGGCGCAAATGTTGCCCGCAAAACCTTTGCCGGCCTTCAGACTGCGGTTGGATTCAACTATTCCAACGAGGATGCCTACGGACTGGCTCTCTCGCTCTACAACATGAACAATGCCGAGTTCTACGGTCTTTCCATCGATGCCGTCGGCGTCTCCCGTGACATGTATGGACTTGAGGCAAACTTCATCGGTTCGATGACGGACAGGACAATGGGTGGTTTGCAGGTTTCTGGTCTTGCCAGCGCTGTTGGCGAAGATGCCTATGGAGTGCAGATTGCCGGCGGCGCCAACTTCGCTCGCCGTGCGCATGGACTCCAGCTGGCGCTCATCTACAACCAGACGGATCTCCTCTGGGGTTGCCAGATTGGTCTTGTAAACATGGCGTTTGCCTGCGATCACGGATTCCAGATCGGTCTCGTCAATGTGATTATGGACAACCAGATTCCGTTCCTTCCCTTCGTGAACGGCTACTTCTGAGCGCCCCGAGAGGGCTTGACTGTTCCGGTCTAGCGAATGTAAAGTGGGTGCGTTGATTCGGCGCACCCAACTTTTTTGTCTGGTGCTGAAAATGATTCCTGAAAAGATCGTGGGAATATCGGAGACTGGAAGGTGGTTCTCGTGCAATCGGAGAAAAACGGATGAGAAAACGCTATCTGTTCTTTGACATCGACCGGACATTGACGGCTGGTGGATATCAAGAGTCCTATGTTCCCGATTCGACCAAGTTCGCCCTATCGAAACTTAGGGAGGACGGGCATTTCCTCTGTATCGCAACGGGGCGTTCGCATGGCATGGCGGCAGGCTACATGCGTGAACTCGGATTCGAGAATATGGTGAGCGATGGTGGATATGGTGTGACGATCGGAGGCAAACTGTTGGGAATAACGCCCTTGCCGAAGGAAAAGGTTGTTCGCCTTGTGCGTGAATGTCAGGAAAAGGGGATTGCATGGGGGGTGCAGACGGACGATTCCGCATGTCGTCTCGTTCCCGACGGACGATTCCAGTCCGTCACCAACGATCTCTACATGAAATCCCGCATTGTTCCGGGCCTGGATCCGGAATCCTTCCCTGAACTCTTCAAGGCGTATGTCGCATGTTCGCCGGAGATCGAGGATACGATCACATCCCTGAGGGATCTTCCTCATTACAGGTTCTTCAAGGAATATATCTTCGTAGAGCCCATGGACAAGGCCACAGGCATCAAGCGAGTTATGGATCATTTCGGCGCCGACTATTCGGACGTGATAGTGTTCGGAGATTCGGAGAACGACCTTTCCATGTTCATTGACGGATGGACAAAGGTAGCGATGGGAAACGCCATTCCCGAACTGAAGGCCAAGGCAGATATCGTGACCACCGATGTGGACGCCGATGGCATCTACAACGCCTGCGTTTCCCTTGGACTGATGTGACGCTTTTCGCAGATACGGAAAACAAAAGGAGGGACGTATGGACATTTCAAGAAGAGCATTCATTGGAGGAGTTGCGGCTGCTGCTGCAGTCAAGGCTTCTGGCATGATCAACGTATACACGTCAGGCATAGAAAACGAGCAGGTGCTGAAGATCACACACCTTGAAATAGACATTGGACTAAGGCATGCATTCAAGGCTTTTCATTTTTCGGATACGCATCTGAATTTTTTCGATGCGGTTGATTATGCTGCCGTCACCGACAAGAAGAAGCTGCACTACCATAAACGATGGGGCCGTTTCCCGCAGGCCTTGCAATCGTTCTACGCCTCGGTGGATTATGCCATGATGCGTCGCATGCCTATGCTGCACACGGGCGACCTGATTGATTTCTTGAATGACGGAAACGAACGGGTCCTTCGCCACAACATCAAAGGGATAGACCTTCATTACGCTATTGGCAACCATGAGTATCAAGACCGCGGACCCGAACACTATACCGATGACCGGGCAGAGGTCAGGAGGCGCATCAGACAATATATGCCGAATGACCTTACGGTTGCATCCCGTGTCCTAGGAGGTGTGAATTTCGTCTCTTTTGACAATGCGTTTTACAATCTCAGGGAAGAAACCATTTCCGGAGTAAAGAAGGAGTTCTTGAAAGGTTTGCCGGTTGTGCTGATGTGTCATATCCCGCCGACCTATACGAGACTTTTCCGCGAAAACTCAAGGAGAAGCAAACTGAAGACCCTGCGTGCGATGGGCAACAGAACAATCTCCATCAACGACATTCCTCTTCCGGGCAACCCGGCCGACCGATATGACGGCAAGACCAAGGCACTCTACGACTGGCTGCGAGAACGCAAGGAATTAAGGGCGATTCTATGCGGCCACGCCCATTGGGCACAGGTGGATGACTTCTCTGACACCGCAAAGATGTACGTGGCTGGCGGCAATTTCGAAGGTCAGGCAAATGAAATAGTGTTCAAATAGCAGTACAGGCAGATAAAATGGCTCTTGTCAGTTTAAGGGAGGTTTCGATCGCATTTGGCGGTCCGGCGATTCTGGATTCCGTCTCGCTCTCGATAGAGAAGGGTGAGCGAAGTTGCGTCACGGGCAGGAACGGGGAAGGCAAGTCCACGCTGCTCAAGGTGATTGCCGGACTGATTGATCCTGACGATGGCGAAGTGATCCGCGAGAAGGGGTGTCGCATTGCATACGTGGGTCAGGAGGTTGCGGCATCAGAGGACGGCCTTTCAGGCGGTCAGCTCAAGCGGCGACAGATTGAAGAGGCCTTGCTTCAGCAGCCTGATCTGCTTCTTCTGGACGAGCCGACCAATCATCTTGATGTCGATGCCATCGAATGGCTCGAACGTTCGCTGCGCCGGATCCACGCCGCCGTGCTGTTCGTTACTCACGACCGCGCATTCCTCAAGCGTGTTGCATCGCGAGTGCTGGATCTCGACCGGGGAGAGCTTGCGGGCTGGAACTGCGACTATTCCACATTCCTCAAACGCAAGGCTGAACTTCTTGCCGACGAAGCCGTCTATTGGGCTAAGAAGTCCAAGAAGCTCGCTCAGGAGGAAGCCTGGATACGTCGTGGCGTCAAGGCCCGCACCACACGGAATGAGGGACGTGTCGCGGCCCTTATGGAGTTGAGAAAGGAATTCGCCGCCCGCAGAAGCGCCGTTGGCACCAGCAGTTTCGGAATATCGTCCGGAGAGACAAGCGGGATGCTTGTCTTGAAAGTGGATGGTCTGAATTTCTCATATCGGGAAGACAGCCCCATCGTCAAGGATTTCACCTGTAAGATACTTCGGGGCGAGAGGATCGGCATAGTCGGAGGTAACGGCAGCGGAAAGACTACTTTGCTCAATCTGCTTACGGGACGCATCCAGCCGAGCTCCGGATCCGTCACACGCGGAACGCGGGTCGCGCCCGTATATCTCGACCAGCTTCGCGGAAGCCTGGACATGGAGAAGACGGTTCTTGAAAACATTGCCGAAGATCGCGATGAAGTGCACGTATGCGGCGTGAAGAAACATGTCTATTCGTACCTGCAGGACTTTCTTTTCACACCGCAACGGGCAAGGACGCCCGTTAAGGCCCTTTCGGGAGGCGAGCGCGCTCGCCTTGTGCTGGCAAAACGTTTCATGGATCCCGGCAATTTGCTTGTCCTTGACGAGCCTACGAACGATCTGGACATTGAGACGCTTGAACTTCTTGAAGAGCAGTTGATGTCATATACGGGTACGCTTCTGCTGGTCAGCCACGACCGGGAGTTTCTTGACAATGTTGTGACGAGCTGCATTGTCCTCACAGGGGAAGGAGAAGCCGTACAGACCGCCGGCGGATATGCTGAAGCCAGACGCGTGATGGATGCGGCAATGGCAAGAAGATCGGCAACAGTGGCGGGGAGTGTCCCGCAGCGATCCGGTGAGACGGTCAAGATCGCCCCGGTGAAAAGAAAGCTGTCATACAAAGAGCAGCGTGAATTGGAGTCATTGCCGGGCAGGATGGAGTCTTTGGAGAAAGAAATATCCGAAATAGAGGCGGCCCTTGCCGATCCGTCCCTGTATTCGAAGGATCCGGTTTGGGCGGCGGCGCTAGCGGAACGCCTAGAGCCGGCAAAGGCCGAGCTCGACGATGCAGAGACGCGATGGCTTGAGCTGTCAGAAATATGAGGTTTTGCATGGAAGTGTATTTTCTGAGACATGGCGAGACGCTGTGGAACCGTGAAAAGAAGATTCAGGGTTCCACTGAATGGGTGGATCTCTCCGAGTTCGGTATTGAACTTGCGGAGCGGACGCGTGACGGCATGAAAATGGCGGGGCTGTCGTTCGACCGTATCTTTTCAAGCCCATTGAGGCGGGCCTTGCATACGGCGGAGATTGTTGCCGGAGGGTTTGGCTTGGTTCCGGAACAGGATGCTCGCCTGCGTGAAATGGGATTCGGCAGATATGAGGGGACCTCTATGCAGGACGGTTCCTTCATCGACGGCAATATCAGTTCATGTTTCAAACGCCCGTCCGCCTTCATTCCTGATGGCGGCGAATCGTTTGATGATGTCTTGGCTCGTGTACGCGAATTCTTTGAGCAGGTGCTTCTGCCTCTCGAGGGGAAGGCCGAGCGAGTACTAGCCGTGTCCCACGGCGCGTTCATGCGATCTGTGGTGAGACATGTCACTGGCCGCGCATTGGAGTACTATTGGCAGGGGGTGCAGCCCAATTGCTGCGTCCATGTGATTGAAATATCAGGCGGTGTGGCCTCGATGAGGTCAATGGCCATTTCGTTTTCAAATTCTTAAAGGAGAAAAACAATGCACATTAAAGTCATCATTGCGTCAATTATCATGTCGGTGACGGCACATGTCTATGCCGAATTCAAGAAGCCGCCTCAGCCAAAGAATGTGCCTGTGCTGCTGAAGGATTCCAAAGGCAGGGACATTACCCGGTCTGAAGATTGGACGAACATTCGGCGCCCGGAGGTGCTGGAGATTCTGAAGACTCAGGTATATGGAGTTCGTCCCGTGGAGCGTCCTGCGGATATTTCTTTCTGTGAGACGGCCAAACCGGAGGAGTGCTATGGAGGGAAAGCATTGCGCAAGCGCGTGCGCGCGACATATTCCGGTCCGGGCGGAAAGGGGGAGATTAACTTCTCCGTGTGGATCCCAAAGTCGTCACACCCTGTCGCGTCTTTTGTGCACACAAGTCCGCGCCCGGCGGAGACAGCAGCGGATGTGGACGGTCCGAGGCCAGGGTACTGGCTTCCTGCTGAGGACATCATATCGCGAGGTTTTGCCGCCATCGCCTACTGCAACCAGGAAGTGTCGCTTGACTGGAGAGATTTGCCGGACATCCCGACTTCGGGCGTATTCAAGGTATTCGGCCCACATGATTTCAAGAGCCGCAAGCCTACCGAATGGGGAATATTGTCCGCATGGGCATGGGGCATGAGCAGAATACTGGACTGGATTGAGACAGAACCGCTTCTTGACGCCAGACGTGTCGCCGCCGTCGGACTTTCCCGCAACGGAAAAACGGCGCTCCTTGCTGGTGCGTTCGATGAACGATTCGCGATGGCAGTCTCCTGCTGTTCGGGTTGTTCCGGTGCGAAACTCAACCACATGGAACTCTGGGAGTCGGAACACATAAAAGATATTCTTGTCGCGAAACAATGGTTTTGCCCCAACTACAAGGCGTTCAGCGGAAAGGATACCGGGGATATGCCGTTTGACCAGCATTTCCTCCTTGCGCTCGTCGCTCCGCGACTGCTGTACGTTTCAAGTGCCACAGAAGATGCATGGGCGGGGCCTCGCGGTGAATTTGCGGCGTTGGAACATGCATCGCCGGTATGGGGGCTCTTTGGCCTTCCAGGGCTGATTGCGCATGGTTTCCCAGCGCCGGACGTCCCGTTGAACGCAGGGTGTTTGGGTTATCATCTGCGCAGCGGCTTCCATGATATCACTCGTTACGACTGGCGGTGCTACATGGATTTTGCGGAAGGTCATGGATGGAATCTGCCGTTCAAGGCCAAACGGTAAGGGTGTGTGTGCGAATCGCGGTTTGATATGGTATAATACGCAGAAAGTTTTGAAAGGCTGAAAAGATGAAATACGACAAGAACCATGCATTGCTGGAATGTACCATTCCGGGTTTGGAATCCAAGAGCGGAAAAGTTCGCGACGTCTATGATTTGGGCGACAAACTGTTGATGGTGGTAACCGATAGAATTAGCGCTTTTGACGTCATACTTCCGTGTGGGGTTCCAGACAAAGGCAAGGTACTCAACTCGCTTTCGCTCTTCTGGATGGATTTTCTCGGGATGAAAAACCATCTCATAACAGCGGATGTCGACCAGTACCCAGCCGAACTCCAAGCATACAAGGATGATCTGAGAGGTCGCTCCATGCTTGTAAAGAAGGTCAGGATGGTCGAGGTTGAATGCATCGCACGCGGTTATCTTACAGGCTCGGGATGGAAAGAATACCAGAAATCCGGTACCGTAAACGGGCAGAAGCTCCGAGAAGGGTACCAGAACGCCTCGAGACTGGACGAAGTTCTCTTTACCCCGACTACCAAGGCGGCGATAGGCGACCATGATGAAGCCATTGACTACGCCCAGACGGAAGCTCTTGTCGGCGTTGATACGGCAAAGGCGCTCAAGGACGCAACGATTGGCCTTTACACCAAGGCAGCCGATTATGCATTGAACCATGGCATCATAATAGCGGACACAAAATTCGAGTTCGGCCAGGATGCAGACGGTTCGCTGATTCTTGCGGATGAAGTGCTTACGCCGGATTCGTCGCGATTCTGGCCTCAGGAGTTATATGCAGTGGGCAGCAATCCGCCTTCGCTCGACAAGCAGTTTGTGAGGGACTGGCTTGATTCCGTAAACTTCAATCACCAACCGCCGGGGCCAGTTCTTCCTGATGATGTAATTGATCGTACTCGCGAAATCTACATCAAGGCGTACGAAGAGCTTTCCGGACTCAAGCTCGTCTGATGCAGACATAAATTTGAACACAATAAAAACAAAGAGGTATAAAAAATGGGCATTTTCGATCAAGTCAAACAGGCCATGCAGATGCGTTCGGAAGCCAAGCGCATCCAGCAGGAGATTGAGAAGATAAGTGTCGACTATTCCAACGGTGGCATTACCGTGACGGCGAAGGGCGATTTCACCATCTCCAAGATATCCATCTCCCCTGAAACATGGGCAGAAGCATCCTCCGGAAAGCATGAACGTTTTGAGACCATGCTTTTCAATGTTGTAAACGGTGCGCTTAAGAATGTAAAGAAGACCACTCAGGAGCACATGGCTCAGCTGATGCAGAGCGGCGGCATGGGCGGCCTGTTCGGCAAATGATAGGTCCCATAGAGGATTTGACACGTGCACTTGCGCGACTTCCCGGTCTTGGACGCAGATCTGCGTCCCGGGCCGCGCTTGCGTTGTTGCGTGAGCCCGAAAAGCTGCTCGATCCGCTAGCCTGGTCCCTGAGGGCCGCGCGTGAATCGGTCGTGTGCTGCTCCAGATGCGGGGCATTCACGGTCCGTGCGGCCGATCCGTGTTCGCTATGCACCGATACGCTCCGGGAATGTGCTGTAATCTGCGTGGTTGAGGAACCTGCCGACATCATTCCCATAGAGGCATCCGGCGCATACCATGGACGATACCATGTCTTAGGCGGAAAGCTTTCTCCCGTACATCGCGTAGGCCCTGATTCCCTGCGGTTCAGGGAGCTTGCGGAAAGGGTCCTCACAGAAGGCATAGCCGAGGTTTTGATTGCGGTTTCGACTGACATGGAGGGAGATGCAACGGCCGGATATCTGACGGAACTCCTCAGTCAGAGTGGTGTGAAAACCACTAGGCTGGCCTTTGGATTGCCGGCTGATTCGGGTGTATCCTATTCAGACCCTTTGACGTTGCGTCGAGCGATAAATCACAGGACCTTGCTTCAATCTTCACAGATTTGATGTTCCATGAAATCAAAAGAAAGGTAAGTTGAAAAATGCTAGTAAACATGAAAGACATGCTTGCCGATGCCTCAAGAAACGGCTATGCGGTAGGCGGATTCAATTGCGCTTCACTGGAGTCCGCAATGGGAGCGATCCGTGCATCTGAGGAACTCGGTATCCCGTTTGTGCTTCAGCATGCCGGTGCCCACGAAGAGTTCATTCCGCTTGCTGTTGCAGGTCCGCTGATGATCCAGCTTGCGCGCGCAGCCAAGACCCCGGTGGCGGTTCATCTTGACCACGGCGATTCCGTCGAAAGCTGCCTGAAGGCCCTTGCAATGGGTTTTACCTCTGTGATGTTTGACGGTTCTTCGCTTCCCTACGAAGAGAACATGAAGGCGACCGCGTACGTCGCAAAGGCAGCGCATGCGCTCGGCGCCACGACTGAGGCTGAATTGGGCTCCATGCCCCACAACTTCCGCGGCGAACTCAAGGAGTACACTCCGGAGGATTTCTACACGAAGCCTGAAGAAGCCGCCGAATTCGTCGAAAAGACGGGTGTCGACGCTCTTGCCATTTCCTTCGGAACGGTTCATGGCGTATACAAGACCACGCCGAAGCTCTCTTTCAAGGTTATTGAAGAGGTTCGCAAGTCGACAGGTGAACTTCCGCTTGTCATGCATGGCGGCTCTGGGCTTACGGCTGACGACTATCATGAGGCGATCGCGAAGGGCATCCGCAAGATCAATTACTACACCTATGGTGCACTTGCCGGCGGCCAAAGCGTCTATGACATCGTAAAGCGCACTCCCGAGGGTCTTCTGTTCCACGACGTGGCCAAGAGCGCCACGGACGCAATCTGCGAGGACGTGAAAAAGGTCATGAAACTCTTCAAGCCCTGATTAAGGGAAGAAGGGCGACCCTGCGGTCAATTGCTGCGGTATCTGCCGCGGCAGTTGCTGCAGAAGAAATCAATGCCGGCCCAGGTGGTATCTTCCTCCTGGCCGCATTTTTTGCATGCACGCTTTACGCGCTCCCGGACTAGCTTGACTTCTGCGGCATAATCATCGAGGTTTATGACAGGAAAATCGCAGATACGAGACCTGTCTGCGGTGACGGATGTTGTGCCACTGACGTTGACAAGCTGTATGCGCTTGCCCATGTGACGGATGCGCTTAAGGGCTGGCGTGAGATCGGTGGAGTCGCCTACAATTACGGCAATGTCCATCACTGCCGGAAGGGCGGAATAGTAGACGAGATTTGTCGCTATTGACACATCAATCCAACCACATGAAGCCCGCGTATCTTCATTTGCGACATCAACCTCGTGTATGTGTGTGTCATAGCCACACGAACGCTCCAGAAAATCGTAGAAGGCATATTGCTTCGATGTATTGAAACCGGATCTGCTTGATGGAATCGTTCCGAAGTACATTGTCTTGACAAGAGAGATGTCCTCATCAAGCGTGTTCGCCACGTCCTCACAGATCAACTTGGGGAGTTTTGCGTAGTCTATCTCAAAATTCTCTTCTCCTAATCTGGTGAAAAGGGCGGTCCGACATCTATACAACCAACTTCCATCAATGAACACTATCGCCTTCTCTGACATACGCAACTCCTTAAGTTCTATTTGTTCTGTTTTGGTGTTTCTATGAGAAATGGCACACTGTCATCATCATCGACATTGAAATATGTAACAGGCTTTATGTCCGAAAGAGGACTTGCCGGTTTCCTTTTTTGCGCATGCGGCAGTTGTCCTTCAACTGTCGCATGCGAAGAAGAAGGGGTTTCTACTGGCTGGATCCTGCGCTTGTACGCTGAAGCTGGCGGAGGAATCGGAAGGTCATCGGACGCTTCCTCCATGCGATAGTAATCAGGGTAGAGGCGACGCCTATGACGTTCGATCTCCGACTTCCTTTTGGCCTCTCTCTTGGCGTTTTCGCGTTCTTTGGCCAATTCGGCCCGAATGCGCGTCATCTCTTCGTTTCGTGCCCGCTCTTGTTCTGCCGCATTTCTCTCTGCATCCTTGCGCTGCTTTTCAAAAGCGGCTTTCATTTCAGCCTGTTCTTTCTCCATGCGCTCGATGAGTGTCTTGACAATGTCTGCGGAAGGCTGCGACTGAGGGGCGGCTGCCGGTGCAGGCGCTTGTACGACAGATATCTTCTCTCGCTCCCTGAGAGCATAATCCAGAAGACGGTCCGAGAGTGACTGATTCCTGTTCAGAACCGTAGTGAGAATCAGAACGAAGGTTACCACGACAACAGACAGCAGGACAATAAAGAACACACTCAACCCTAGCATGCGCTTGCGGGCCTTTGCCTGTTCTGCGTCTATGTATTCCTGAAACGCCTTGAGGACTGGAAACTCGTTTGCGTTTCCCTCGCTGGGCACTAATGAAAGCGGATTGTCCATAGTTTACATAACCTGCATTATGCGCAAATCGTAGATGGTTGACCTAACTCAGATGTCGATGGAAACTTCAATATCATCCTTTGCGGCGCCAGAGACTTTTTCTTCCTTTTCCTCCGTTACCTTCCAGGCATTCTTCTGTCCAGTAGGCAGATAACGGTAATAGACCATCAATTGGAGTGCGACATAGCATGTCGTGGCGATTGGCTGTGTTCCGATATGCATGTCCTCGCAAGTCCAATAACCGATTTCCTGCGGCATTCCTCGATGGTCTTGGTACTTGCCAATTTCCTTGTGCTGACCGCGCTTGTACACCGACTTCATCTTTTTGTTCCAGTCGAACCAACGCCTGTCTCCCTCAAAGTAGTTGAAGAAGACCATCGTAGCCCAATAGTTTGCACGGACGGGACAGCAGGAAATGTCGGTTGTAGCCAATGTGGGCGGCTCCCATTCATCCATGAGAATCCCCAACGTTTTGTCGATCACGGGATTGTCGCCGGCTCCAACATACTGCATGCCGACCACACCAAGCATGTAGTGCCACATCATGATACGCGGATAGTTGCGTCCGGGCGGACCGTAGAAAGCGCTTGAAAAACCGCCGAGCTTCTTATTCGCCTGATGCAGGAAACCTTCGCGGAGCTTGTCCAGCCCCTTCTGAAGATTCGGAATCTTGAATTTGGAGAGTTGCGCGGAACGCAGCGCCATTACGTAGAACGTGAGCTTAGTCAGATCGCGCGGCTCTCGGGCCTTTGATCCATCGCGGTGCGGACCCCAGATCGTCTCCTTCATCTGATCTGCAAGATTGTTGAGAGACTGCTCAACGATT
Source organism: Kiritimatiellia bacterium (assembly GCA_045595285.1). GTDB lineage: Bacteria > Verrucomicrobiota > Kiritimatiellia > RFP12 > UBA1067 > UBA1731. Next base: position 52,717 of record JAZOAC010000059.1, on the reverse strand, counting down.
TCGCGTATGTTGGGGTTGCGGGAAAGTCCATAGGCCTCGGCAAGTGCCGCAAGCGCAATCGCGTCCTTATGACGGTTGCGCATGAGGTACTCAACCCCCTTCCTCACCGTAGTGCCGAATTCCGGGTCGGCTCCTGGTTTGATGCCGCGGGAAAGATACGTAAGCACGACAAAGCCAGTCATGTTGAGCGTACCACTCCGTCCTGCCCAGCTACCGTCTGGACGCTGCTGCGTCTTAAGCCAACGCAGTGCGCGCATGACGCAACGTTCCGTCTCGGCATCGCCTCCGAACTTGGCGAGCGAACGTGCTCGCGCTCCGGCGGAGCGCTGCTGACCTAGAATGGTGCGCATTTTGACCGGCGCCTGAATGTCCATGACGGCGTTGGCGTTCTCGATTACTGGAGCATTGCTGTCCGTCGACGGCGTCACCACATCGGTCGGCGTCTGCAGATTGTCAAGCGAGGGGTTGGAAATGTCATTCAAGACCTCGGTCTCAACCGTCTGATCTGTAGTCGTCTCCGTGAGATCCTCCATCTCCGGCGGCGGCTCCTCAAGAGTCGCATCCTCTTCGGCCTTGGCGACATTGATGTCACGCAGATCCTTGTTCGTCTTCTCAGGGACTGAGCATACAAAAAGGATCGCAATGAAAATCAGAGGGATGACAATCGCTCCAACAGGTGCAAGAAGACGCTGAAGCTCAATGAGAGCCTCCTTATACTCTCGCGAACCAGCGGGGGCCTTCAACCCACGCATGAGCATTCTGATACGCTGGAGAAGAGTTTGAGACTCGAACTTTTTGCCGATCGACTCAAGGTCGATTTCTTCAATGAAGAACTCTTCCTCCTGGACATCCACATTGTTGTCGATGGATTCGCTCACTTGCTGCCTCCCTTCTTGGCGGGCTTGGACGTCTCCGACTTGGCTTCGCCCTTTCTGGAAATTTCTCTGACTGGGACCATTTCGTTACCGGGCTTTTTGAGAGGCTCAAAATCCCCATTGAAGACCACATCGATTCCGATGTTTCCTATGCGCGGAACAAGCCCCCGACGGTTGCTTCCCTTTACGGAGAGCACAATCTCGTTCTTGCCGAACTTTGTCACACCGGCGGGGATCTCGTATATCTGCGAGCCTGCGCGCTTCTTGAGAACCTTGAGCGCCCTACCGTTTATGTTGACATCAACAGTCCATCCGCTTGGCTGCTCTACAATTGTTGTCAGATAGCACTTGGGATTTACCCGCTCCCTCCTGAGCGCCTCGAAATCATCCCAGACATAGATGTCATACTTGCCCGTACCTTTGATCTCCTTCGGAGAGAACGTGATCAACGTCTGGTCCTGAATCGAGGAATACTTGCGCATATCCTTCACAAAATGCCCGGCTCGTGTGCGATAGTTGACGAAATAGCGCTTGTTCTCCAAACGTATCTTCTCCTGCTCCGGCTGGAAAAGAGCGGGATCCGTATAGTTCCACCAGCTGTCCCACCATTCTTCACGCCCGGAAGTGTACATGATACCCTTCGCGCCAGAGAGTCGAGCTTCTGTTACACGCGCTCTATAGACTTCAGGCTCATTGCGCGGCATGCGCCGATCGTCCTCGCGGCCTCCCTCGTCGTTCGTTGCGTAGATGCGCCCCTGATCAATTGACGCATAGAACGGAACGCCGCATTTCTGCGCCATATCGGATGCCTCGCTCCAGCGGTTGAGCTCGTATATATTTCCGATGAAAAGAAGATCGGCGAATTTCTGCGTGAACCATGCGGGAACATCCATGCCTGCCTCTTTGCACGCCCGCAGGGAATTGGGTACGCGAACGGCGACAATACACCCCTTCGCCTTTGCCGCTGCGGAAATCTGACCGAGCATTTCCGTAATGAGCAGGCATTGCGCCGCACTGGCGGAAGCGCCCCATGCAACACTGCGGAAAAGACGCGGCTGACGGCAGAAGTCAATCATAACGCCGTCAATGTCATAACCCGCTATTATCTCCTTTGCGATCGCGACAAACTTTGCGCGGACCTCCGGCTGCTGATAGTCCACCAGACACCAGTTCGCAAAGCGCGGATGATTGCCGGTAAGCCCTTTGAGCGGCGGCGTATCCTTCTGCGAACCCATCAGACAGTTGAGATGCTTGACCTTGAACGGATTGAACAGATAGTTGTATATGTCAAAATTCTTTTTTTCAACGGACGGCGGCTTCGGGGGATAATAGCCAGACTGAAGAAACGTATCGTTCACGCAAAGACCGACGAAGAACTCTTTCTTGTTCTTGCGCGCCCATGCCGACATGGCGGACACGGGATCGTTCGCCTTTCCCTGCGCTTTAATCTCCGGCATGGCGTTCTTTATGCCACCCAGCCACGAGGAGCCGACCGGCTGCTGAAGCTGAGGTTCGTTAGACGGCACAACAGCGGAGAGTCCGGCGAAATTAGACATAGGCACATACACGTAAGTATCAGGCTTGACGGAACCGCTCAGAGACCTTTCAGGCAGACCGTGCATCCCCCTTTTCGAGTGCGGGAACCCCTTGACGATGGCATCCGGAGAATACGGCAGCGATTTGGGCCACAACACGGGCAGATAGTCATAATGGTAAAATATAACATTGCGTTTGCGGTTCACATCGGCAGCAAACAAAACCGATACCGCAACTACCGCAGTAAGGCAGAAGATAGTTCTTTTCATATATGTCTCCGCTTTGTTCAAACGCCTCTAATTGTATCATATAAGGCGGATTTCGTGGAAAACTTTTTGTGGTATAATTGCCGACGTGAATTATACAGAGACAGAGCCGCTTGCGGCGCGCATGAGACCCCGGACTATTGACGAGGTCGTCGGCCAAAGCCATATTCTCGGCGACGGAAAGCTGTTGCGTCGCGTCATCGAGGCGGACAGGCTGACGAATGTGATTCTGTACGGTCCTCCCGGATGCGGAAAGACGACTCTTGCCGAAGTCATCGCAAAGGCAACAAGCCGCAATTTCGTGCGTTGTTCCGGAGTGGTGTCGAACGTCGCCGAGATACGCAAGGTGTGCGACCGCGCAAAAAATGAACTTGGAGGTCCGGGAACGATTCTGTTCGTGGACGAGATCCACAGGTTCAACAAGTCACAGCAGGACGTTCTGCTTCCTTACGTCGAGGACGGTACGGTCGTTCTTATAGGAGCCACCACCCACAATCCGTCCATGTTCATCAACACCCCGCTTACGTCACGTTCGCTGGTTTTCGAACTGAAGCCACTTGCGCCGGAGGCAGTCGAGGAACTGCTGGACAGAGCCTGCTCCGACAAGGTGCGCGGGTACGGCGAATACCCTTCCGAGTTCGATCCGGAGGCGCGCCGTTTTCTCGCAGAAATATGCGATGGCGACGCTCGCCATGCCCTTACCGCCCTTGAGATCGCCTTCAGGTCCACCCCCCCTTCCGAAGACGGCATAATCCACCTTACGCCGGAAGTGATATCCGAGTGCGTGCAGAAGCGCATTGTACATTACGACAAAAAGGAAGACGGTCATTACGACACCATCTCGGCATTCATCAAGTCCGTGCGAGGCTCCGATCCCGATGCCGCAATATATTGGCTCGCAAAAATGCTTGTGGCAGGGGAGGATCCCAGATTCATCGCACGCCGCCTCGTGATTCTTGCGTCTGAAGACATCGGCAATGCGGACCCGCGGGGGCTCACCATCGCCATTAACGCCCTTCAGGCCGTGGAGTTCGTAGGAATGCCCGAAGCCCGGATATCCCTCGCCCAGGCGACAACGTATCTCGCCACCGCCCCAAAGTCGAATCGCTCATACCTTGCGATAAACGAGGCCATGTCCGACATCGAATCGGGATCTGTCCAGCCCATTCCTGAACACCTGAAGAATGTCCACGTAAAAGCCGTCGGAAAGGAAAAGCCGCAGGGATATGCATATCCCCACGACTTTCAGGATGCCTGGGTCCAGCAGAGCTATCTGCGGGTTCCCAAGCAGTATTACATTCCGTCAGACAGGGGCTATGAAGCCACCATCGCCCAGCGCATGGCGTCCATTAAACGCGACAGTTGACCGCTCAAGGGAAAGTCTCTCCCGGTATCACAAGGATGAACCACACTTTCTTGTTTAAAAAATGGGCGAACTGAAGCCCCGATGCACACGGCACCCACAACCACCCTTATCATCGTTTGTCAGGTTATTCTGCTCTTGAGGACACTCAAAAGCTCGGTAAGACTGGAAACCAGGTCTGCATCTCATTGCCGGGGGCGCGGTGGCACCAGGCGAAATAAGGAATTAATTTAAGCGCACACTTTGCGCCTTTATCTTCTCCGTTAGCGACGCTCGCCGACACTGAAAACGCCGGATAGCGGTTGCCGAGAATATCGCAAGTCGTACGCGCAAACACGGCATCGGCAGCAATCGCCTTGTTAAGAACGCTCCCTCTGTTATCAAATCCTTCAGCGCAGTAGACAACAGGGCCGCACTCCACCGCGAGCCTGCCACGATTCTGTTTTACTGCATCATGCGCCTTGATGCGCCTGATCGGCATATTCATGACTACCTCAACCGTATCGCCCTTCTTCCATTCGCGGTCGATCAGGCAATAACCATTCCGAGGCGTAAAATCAAACGGCGCTCCGTTGACTTTTACCGTAAAGTCTTTCATGCTGCCGGGCTCGGTCTGCACATAGAGATCGCTCGGCACGGGCCTGCCGACGCACCAGCCGGGCACGCGGATATGTAGTTTGGAGTTTAGAGTTGAGAGTTTAGAGTCGGCAGTTTTTATATCGTCGACGGTTATCTTAACGGCGCCGTCCCACGGATATTCGGTCTTCTGCGAGAGTTTAATTTCACCTGATCGCAGGCGCAATTTCGCTTCGCTTTCGATAAAGAGATTTACATACGCCGAATCATCCTTCGTCGCATACGCGAACTGCGGAATCTGGGGTATGAACCGTGCGATATTCACGGGGCAACAAGATGTGCTGAACCATTTCGAGCGTTTGTAACCGCCATTTGATGCGAGCGGATTGGGATAGAAAAATTCATCGCCCTTAAGTGAAATGCCGCTTAAAAAACCGTTGTAGATCACACGCTCTAAAACATCGATATATTTCGCATCCCCGCTCATCAGAAACATACGCTGATTCCATAGCGCATTCGCGATCGCCGCGCACGTCTCCAGATACGCCTCCTCGTTCGGGAGATCGTAATTGTCTCCGAAGGCCTCGTATGAAACTCCACGTTTTTTATCGGCGTACTCAACGCGCTTGCGCGCTCCGATACCGCCGTTCAAATGCAGTTTCTTTGATACGACATTCTCCCAAAGCGCATTGATCGCCTTAATGTACGACTTATCGCCCGTAAGCGCGGCGACGTCAGCCATGCCGCAGTAGAGATACCCGGCGCGGACGGCGTGTCCTACAGCCTCGCGCTGCTCCGTCACGGGCAGATGATCCTGAACGGGAACGCCCCATGTTTCAGAGCGCAAATCGCCGCGCCCTCTCAAATCGAGAAACGTCTTCGCGAGATTAAGGTAACGCTTTTCACCCGTCGCGCGATAGAGCGAACAGAGCGCAAGCTCAATCTCCTCGTGACCGGAAGGATCCTTAAGCTGCGTTGGTGCGAATCCGAATGTGCGCTCGACTAGATCAGCACTGCGGACGGCAACATCAAGAAGCGAACGCTTGCCCGTCGCCCGGTAATGGGCGACAGCCGCCTCGTACATGTGGCCGATATTGTAAAGCTCGTGACTACAGACGAGAGCGCTCCATCTGGTCGGGCCCATCAGGCCGTAATTCACGCTGCCGTTCGCGTTCGTCCCGGAATTATGCCCGAGCGTCCGCGCCGTGTAGAGATATCCGTCGGGCTCCTGCGCCTTGGCGATTTTAGAAATCAGATCGTCAAGATAGCAATCCAATTCAGAATCGGGATGAGTCGCCAAAACATATGACGCGCCCTCGATAATTTTAAAAACGTCAGAATCGTCGTAGGGAATACCTTTGAAACCCTTTCCTTCGCGCCGTCCCGCCGCCTCGAAATTGTGAATGCGCCCCGTTTCTTCGCTCCGCTTGAAATCCGACTTCACGGTAACGATGCGGTTGGTTTCGATGCGCGGCAGCCAAAATCCCGAGCGCACGGACACATTCGTCATTTCCGCCGCACGGAATGGATAATCCGTTCCCGCGTACGCGCACGAAATCGCGGCTAAGGCGACACAAGCAAGAGGTAATCCACCAGTATTCTTCATTTCTTTTTCTTTCATTATTCCTGAGGATAACTTTCATCGACATTGCGGAAGTGGTATCCGGCTAAGATTGTAAACTCTCCCGAAAGCGGAGCTCCTTCCTGTCCGAACCAGTTGCGCAGCGCCTTCCTGTGCGCAGAGCTCCATCGTCGCCATAACGACACCATAGCACTCGCCGCGTTTGACCTTCACCGACGGCATCTTATCTTCGCTCTGATGAAACTCGCGAATTTCGGAAGAAACGCCAATGGAGTTTTTTTTTCATATTCTTCTAAACTCATTTCATTTTATACACATGAACATTGTCGATCCACGAACAATCGCCTTCCTTACAACCGCGCATGTCGATCATCAGATACATTTCGTTGTAGCCCGCCATGTCCGGCGCCCGGACAATACGCGACGCGGTCCGCCAGCCGGACGCATTCTCGCCCGCGACCGGGAGAGTGACGCTCGGCACGTTCCAGCGGAAGTCCGAATCCTCCCGCCACGACACCTTGGCGCTGACGGGATAGCCTTTTGTCGAGAACTGCACGATATAGACGTCATTCGGACTGACATCCTGCACACGAAACATCAGAGTGCCGTGCAATCCGCAATTCGTCATCCTGAACGAAACCGAATCCCCTTCACCGACGGTCCGGTCGGATTCGATTTTCGCGACATCGCGCCTGTTCCGTTCAATGTATGCGAAATACCCCTCGCTGATTCCGCATGCCGTTGTCGGATCCGGCACAAGATCGTTGGCGGACGCCCCTTTCTCCTTCAGATATTGACGGATCCAGGCACGCTCGTCCTTTACCTGGCATATGACGTCGCGCAGGCCGGGGACGCGTTCGTCAAGCGAGGACGCACCTTCACCGGCAAGCGAATCTTCACCGACATCGATCCAGACATATTCCGTCGAAACCGATGCGCCTTGCGAGAGGTTCCGCCAGAAAGAATGCTCCGACGATACGTCTTTATAACGCGCAAGTCGATCTCCCGACGCAGGAGAAAGCGAGGTGAAAAACTTCGCGGCATTCGCCTCGTCCACAAGCATGTGGCTGACGGCAAAAAGGTCTGACGCCCCTTTGTCATAATCTCCCTTCCCGGCATCATGCGCAGCTGTTCCGCCGCCGTCCACAAGACGTGCGGTCGCCGGCATTTCCGCAATGATTCCGTTTACGAAGGCTGGCCAAAGCGAACCGGACTTCTTCAGCCGCATTTCCGCCGACTCGTCCGAAGGATCCGCGAGATGAGCTTCCGAAGAAAACCACGCCGTCGAAAACAGGACAATGTCGGGGAACGCGGAAAATACGGCCTTGCCGACCGCGCGTCCGCGACGGCGGGCCTCGCGTACAAGGAAGTCATAATTGTTTTCACTGCCGATTACGGTGAACTGGTGCCCTTCATTCAAATCTCCGACATCAATGAAAAGCCCCTTAAGACCGGATGCTCTGGTCAATTTCGCCATCATTCCCATATTGTGCGCGAACATCGCCCAGCGTTTCTCCGAACTCCACGGCAGACGGTTCTTGTCCTTGAGATTCCAATTGATATAGACCAGACTTTCCTTCAATCCGTCATGTTTCGACATCGCTCGCAGGTCTGCAAGGAAAGGACTCAGTCTTGCGACCGTATACTTGACCGGCGAGCCGATCCCTTCAGAACCGATCTTGTTGCCCCACGAATCGGAGGTGTTCAATGAAACTGCAACGCCGTCAATGCCAACTCTCGCAAGTTCCGGAGCCTGCTTGAGCAGATCCTTCGGCTTTGTGCTTCTAATCGATGCTCCTACTGCAATGAACTTCTTCGGCCATTCACCCTGCGTTTCCGCCGCCGCCTTCTTCCGCCTGTCTGCGGCATTTACACGCCTTGAAGACAGATTAGTCCGCCTTGCGGATGCAGACGCGTTTTTCTTTCCGTTTCCGGAATCGGGTTTGACAAGGCTGCACGCCCGTTTTGTCTTCTTGAGAACTTCGAGAAATCCGGGCAGCTTCGCCTCCCACGTCTGCTGTCTTCCAATCCATCCGTTGGACCAGTCGGCAAACGGCACAAACAGCCCCTTTTCGCCGTATATCCAGACATATTCCGTCGCGGCGCAAAACGACTGTTCCAGGTTGCGGCGGAAATGTTCGAGGCGAGATCCGCCTTCGGGACCGTAATACCAATGTCCGGCGGACTCGTCGTTCGTGTACATGTCGAGGTAGTGTCCGAACGAAACCGAAATCGCCCGGCGGTACTTCGCGCGGTTTTCCGGAGAAAGCAGCGACTGGCATGAAGTCTGAATGAGCGACGAGTGGCGGTAGAAGTCGCGACGGAACGATTCGAGATGATAGTGTTCGCGTCCGTCGATCATCTTCACGCCGTCAGGCATCACGTCAAACATACCGTCGACAAAGGCGGTCCACACGGATTTTTTGAGTGCGTACGCCTGTTCTTCCGCATTGAGAGTTGCGATATGGGATTCGGCACACAGCCACCAATAGGAAAAGAACACGAGGTCCGGGAACTCCTTGAACACGGCGCCGCCGACTTCACGGCCGCGTCGGCGCGCAAGACGCATCGTTTCCTCCAGCGGAGGATCTTCATCTTTGCGTGTGAACTGTCCGACCTTGCTGTAGTCCTCCCAGTCGAGGAACAGCCCCTTCAATCCGCCTTCCCTCGCAAGCTTCGACATGACGCCCATGTTTCTGGCTACCAGACGCCAGCCGGAATCGTCATTCCATCTGAGCCGCTGCCCTTCACGCGGCGTCCACCATACGGTCAAGAGAGATTCCGCAAGACCTGGAGCGGCGGCGATTTTCCGAAATACGGGAACGTAACTCTTGACATCTTCGTACTTGAACTCCACCCCGGAAAAGATTGCGGAACTCTCCAGCTTTTCACCGCTGCCGGTATGTGTCGTAAACTTCAGGTTGACGCCGTCGATTCCGGAAGCGGCGAATTTTGAGGCGCTCGCGAGAACCTCCTCGGGCGAAACGCGCAACGTATCCCAGCCGGTCGCGATAACCTTCTTCGCACCGGGCTGCGCCGAAACGCACAGCGCGGACACCGCGCCGGCGGCAAGACAGATCATGCGCATCTTCAACGGAAACATGGGTCTATTCTCCTTTACGTTTTTCAGCCGGGAAAGTCTCTCCCGGTATGTACACCGGTTTTATCGACGAGAACGAAGGCTCTCTTCCCCCCGATTCAAGATGACGGAGCACGCAATCGGCAAAAACGCGTCCGGCGTCGAACGGATCGATTTCTATTCTGGCAAGAGACTTGCGCCAAAACGGTCCTTCGCCCGCATTTGACCAGGTCACGAACCGAACGTCGCCGGGAATGTCCACCCCGGACTCGACAAGCGCAAGAAGCGCATTCTGGCTCGCAAAATTATCGTTGAAATAGATCAGGTCCGGAAGCCACGATTTCCCCTCCATCGAGAGTTTTCCGTAGAACGCCTTCAATGTGGCGCAGGATATTTCCTCAATGCCCCCTTTACGCACTATGGGCCAGCATTCGCATTCAATGCCGGAACGTCGGAGTGCATGGACCACTCTGGCGGTCTGGCTTCCCACCGTGACTTCCAGCACCCGCCTCACCCCCGAAGCCATGCAATGCCGCACAAAGGCGTCCACCGCCTCGGCAGTATCTATGGAAACATTGCAGACAGCCTTTTTAGAGTCGCCGAATACGGCAAACGGGATATTGAAACGCTGAAGGAATTCTTCGATCTTCGGCGAACAGCTGGTGGATACGACAAACGAAACCGGTCCCTTAAGCACTGATTCCAGATGGGTGAAATCGTACGCGCCCGGCTTGCCGCCGAAAGGAACGAATGAAACCAGATAGCCGGCCTGCATCAGTTTCTGGCGCAGGGCACCGGTCATCGCCGAAATAAGATGGTTCTCGCGTATTTCGATGGAGGCTATCACCACATGTCCGCGCCAAGGCTTACTTCCCGGATCCAGGACAATGGTGCCCACCCCGCGCCTGCGGCAGACGAAGCCATCATCCGCCAGACGGGCGAAGGCCGCCCTGACAACAATCAAGGACGCACCAAGCTCCTCCGCGATCTCCCGGAATCCCGGCAGAATGTCACCCGGCTTGTACATGCCCGCCTGAACGGCCTGTGTCACTCCTTCGACAATCTGGGAAATCAACGGTAAATCACGTTCCCTATCGATGGAAAATGGTAATCTCTTCTTCATGTTATGTTTTTCTCTGATCAAACCTACCGTCTATTCGGATATATAAAGTGTTTTAATTTTATTTACATGTGCGGTGTTCCGCCGATGAGAAAGAGGCTTCTGTTCCTCCACTGCCATCACCGGAGAATGAACCGGAAGCCCTTCTTCTCCAATGGAGCCCTAAGCACCCAGCAGCCGGCATTAGTGTCGCTCATCACAAACGCAAGCACCTTTTTGTCGTTGACTATGATATCGTCAGCGTCTTTATGATACATTGAGGTATCTTTCATAAGCCAATCCTTTACAATTTTTGTCCACCCGATGTCTGATCTATTCTTTGAGACATATTGAAGGTCGTTGAATTCATCCTTTAATATACGATGGTTTTTGGGGTTCGAATACATCCGATCAAGCCAAGTATCATTATTTCCTTTGATATAAACTTTAGGGAATGGAGCCGCAGCAGTGGCAAAGGCATATGAACCATAGGTTTCAACCGGAGTTTCATGCAGAAATATTTCAGCTCCACTCTTTATGTTTCTAAAAGCTGCATCTCCAATAACAGAGACTGGAGTTTTGAACTCTACCCGTTCAAGCGAACTGCATCCGTTGAAACAGTCATCAGGAACAGCATTGGTATTCAGATTCGGTAAGTTCCACACGAGCGAACCGGTAAGTCCCGCACAATTCATAAAACAGCCTTTTCGATCCGTCATCGAATTCCCCAACTGCTTCAATTCTTTGTTAAGAAGACCTTGGACAAACTCCGTAGTGATCTTTGCGCATCCGCTAAAAGCATAGTTGCATATTTTTGTTACGGCTGTCGATAGGACGATATTCGAAAGATTAGAGCATTTGGCAAAAGAACTCTGCCCAATACTGGTAACATTCTCCGCTTTTATGACACCAAGCTTTGAGCAGTTGCTGAATACATCCTGATTTAAAGATGTACATTTGGGGAATTCTAATTCACCCTCGATCAATGAACACCCCCCAAACACATAAGCACCTAAAGACGTGATTTGGGTGAACCTTCTGGGAATAAATGTCGATAATGAATTACATCCTTGAAATGCCCGTTCACTTAATACGGTTGATTCGTTCAAAACTACCTTTGTCAAATTAGTACAACAGTAGAAACATCCCGAACCCGTTATCTTAGTGCAATCGGGTGCGATAAATTCACTGATAAGACCTCTATACGAATAAAGTTTAGAACCTCTGGTATCACTAACATATTCCCCATTGTAACTTGAGAACAGATTGAATTCAACGACTTTATACCCACCTTCTATAGACGTAAAATCGATGACACAAGGCTCCGTAGCTGTTGAAGAGCCGAGGTTTGCGTTTACAGTCAGGTTTCGGGTGTCCGTCTTGCATTTGGCGGGAAACGTCCATGTTCCGTCGGACAGCGTACCGGTACCATCACCGTTGTCGGCATACGTCCATGCACCGTGCGCGAAACCGCCTGTTGCAAACATAAGAACAAATGCCACTATGGTTTTGATTTTTTTTTTGATCATTTTTCTCTCCTTTCTTATCGAGATCCTTTTTCCCGTTCGCATTCCGCCGGCCATACGGGCAGCGGGTCACCGAGTTTGAAGATTTCGACCTTATCGAACTCGAACGTTTCGCCGGGCTTCACCGTGGCCCCCGCCTCGAGGACAAGTTCGTCGGCCTCTGCCGGTACGCGGACCAGCACCGATCCTGAACGCCAGACGCCGTTTTCACGCATACCCTTCATGCCAAAAGGTCGCTCCGTATCCCACGCGAGCTGACGGCCTTCCTTAAGCCATTTAATGCGGAAGAAGTCAGAACCCGTAAACGCCGTTTTGCGGCAAGAAATCGAAACCCCGTACAGTTCGCCCGGCTTAACCCCCTTAACCGACGGGCGAGGATTGACCATAACGCGCAAGTCGCGAGGAGACTTAAGGCTGTCAAACCCCTTGACGTTTTTCTCAATGAGATTGAAAAGTATTCCCGCCTGAGCCCGCGCATCCTTGAAAAACTTATTGCGCTCGGACGCATCCGCAAACTCTTTCTTTTCGGCAAACGAAAGATACTTAAGATTGCGGCAGCCCGAGAGCGACCCGCGCTTCAGCTCAGTGCAGTTCGGTGCTCGCAGCGAGCTAATGGAGGAGCCGGCGAAGAAACTGCCCGGGAGCGGGTCTGTCCCCTCGTAGACGAAGTCGCCGACAAGCGCGTTGCAGCTCTGGAACTGGGAAACGCCGGCAAGCTTAATGCCCTTCGGTAACGTCAGCGGCGAGAACTCGACGAGATTGGTGCAGTAGGCGAAAGACGACGTCGTCAACTGTTCGAGGTTCGGAGAGAGTGTGACGCGGCGAAGATTGTAGCAGAAGCGCATTGCGTCCATTCCCGTGCTTGTGACATCCGGTCCGATGAGTTCCGTAATCGCCGTATTGCGGGCAAAGCCGCTGATTGAAACAACCTTTTTACCCGTATCCTTCTCGACATCGGTAAAATCAAGCACCCCGGCGCCGGGTGCCTTGGCTCCGTTTACCGAAAGCTTCGTCTTCGTCATATCGCCTCTGGCGTATTGCGTCGAAAGAGTCCAGTTGCCGTCGGTAAGGAGCTTCTTTTTCTCATCGTATACCCACTTCCCGCCCGATTTCTTTCCGGCCTGACGGGAGCCGCTCTTAACCGACGCCTTGAACGCGCCGTACGCGTCTTCGATTTTAAAGATTTCGGTTTTACGGGGAGTAACCGACTCGCCCGGCTTAAGGACAGCAGAAAATTTAAGGACAAGTTCGTCGGCTCCTTCGGGAACGGTCACCGTCTTGCGTACCCAGCACCAGTCGGCAGGATTGCCGGATGCGGATTCCAGGCGCGTCGCATACTTCCCGGCGACGCTCTTACCCTTAGCGCGCCACTCGACCATGACCGTCGGGAGCCTGTCCTTGGCGTTAGAACGAAATTCCTGGGCAACCTCATAAATCTCACCGGGTATAACGCCCTTAACGGAGCGGACTGTCTTTGAAGAAAACTCTTTACCCTCGGATGAATACGAATACTTTACCGGAACACTTTTGCAATCCTTGGCGAGGTTGACAAGCTCCCCGCGGGCGGAGTATTCTTTCTTGCGCATTTCGAGAAAAGCGTCGGGATCTTTGGCGAGCATCATCGTTTCGGTCATGCCGGGAATAACATCTTCCCACAGACGGCGCCTGTCGGTCGCCTCCTGATTCTTGGTGACGGCGCATTTCCAGTCGATGAGCCGTCCGTTTTCACCGTATATCCATACGTATTCGTCCGCCACCTGCAGCGACTGCTCAAGATTGATGCGCAGATGGTTGAGACGCGAACCGTCCACCGGTCCGTGATACCACCACGAGCGGGGATTGGCGAATCTGGAAAACATGTCGAGATAATGCGTATTGCCGACAAGCAGCTGCGAACGGTATTTCGCCCAGTTTTCCGGAGCTACGAATGCGCGAGCGCCGACAAGCTGGTTGAGCGCGCCTTTCCAGTACATGTCTTTCGTCGCCGTCAGGCTGTAATGCTCGGCCCCGTCGACAAAGCGCACCGTCGGAGGCATCACGTCAAGCATGCCGTTGTAGAAACAGGTGAGAAGTTCGCCGGCATCGTCGGACATGCCTTTCGGATCCGTCGCCCGGCGGTCGGCAAAACAGCGCACGTGATGCTCCATCGTCCAGAGGAAGAAATACACGCCATCCGGGAATTCCCTGAATACACGAGAAAAGACCTCGCGGCCCCGCCTGCGGGCCAGTTCCGTACACTGCACAAACGAGACGTCCCTATCCGCCTCGGTGTAGAGATACTGCAGTGCGCAGGAATATTCTTCTGGGTCAAGCATGAGTCCCTTGAGCCCGGACCTCTTCGCGAGCCACGCAAGAACGGCAAGATTGTCGCCGAAACGGGCCCACCCCTCGTCATCGGTCCATGCGATGCGATTCTGCTTCCCCGACGGACTGATCCATGCCAGAAGAAAGCTTTCCTTAAGTCTGGGATAACCGACAATGCCGCTCAGATACGGAATCTGGTCTTTCACGCCCTCACGCGACCATACGTGACCGAGCTGCATGATTTTCGGGGTTTCCGACATTACGGTCTGTCCCTCGGTCGTCTTCACCGGGACGTCGCGGAGCGTGACGGCGACACCGTCGAGCCACGGCACCGCATTAAGAGCCTCGGCATGCGCGAGCACGTTCGACGGGGCGTTGAAGAACGTATCGAAATTCAGCGCGATGAATTTTTTGCGCACTCCGCCGGGTGTCATCGCCGAGACGGATGATGCGAGCACCAACGTAGAGAGAATGCATCCAATATGTCTCATGGCTTGTTAAAATCCTTTCGGTTGAATGTGAATCTCTTTTTGCCGCCGATTATATCACATAAGCACAATAAGCACAATACTTTCATCCGGCATATCAGCACATCACCAGTCCCGTCATCTCCAGAAGTAAATGCAAGTTCCATTTGCATTTACTTCCTAAGTTTATTGGGTAGTATCGATAGTGGTGTCTTTCCCTACTATTCCTTCCTGGGAAGGAAAGTTGCGTTTACTTCTGGATAAATCATTGCGCCCGGTCAACCAGTTTTGCGCCGCTGGCGCGACCACGAAACGGCTCCGCCGTCACGAAGGTTCACGAAAGGTTTAGAATGTTTGGAAGGTTTAGAAAGTTTAGTTCCGGCATTCTCCCCCTCCTGAACATCCCAAACTTCCTGAACCTACTAAACATGCTGAATCCCAAACCGTTCCCCACAATTTTCGTGCTTTTCGTGACGGCTCGAAGAGCCGTTTCGTGTCTGCGGCAAGTGACGAGCCCCGCAAGGGGGAAACGGAGATGGACGCACCACTTAAGGCAAAGCCTTAAAGCGAGGGCGGACAACGACGGTTCAATCGCGCGTCATGCGCGATTCGTCACCGCCGCAGCTTTCGTGGTCGCGCCAGCGGCGCAATGACCATCTGAGTGACCGATTGCGTCATCTCTGCAAAGAGTATTCCTTCACACACAATATAATGGTACAATATTGACAGTTTAATACAGAACGCTTTAACTTGCCTTGATAGTCAAGCAAGAACAAACATATATCCAAAGTCGAATACGTAACCGCAAGTTCAACCGGCCTTGGATCAAGATATTTTGCATCAAATCCTGTTTTTGCCCCCAAAAAAAAATAAGCCTTGTCGACAATTTACCCAACTTATGAAACTCTGTGCCTCCGCGTTAAAACCAAACATTTGCCAGAAATTACAGACTCGACTTGCAGTAACTTTCAGAACTTGCGTTTAGTTCTGGACACGACGCTTAATTTGGCTTTTGCTTTCGCTACTTAGAGCTTCGGAGATTCGGAGTTTAGGAGAGTTTTCAGAATCTATTCTCATTTTCTCCTATTCTCTAAATCTCCCAGAAGCGAAAGCAAGTCATCTCAATGAATATTCACGTGTGAGCGCGTGCGGGGTACTACACGAATAGACTCACCCGTCAACCTTCAGGCTGACGGCAGGTTCTTTGCAGGCAAGCGCCTGACGCCATCAACAAGATACGCTTCGCTCATGCAGTGCATATCTGAAATACCGTCGCGCACAATGAAAGGCAGGGGGTTGAATATCCCTGCCTTTCCTTTTATTCGGATATCCAAATCGATATCACTTCTTGGACTTGCCGTCGTCCTTCTTTTCGTCCTTCTTCGGCTCTTCCTTCGCCTTAACGAGATCCTTGCGGGACTTGCTCATCGAATCGGCGGAGTAGGACGAGATTAGGTATGTCCACTTGCCTACCTTGGCGTTGAAGTCCTTGACGGCCTTTTCAAGCGTCGCGTTCTCGGTGGCGTTGGTTCCGACCGGCGCGAACGCCGCCGAAACCTTGAAGTAGCGGTCAGCCCCCGAAGCGTTTCCGATCTTGGCCGTATAGCTCTGTCCATTCTTCAAGGACACCGCGTACACGCTGCCCGTAGCGAAACCGAACTCAGCCTCGGGTTTCTTCGGATCGGCGACGTTGTTGAAGTCCAGATACGAGAGCGCGGAATCGAGCGAGTACGTCTTGGAGGAATCCAACTCCTCCTTGGAGCCAAGCCCTTCAAGATTCCAGGTGGAGTCCTTGCGCGTCAGTTTGACCGTCTTGCCGTCCTTGGTGTAGGAGACTTCCTTCACGTCAGCCGACGGAACGGAGCAGATGCGCGATTCGCACCACTTCTTCGGATCGCCGTCGAACGCGTCGAGCGAATCCTTGACCAGCACCACGCCGTCGCCGAACTTCACGTAGCGGCCATCGGGGTAACCGCCGCCGCCAAACTGCGCGGCCTGACCGCGCGGCTTGGACATATGCTGTTCGCCAAGCGTGACAGAGGCGAGGACCGCGCCCTTCGCATTCTTGAGATCCACTTTCGTGCCGCTTTCGATCTTCTGGCCGCGGGCGGTCTGACCGACGGTGAGGTCCTTGAGCTTGAGAAGGTTCTCGCGGATTTTCGTGACATCCGCCGGATAGCCGTAGAGGGAATCAATCACCCAACCACTGTCGGTGGCGGCAAGAGTCACCTTGCCGCCGACATCGACCTTCGCCACCTCGGACACGTCAAACGCCGGAAGGACGGGCTTGCCGTTGAGGTTGGACGACTTGATCTTGCGTCCGGAGTTGCAGAAGTACGCCGCTCCGCCGAGAACGGCGGCTGCGGCAGCGAGAATTACCAGATTCTTGTTGGTCATTTCCTGTAAACCTTTCCCTTAGTGCTTTCTGCGCTTGAGACCGCGGAAGATGCCGAAGAACACGACCAGCGCGGGGATTGCGAGGATGTTCAGCACCTTGAGCATGAGACCGAGGCTGTCGATGTCGGCGGTGAGCTCCTTGCGGACGTTCTTGAGCTGGCGGCGCGTGTCGGCCTGGACCTTGCGGAACTGGTCGATCTCCTCCTGCTGTTCGCGGGAGAGTATCATGCGGTCGTTTCCGCTCTTCTGTTTCTGGAGCGCAGAGAGGCGCTGCTGCGTCTCCTGAAGGGCGGCCTCAAGCTCGCTCTGCTTGCGCTGCCACTTGGCCATCGCCTTGGCCTCAAGCTCGTTGACCTTCACGAACGGACGGTTCGACGGCCCGCGAGAACGGACGCCGATGAGCTCCTCGCGACCGGCGTACTGCTCGATGATGTTGGAGAACAGCACGAGGTTGTCGTTGATAGGCTGGGCGATTGGCCCGAAGATCGTGTTCATCGTCTGGACGCAGAAGTTGTCCGCGAGGAAGTCGGAATCGGCGAATATCACGACAGCGCCCTTTCCGGATGCGACGACCTCGGGAATGGCGTTCGTGGAGCCTTCCGTCCAGTCCGGCCCCTTCGGGAACGCGGTCTTGAACGTGCCGGAGAGGCGCGCCGCAAGCGTGCGCTTCACGCCGTCGGGACGGAGCTCCTTCATCATCGCACCCATTCCGAACTGGGCGCCCATGCGGTCGATCATGCATGCGCTGTCGGCCGAGGTCGTCATGAGAGGCTCGAACTCGAGCCCGTCCGTCTTGGCGAACGAAAGAGCGCCGGAGAACGGAAGCATGACCTGGGTGAGGCCGGAGACCACGATGTCGCCATCATCCATGTTGGCGGACGTGAGCGAAAGGAATGCCGGATTCTCTTCGGCGCGGCCGTTGCCGGCGCCGAGCTTGGTTGCCGCGGCAAGGTCTGCGACAAGCTTGGAGGTGTCGAACGAAACGCCCCATGCGTCGAAGAGCTTGCCGAGCGTGGAGGGACCGTCCTGTCCGCCCATCTGCATCATCATCGGATTCTGCTGCTGGCGGGAGGAAAGCATGTCCATCACGCTGAACGGATCGACGCACGCGATGAGACGTCCGCCCTTGATGACGAACTGATCGATCGCGAAGAGGGTCTTTTCGGAGAGATCCTTGGCGTGGAGCACGACGAGAGCCTTCACGTCGCTGTCGATGGACTCCGCGGTCGGCGATATCTCGCGCACTTCATAGTCCTTGGAGAGCTCCGTGAACGCCGCCCAGCCGGGCTGCGGACGCTGACCCTGCATCATCATCATCTGGTTCGGCTGCTGGCCCATAACGCCCTGGAGTGAGGTCATGAGACCAAGCACGGGACGCTCCGGCCACGCGACGCGCGTAACGAGGCGCGTAACGTCGTACTCGAGCGTGGATTCGGTGCGCTGGCTGAAGCGGGCAAGAGTCTCTTCACGGTCGCCGCACACGGCGACGAGGCCGAAGTACATGGGTTGGCCGAACGGCGTGACGTTCTGCGGCTCGACGCCGTAGCGCTGCGCCCACTCCTCGGCATCGGAATCAGGCTTCGGATCGTAGGCCTCGAGCACGATGTTTCCGTTTCCGGCAAGCTCGTACTCCTTGAGGAGGCTCTGGACCTGATTCGCATAGGTCTTGATCGCCATGGGCGTTTCGGCGGAGGACGAACTGAAGTAGAACTTCAGCGTGACGTTCTCGTCGAGTTTGCCGAGCACTGCCTTGGAACCCTTGGATAGCGTGTAGAGGCCTTCGGCGGTGAGGTCGATGCGGAGAGACATGGACGCGAGGATGAGGTTCGCGGCTCCGAGCACGGCGGCGAGGAGCATGAGACCGAGGGCGCCCTTGGACCTGCCGTTCTTCTGTCCGTCGGTGGCTGCATGCGCGGCGGCGAGCATGAACACCATCACCGCCACATAGTAGCCGATGTCAGCGAAGTCGATGACGCCGCGGCGCAGCGACTCGAAATGAGACATGAGCGAGCATGACGCGACCGCATTCACGACGGCGGCAGGCACGCCCCAGCCGGCGACGGCGTTGACAACGGGATCAAATCCGATGAGCAGCATCGCAAACGTGATGGCGAGGGCTGCGACGAAACCGATAACCTGACTGCGCGAGAGCGAGGACGCGAACACGCCGATGGCGGTCGCCGCGCCCGCGAGCAGGAAGCTGCCGAGATATCCGCAGAACACAGCGCCCCAGTCGGGGGAACCGAGCCATGCGGTCGTCGCGACCACGGGGAACGTCAGCGCCAGGCCGATGCCGATGAACGCCCATGCGGCGAGAAACTTTCCGACGAGAGCCTGCGTAAGCGTCACGGGGAGCGTCAGGAGAAGCTCGATCGTGCCGTTGCGGCGCTCTTCCGCCCACGAACCCATCGTGGCCGCCGGCACCAGAAGGAGGTACACCCACGGATGCCAGAAAAAGAACGGGGTAAGGTCGGCCTGGCGACGCTCATAGAGCATGGCCACTCCGAACGTGAGGAATCCCGCGAGAACGAGAAACGCCACGAGGAACACATAGGCGACAGGCGAGTCGAAATAGCTCTTGAACTCGCGTCCGAACACCGTCCTGATGTTGCAGTTCTTGCACTTGAACATGGCTTACTTGCCCTCCCCTTGCATCGTGAGATTGCGGAACACGACGTCAAGCTTGCCGGACGCATCCATCTTGCGGAGCTCCTCCGGCGTGCCGTCGGCCTTGATTTCACCCTGGGCGATGACGATTGCGCGCGTGCACACCGCATCGACCTCTTCGAGAATGTGGGTGGAGATGATGATTGCCTTCTCGGACGCCATCTCCTTGATCATTTCACGGACCACGTACTTCTGGTTCGGATCGAGGCCGTCCGTCGGCTCATCCATGATGAGCACCTTCGGATCGTGGATGATGGCCTGAGCGAAGCACGTGCGCTGGCGGTAGCCCTTGGAGAGCGTATCGATCGTCTGGCGCGCGACCGTCGTAAGACGGGCCTTCTCGAGAACCGCCTCGACCTTGGCCTTCGCCTCCGCACCGTTGAATCCGCGGATCTTCGCGATGAACTCGAGGAACGCCTCGACCGTCATCGCACGGTAGGAAGGCGCATTCTCAGGCAGGTATCCGATGCACGACTTTGCGGCGACAGGATCCTTGAGTATGTCGTGGCCGCAGATCACGGCCGTACCGGACGATGGCGGAATGAAACCGGTGACCATCCGCATTGTCGTAGATTTTCCGGCGCCGTTAGGGCCGAGGAACCCAAGCACTTCGCCCTTTCCGACAGAGAAGGATACGCCCTTCACAGCCTGGAAAGAACCGAAGTTCTTTTTCAGATTTTCAACTTTCAGCATTTCGTCTTTGTCCTTTCGAAGTGTGGGATTATACCAAAACAACCGATCCCGCGCCACAACCGCAGAACGGAATATCTAAATCTGTCATTGGCCTCCATAAATTCGTGTCCTTTCCTCTTCAGAAATGTCTCAAATGTATCAAACATATATTAACGGAATGTTAATAGACTGAAGAAAACACCCGCCATGGCAGCAATGGACCTAATTCCTTGTAAACACAAAACCGACAGCTCCCCAAGAGGAACAGTCGGTTCTGTTGCGTCTGCACGGGCTATCTTATGCTCCGAGCTGGAGACGCGCGAAGCGCTTTACCGTTATGGCGGCGCCGATGTTCTTGGCGATGCCGTCAAGATACTTCTCAACGGTCATGTCTGCGTCTGCGACATAGTCCTGCTTGATAAGGCAGATTTGCGTGCAGTACTTGGCGGCCATGCCCTTCTTGATTCCGACGAGAGCCTGCTCCGGAGGAAGCTTGCCCTTCTGCTCTTTGAGCGCGTTGAGCTTGATCTCGAGCTCGGCATCGATCTCTTCCTGCGGAACGTCCTCGGGGTTGATGTACTTCGGAGCGTTGGCAGCGATCTGGAGGCAGATCATGTGAGCCGCATCTGCGAGAGCCTGATCATCCTTCTCGCAAGCGAGCTCGACGAGCACGCCGATCTTGCCGCCCATGTGGATGTAGCCGGAGAGCACACCCGCGCCCTCGAGCGCATAACGCTCGCTGCGGCGGATCTTCACGTTCTCACCCGTCTTGGTGAGAAGCATCTGGTAGTCATCCTTGAGCGTAGCCTCGATGTCTTTGCCTTCGAGAGCGACCTTGGCCGCATCGTCAACAAACTTGATGAACGCTTCAGTCTTGGCGACGAAGTCCGTCTCGCAATTGACTTCGGCGAGAGCCATGGTCTTCTTGTCGGCAGCCTCGGCGAGGGCAATGATGCCCTGCTTGGACTCCTTGTCGACGCGCTTGGCGGCAACAGCGAGACCCTTCTCGCGGAGATACTTCACGGCTTCCTTCATGTCGCCGTTGGATGCCTGAAGAGCCTCCTTGCACGCGCCCATTCCGGCGGCGGTGGCTTCACGAAGCTCCTTGATCATTGCAATTGTGATTTCCATTTCAAAAAACCTTTCTTTAAACGATATTGATGCCGATTACTCAGCGGCGGGGGCGGCAGCCTCTTCAGCCTTGGGAGCCTCGGCCTCTGCGACGGCTGCCTCAGCAGCGGCGACACCAGCGGCGCGCTTGGCGGCGAGATCAGCCTTGGCCTTAGACTCGGCAGCCTCCTTGGCGGCACGAGCGGCCTGCTTCACGGCGTTGGAGAGAGCGCCGGCCTTCTTGCCGCGAACGGCGGTCTTGACGGCAGCTTCGCCCTTGGCGGCCTTTTCCTCAGCGGCCCTGGCCTTGCGCTCGGCGCGGGCGGCCTTCTCTGCGGCATCGCGCTCCTTGCGCTCCTGCTCACGCTTGGCGGACTCTTCGGCGGCCTTGGCAGAATACTCGTCGTTGGCCTCCTTGATGACCTTCACAATACCCTTTACGACCATCTCTACGCCCTTCACGGAGTCGTCGTTGCCGGGAATGACATAATCGATTGGATCAGGGTCTGCGTTGGTGTCGACAAGAGCAACCACGGGGATGCCGAGACGCACAGCCTCCTTGACGGCATTAGCCTCGCGACAGACGTCGACGACGAACACTGCGCCGGGACGATCCGCCATATCAGCGATACCCGTGAGGTTCTTCTCAAGCTTGCTGAGCTCGCGGCGAAGCATGGAGGCCTCCTGCTTGTGCTTGGAGAGTTCGCCATTGTTCTGGCGGGCAAGAGCCTGAATCTGACGCATGCGCTTTACGGAGCCGCGGATGGTCTTGGAGTTGGTGAGCGTGCCGCCGAGCCAACGCTCCGTCATGTAGTACTGGCCGCACTCTTCGGCAGCAACCTTCACGAGCTCCTGTGCCTGCTTCTTCGTGGCAACAAAAAGAACCTTCTTGCCGTCGAGAACGGTCTTCTTGAGGAACGCCGCCGCTTCGTCGAGGAGCGTGACAGTCTGCGTGAGGTCGATGATGTGGATACCATTGCGCTTATCGAAAATATAACCCTTCATCTTAGGGTTCCAGCGCTTCGTCTGATGACCGAAGTGCAAACCTGCGTCGAAGAGATCCTTGAGTGAAAGACCCGTAAGGGCCGAGGTAGGCATATCCATTTTATTTTCCTTTCTATCGAGTTATAGTAAACTAATCCGCTTTGACGTGGAGTTGGATATCTCCCCGCCGTTCGCTTCGCCTTTTCCCCTTTGGAAAAAACGGTTGCGTAGAATATCAAAAACACGCCTTTATGTCAAATGGCAACCGCAATGGACAACGCGGCAATAGCCATGGACCATCTTCATGCACCCACGTGGCGGAACTACCGGAGATATTCATTGGGTGCGAAATGCCCGTTGCCGACGGACAACGGCGAAAGAATCTCCAAAGACTCTCCCGCAAGGAAGAGGGAACCGCATACAACGGTTCCGTCTGGAGCAACCGATAACGCCTCTTCCAGCGATTCGCACGACCGGACATCAGGGAATCCCGCCTCGCGCATCTTCCCGGCCGTGGCCGCGGCGGCAAGCGACCTTGGATTGCGTATCGGAACCGCCATGCCGCATTCCGCCACCTCACGAAGCAGCGAAAGATTCGCCTCTACATCCTTGTCTCCGCAGAAACCGCATATCACCGACCTGACGGGAAATCCTTCCGTGCCCTTTGCCGCCTCGGCCTTCAGCGAATCCACAAGCGCGCGCATCGCCGGCGGGTTGTGCGCCCCGTCAACAATGAACCGTCTGCCGCCCTTGACGATCCTCTGAAAGCGACCGGGCCATACGACAGACGCAAATCCACGCTCAATCGCAGACCGTTCGACACCTATCACCTGCAATGCAGCCAATGCCGTCAATGCGTTCTCGCGGTTGAACTTTCCGTCCAAGGCAAATCCGTCCGGTATGTCCCGGTCAGACATCTCGTCCGGAGCATAAACGCAAGGCGATCCGCGTTCGGCGGCGATCCGCTCTATCGTCTCGCGGGCTTCGTCCGGCATCGCGCCAAGCACCACCGGAACCTCCTGCTTTATTATGCCGCCCTTCTCAGCGGCAATTTCGCGCACTGTTCCGCCGAGCCAATCGCAGTGGTCGAGGCCTATGCGCGTTATCACACACACGGCAGGCCGCCTGACTACGTTTGTGGCGTCAAGCCGTCCGCCGAGTCCGGTCTCCAGCACGAGCCAATCCACCCGTTCCCTGCGATACAGTTCAAACGCCGTAGCCGTCAAAAGTTCGAAATACGTCAGCCCTTCCGTTCCGGGAACCGAACCGTACGCTTCATCAAGCAGCTTTTCGTCGACCGGGCTTCCGTTCAGCATGAAACGCTCGGCAAGCGACACAAGATGGGGGCTGGTATAGCGTCCGGTCCTGAACCCTGCCGCCCTCAACGCCGACTCGACAAGCGCGCATGTTGCGCCCTTGCCGTTGGTGCCCGCGACATGCACGACTTTCAGCGCATCCTGCGGATCGCCGAGCGAAGCGCATACCCGGCGGACGGACTCCAGACCAGGCTTCATGCCGAACATGGCGCATCGGGCCAACCCCTCTTCAATCCTTGACATGGCACACATCTCAGAGGAATCGTCCGGTGACCGATGCCTTGCAGGACTTGATCTTCTCAGGCGGGCCTTCGCACACAAGCGTGCCGCCGGCATCGCCGCCGCCGGGTCCAAGGTCTATTATCCAGTCCGCGCAGCGCATCACATCGATGTTGTGCTCGATCACGACGACGGTGTTGCCCGCATCGCGAAGCTTCAGGAGAAGCGTCATCAGCTTTGCGATGTCGTCGAAATGAAGCCCGGTCGTCGGCTCGTCGAGAAGATAGAGAGTCTTCCCCGTCGAACGGCGCGACAGTTCCGTCGCGAGCTTGATGCGCTGCGCTTCGCCGCCGGAGAGCGTGGTGGCGGGCTGGCCAAGACCAAGATAGCCCAGCCCGACATCCACAAGCGTCTTAAGCCTGTTCGCAAGACGCGGCACCTTTCCGAAGAACTCGTACGCTTCGGCGACCGTCATGTCCAGAACCTCGGCTATGTTCTTCCCGGCATAGCGGACCTCAAGCGTCTCTTTGTTGAAGCGCCGTCCGCCGCATTGTTCGCATGTGATGTACACATCGGGAAGGAAGCTCATCTCAAGCTTGCGCACTCCGTCGCCGCCGCACGTTTCGCAGCGCCCGCCCTTCACGTTGAAGCTGAACCGGCCAGGCGTATATCCTCGCGCCTTGGCGCCCTCGGTCTGCGCGAAGAGTTCGCGTATGTCGGAGAAGAACCCGACGTACGTGGCCGGATTGGAACGCGGCGTACGCCCGATTGGAGACTGGTCGATCTCGATTATATTGTCGAAGTTCTCGTCCCCTGTGAGTTTCCTGAACTTCTCCGGCTTCGCTTTCGCCCTGTAGAAACGGCGCATCAGCTCGCGCTTGAGCGTTTCATCTATCAGAGTCGACTTTCCGGAGCCGGACACGCCTGTGACAACCGTGAACGCACCGACGGGAATCCGCACGGACACGTTCTTGAGATTGTGCCCCGCACAACCGGAGATGGTAAGGTAGCTGTCAGTTGGCTGCTGGGTGATGGTGGATGGTGCGACCTTCTTTCTGCCGGTGAGGTAGTCGGATGTCAGGGAACCGCACTTGAGAAGCCCCTTGAAATCCCCCTGATACATCAAATTGCCGCCCTCGCGTCCGGCCCCGGGGCCTAGATCGATTATGCAGTCCGCGGTACGCATCATCTCTTCGTCATGCTCGACGATCACAACGGTGTTGCCCTTGTCCCGCAGCCCCTTGAGCGTGGCGATGAGACGTTCGTTGTCTCGCGGATGCAGCCCGATCGTCGGCTCGTCCAGCACATACAGCACGCCCGTAAGTCCGCTGCCTATCTGGGTGGCGAGCCTTATGCGCTGCATCTCGCCGCCCGACAGCGATGCGCTCGGACGGTCCAGCGTGAGATAGTCGAGTCCAACATCGTCCAGGAACTGCAGGCGCTTCAGGATCTCCTTGTGGACGTCCTTCATCTCCGGCGGCAGGTCGAGCCCCCTGAAATGCGCAAGACAGTCCTTAACGCTCATGGCCATCACCTCGACAATCGTCCTGCCTGAGACCGTCACCGCCCGCGACTCTGGCCTGAGACGGCTTCCGTGGCATGCCGGACACTGCTTCTCGCTCTGGTATATTTCGAGCTTCTCGCGGTGTTCATCGTCCTCGGCCTCGTTCAGACGGCGCTGAAGCGTCGCCAAGACGCCCTCGAACGGCTTGTCGACGCTCCTCCACGGAAGGACGAGATCGTCGTCGAAACCGTGCATCAGCCTCTTGCGGAATGACGGCGCAAGCTGTTCGTAGGGAGTGGAGAGCTTCACCTTGTACTGCTTCGCGATCTGTTCAAGCAGAGCATTGTAGTACATGATGGCGTTGTGTCCCGCGCGACGCCACGGATGAATGCACTCACGCAGAGGAAGCGTCTTGTCGGGAACGACCAGGTCCTCGTCGAAATAGTATATCGCCCCGAGTCCGCCGCATTCCGGACACGCACCGAACGGCGAATTGAACGAGAACGAACGCGGCTTCAATTCATCGAAGGATATGCCGCAGTGTTCACATGCGTTCAGCTCCGAATACGCAAGCTGTTCCGGCTTGCCGGAGGAATCTCCGTCCGGCAGATGCTCGACGTAGATCATCCCGCGCCCGGCCTTGAGTCCGAGCTCCACCGAATCCGTAAGTCGCGTCCTGTCGCATGGCAGCACGATGCGGTCCACGACGACATCGATGCTGTGGCTCTTCTTCTTGTCGAGTTCGGGAAGCTCATCGACGGGATACATCGTGCCGTCTATGCGGACACGTGCGAAGCCCTGCCTCTCTATCTCGGCAAGCGTCTCCTCGTGACGTCCCTTCTTGCCCTTCACGACCGGTGCATAGAGGATTATTTTCAGTCTGGGGCCGGAGGTGAGTTTCAGTATGGATTCGACAACCTGTTCGGCCGACTGGCGGACGACTTCGCGACCGCACTTCGGGCAGTGCGCAACGCCGACGCTTCCGTAAAGGAGGCGCAGATAGTCGTGTATCTCGGTTACGGTCGCAACGATGGAACGCGGATTGCCGCCGGTCGTGCGCTGCTCGATGGCAATTGCAGGGGACAGACCCTCGATCCTCTCGACATCGGGCTTCTCCATCTGGTCCAGGAACTGGCGGGCATATGCGCTCAGGGACTCCACATACCGGCGCTGCCCCTCCGCGTACAGAGTGTCGAACGCGAGGGAACTCTTTCCGCTCCCCGACAATCCGGTGACGACCGTCAGGGAATTGCGCGGGATCGTAACGTCAATGTTTCTGAGATTGTGCTGCTTCGCACCGAATATATGAATGTCGCCCACCTTATTTCCACCTTCATGTTGAATCTGTCGATATCTTCCCTTCTCCATCAGCAAAACGGGCCACCCGACCCGTCGCCCCCCGCAGAACACACCTTCTTATGCGGCGGAAAGATTCAACCCCGACATTATGCCAAATACAGGTCCCATAAGCAAGAACGAACTAACACCACGACTTTTTATCAAGGCAAAATCTCGACAGCGGCGAACCATCTGGTCCATAGTCGGCTTAGCGCCTTGGTGTTCGCACAGGGCATCCGCCTTTCGGCGGAAACCTTCCCGGCGTTGCGCGCATGACAAAGGATTTCGCCGGAACAAGATGCTTCCATGCGAAAGCCTGTTCATATTCGTCGCACGGCACAACGTTCCGCCGCACCATCCTGCCGCCTATCTTGGCGCGGGCCGCAACCTTGACGGAACACAGCTCTACCGGCTTTCTGCCGACATACGCGATCATGGCGGACACCCTGTCCACCCCTGCCGTGGCAACATGACCGCGGGCTTTCACATCCTTCGGAAACTCAAGCGTCACGGTTCCGGCGAAACCTTCCTTCCTGACAATCACGAAATCCACTTTCAGCGGACGTCCGCGATAGAGCGGAAGTGTCGACCGTGTCGAATACACCTCGAATTGCGGCTTCGGCGGACGAATCTCCAAATCCCAGGAATACCCCTTCCCGCCATGTCCGGTACGGTCCGCGATTTCCGCCACGTAACGTCCCGGCTCCTTGAAGTCGTATGTTCCGACGGGATCACATTCCGCCTGGGGGACCGTCCCTACAAGCACCTTGTTCGTCACATCATCCCACCGGGCGAGTTCATCGCCGCCAGGCACCCTGCGCAAGGTCAGCACGGGATCGAGCGGGGACCCCTTTCTGCGGGCGGACACTTCCAGCACCCGTGTCCCCTCCTTACCGATGGTGAACTCCTGCTCGCAGACCGCTCCCGGCTTGCCAACGGTTCCGCTGAAACGGAGCACACCGTCCGCAGCGCCTTTCTTGCCGAGCGTCTTTCTGTCCGAACGTCGCGGAGCGACATGGGACTCCACCGTTATCGAATAAACGAAATCGGCACGCCCACGGAAAAGAACATCGTGAATCTCCAGCCTGTATTCACCGGACTCGACGGGCCTGAAATCAAAACACGGGTCGGGCCGGAACCTCTCACTGTCATCTGCCGCCGCGACAACCCGTCCTTGACAGTCCTTGACCGAAACGACAGGATTGAAAAATCCGGGAACGGCGTCACCGATGTACGGAAGAAGCTCCCGCGCCGTAACTTTCACCCTGTAGCGTTTGCCGCCGGAGAGCCTGACGCTGAACGTATCGATCTCACCCGGCATAATCTGTCCATCAAGCACGACATCAGAGATCGTCGCGTCCGCAACCGCCTGATCAGGCCATTCGCGATGTGGAGGAGCGTACAGCGGCTCCTGCACATGTGCAGCTTCCGTCACGACAAATGGACGCGGAGCGGATATCCCCCCGTCATTCCAGAGCGAAGCGTCATACACGCCCGGCCTGACCGTCGCGTCAGCCGCAACAGTGACGATCGCCATCTGCGAAATTGAAGGTGTATCCTGAAGCGGATTGCGAGGGGTGAAAAGATACCGCTCCACAATCGATATCTCAAGAGGTTCAAGAGATCCCAACGCCTGCCACCATCTGTTCGATCGCCATTCGGTGATGTGCGGATCATTCGGCTTCTCCGGCTCCGTCTTGACCCCCTTGGCGATTCCATCCAGCCAGTTTACGAGATGTTTCCGCTGCATTCCTGCTGGTGGAGAAAACCGGGGCACCGGTTTGATGTCCAGCACCTTCAAGCCTCGGCACCCGAAATGCACGCCACGAAGCCGCCACATTTTCTGTCCGCCGACTATGAACCGGTTTGTGGTTCCCGCCTGGATTCCGGCTGGATAGATGTAGCCGGCATACGGATCGGCGGCGGCATCCGAAAACACAGCCGACGCCAAGGTGAACATCGTCAGAAACCGTATCATGCGTATATCTCCCTGAGACGGCCCTCGCCGGTGGATGGCGGAAGTATAGGCAGTTTCTTGCCGACATTGTTCGGAAGAGGACCCTCCGGGTCTATTCCGCAGAGTTCATAGATGCTTCCGATGAAATCCTGCGGGGAGACCGGACGGCTCACGGGATTGCTCGCGGTCTCGTCCGACTCGCCGACGATGCATCCGCCCTTGAAGCCGCCGCCAGCGACAAGCGCTGAGAAGCACCTCGCGTAGTGGTTGCGGCCTCCGTTCCACGGAGCCTCCCACCCGACCTTTGGCGTCCGTCCGAATTCACCGCCCACCCATACAATCGTCGAATCGAGAAGACCCTTCCCCTTCAGATCCTTCAACAATGCGGCGACAGCCGCGTCCGTCTCTCCGCTTTTGCGCTTCATCGTCTCGAAATGGCGCTTGTGAGAATCCCACCCTCCGAGATTCACCGTCACGTACGGCACTCCATACTCCACAAGACGGCGTGCGGCAAGCAGGGTCTGCCCGATTTCGTTCCTGCCGTATTCGACTCTCACCGCATCCGGTTCAAGGGAGAGGTTGAACACCTTTGCCGCATCGCCCTCGGCGATCCTTCTCGCCTCCTTCCCGGCCGCATCGAACGACGATGCGAGGACTCTGTTGACCTCGCACTCCGAACGCCAGAGATCAAGCCCGGAGAGAAGCTCGAAACGGTCCTTGGCCCCCTCAGCCATTATCCCGGCCGGCGCGACAATTCCGTCTACGGCGAACCGTGAGGCGTTGGGACTGCCTCCCGTCACGAGAGGGGCGGCATCGACGCCCAGGAACCCCACTTCGCTGAAACGCCCCTTGGGGCGCGTCAATATCACCGAGGGCGGCAGATCCCCCTTGTATGCCGTACGCTTTTCCTGCGCTATCAGGGTTCCGAGCGCGGGGTAGACCTCTCCGTCGCCGGGAAGACGTCCGGTCTGCATGAGATAGGTGGCCGTTTCGTGACCGAACTGCCTGTGGGTCATGGAACGTATGATGGAGTAGAGATCGGCACATCCGGCGAGCTTTGGCCACCATTCGTGCAGACTGATCCCGGGAACGTTAGTCGGTATGGACTTGAGTCCACCGTTGTAGTCGCGTGTTGCGTCCGGTTTCGGGTCGAACGTCTCCAGCTGGCTCGGTCCGCCCCAGAGCCAGATCTCAATAACGCTTTTTGCCGGTCTCATGCTCATGTCCTGAAAATGAATTCCTTTGAATTTGCGAGGCTCCACGCGACGTCGCGCAGGAGCACGCCGTATTTCGCCTTTTTGTTCTTTCCACCGTCGCTGCGCCGCCGCCACTCGCCGGACACGATCTTCTGTTCATGGTCCGACGGTGCCCGCGAAAGAAGATGCCAATACAGCTCCTCAACGCGCTTCGGCGGCTTCAGCCTGTGGAACGGATGCACCGTCCCGTCCGGCAGCTTCCACCGCGGCATTGAAACGCGCGTCAGCTTGCGGTGAACATCACCGGAATTGTAGAGGTAGAGCCGCTGCTTGGCGGTCACGTCCGTTCCGCGCTCCTCCATGAGCCCCGTGTCTCGGGCAGGACGTCCGAAAAGCGAGAGGAAGGCGCTGGATATCGATCCATCCTCGATGGACACCGTCGGACGCTCGGGAGGGATGAATGTGAACGGCTCCGGCGCCGAAGACTGGTAGTTGCGCTTCATGCCGCTCAATGCGCAGAACGCGTCATCCAGTATCTCGGCGTCAAGCCTGCGGACGGGGAACCCTCCCGTGACCGAACCGCGTGCGTATTCCGGCGAAAGGACCAAGGCTCTCACTGCGTCTTTCAACCCGCAGATCTTCGCGTCCTTTACCGGCCTGCGCCCCACCACGGGACCGAACAGCCATTCCCTGACACGCATCATGAATGCATCCGCCACCGACTGCCTATTCTGGAGGAACAGCCTGTCGCACAGTTCCGCACGGCGGTCCGGACCGTCCACGAACACGATCTCCTCCTTCCACTCGCGGGTGCGCTTGATGCGGACATTCGAAAGATACCCGGCAAAATCCCTGCGCAGCCTCTCCGATATCTCCGTCGGCCTGATCCCGAGAAACGTCTGTGCAACGGCTTCGGCCCAACCATCGGGATTGCGCCGGTCCGTCGCCCGGAAGAAATTCACCTCCGCGTCGCGGAAATTGCTCCCCTGCGAGGTCAGAAGCGCCCTTCCGAACTCCTCCCAGGACTCGTTGCGCTCGACGAACCTCCGCACGCGCGCATGGTACACGTAAACGGCGTTAGGCCAGAGATTCACCGGGAATTCGCTTTTCACCCTCAGGATATCGCAGAAACGCATTGTCCAGTAATCGGCAAACGCATTCGAGGATATGAGCTTCCCGGCAAGAGCCGCCCGCTTGTCCTTATCCTTCGAATTCACGTATGCCTGCGCCTCGCGCTTCGTAGGGATGCGTCCGGCGAGATCAAGGTAGAGACGGCGGACCATCACGCTGTCGGTCGCGGTTCCGTCCGGATGCTCCCACACTTGAAGCTGCGACGGGCGTAGCCCGCGGGCTCCGCCTTCACCGGCGGCGCCCCACAGGTCGGCCGGCCAGACGGCAAGGGCCGCCGCACCGCCGAGGAAGGAACGTCTTGTGAACGTCATTTCCATTGCATCGCGTCCGATTCGATTTCAAAAAGCCATTCGTCCCGGCATACGTCCGCAACGATGGCGCGGGAATGCTCTCGCGGATATTCGGGATGCGCGTCCAGCCACGCCTCCCAGTTAGCGCGATAGCGTTCCTCCTTCAGATAAACGAGAGCGCCCGAGACATTCTTGAGGGACAACCCCCTCGACTCGTATATCGCCGAGACGGCGTTCAGCGTGCAGTCGATCTGAGCGTCGATGTCACCGACATGGGCCACATCGTGGCTGTTCGGCTTGATGGACGCCGTACCGGACACGATCACGCGTTTCCATCCCGGAGTGCGGACTTCGGCGGCCCGCGAAAAACTCGAACCGTACTCGAGCGCAGGGCACTGCAACGGGCTAGGCAGAGCCTCGAACTCCACCGAACCGGGCGTTTTCGCCTTGACCGCAAAAGCTCCAAGCACCAGTCTTGCCCCGAGACCGTTCGTCCAACCGATTCCCGTGGATGCCGGAACATACCGGTCGTACACGCCACGAGCCGTGAAAAACTCGTTTCGCGCCCTGTTGAAGTCCGCGTACCAGTCAAGTATCCTGTCCGCATATATCCAAGTGCGCACAACGTCCGAGAAATCCATCCCCATCTCACCAAGCTCATGTTCCACGGCCTCGAAAGCAGAAAGAGCCTGTTCATATGGAGATATGGAAATGTCATCGGGTGGCACACCCTTCAGAAGAGCGTACCGGCCCCATTCGTCTTCGGCCACCACCCCGTGCGCAGTCGTGGACGTGACCGTACCGGGAACCGCAAACTCCATGTCTGGGAATGTCTTCCGCATATATGTTCCTCCAGAGCTTTTCAACACACAAATACAACCAATCGGCCATGCTCATCTGTTCCAACCGTGTCTATCCGCAAAATCCATAAACACACCCCAATCATATGAAGTCAGGTTATGCTTGCCGGTACGGAGATGATAGGATATGCATCCCTCCTGAAGAGGCTTCTCCGGCGGAGGAAACCCATTTGACACAAGGCCTTTCTTTCCATACAGCCGCCATGCCGGAGATGCGAAAATTCCACCGTAGTATTCACCCTCCGGTCCAGCCCATACATCTTCCGTGGCTGAAGCGATACAGACGAGACGCGGCGCCAGAAGAGCAATAAACTGATGCTGATCGACATTCCAATCATTCTCGGCATTGACCTGACGGACATAGTTTCCGCAAAACCAATACGGGAAATTCCTCATGATGTCCGCAACGTGTTCGGATTTCGGAAGATCGATATGGTTGAGTTTCGCGCCGGAACAACCGGAATTGTTCGAGCATATCATCGCGAAGCGCCTGTCATAGACACCGGCGACGAGAGCCGTCTTTCCGCCGCGCGAATGTCCTACCACGGCGACTTTCTTTGCATCAAGCAGCGATTCCGTTTCGATCCAGTCCATAACTCTGCTGGCGCCCCAACCCCACGCGGAGAGCGTTCCCCAGGCGTCCGGCCTGCGGCCGTGCGCCGGATTCTCGAAGCAGGCAAACACGCCCTCGCGGTTGCCGACATTTCTATCCGGAGCGATGTCTCCGTTCCAGAACGCAATGGCGGCGTAGCCGCGATCGACAATCTCCTCAGCCGGCCAAAAGCCGCTTTTCACCTTGCGCGAAGGATCGATATTCTCATCGGGATTGCGGTTGCATATGAGCAGGAAGGACGGCACTTTCCTATTGGCCTTCGGGATGAAAGCCGTAAATTCAAACGAACCTTTACCGTATCTACCCGAATACGTGGCGCGAACACGCTTGCGCAGCGCCTTGCCCTCCATCATCTCGACATCCGGCTCGACGCTCTCGAACACAAGCGAATCAGGACGTTCCACCGGACGCCGCCCGTATTCGCCCGTCGTGAAGGCTTTGAGAAGTTCCGGTGCCCGGACCTTCTCCCACTGTTCGCGCGTGGATACCGCCTCTCCCTTGAAAGTCCTCAAAAGCTCCGGAACATCCTGCGGCAGCGGAGCTGCGGACGCGTTTCCTGTTGTCATGCCCGCAACCATCGCACAAAGCGCAAACGCCAATTTACGCGCAACTGAAATCTCTCCCATACTGAACCTCCGTTTCTGCGGATCATTATACCACACAACGCCGCAGATATCGTCTGCGGAAATCAATCGCATATTTCGGCGAGAGAGATGTCACGAATTGCGCCAGACTCCGTCGTCGCCCATCTCAACCTCATCGCTCTCGACGATCGCAGGCTTGAGCGTACGGCAGCCGATCTCCGCAAGAGCGGCCGAAAGCCGCTCAAAATGGACGTCGTCCTCATACGTTCCGACGATCGCACCGCCGGAGCCTGCGAACTTGGCGCTCGCGCCCGCGGCCCTGGCAACCTTGACCATCCGGCGGTTCTCCTCGGAGACGTTGAAAATGCTGTCGCGCAGATCGAAATTCGCGTTGATCAGCGCGGCAAGATCCCCCTTGCGCCCCGCAACGAGCGCATCACGCCCCTTCTGCGCGATGTCGGCGAATTCTGACATCGCGGAAACCACGTCCGGACGCTTCTGCTCGAAAAGCTTCTTGACCTTCTTGTGGGCCTTGCCGGACTCCTCCGCACGGTTCGGATCGTAGGCGACATACATGTTCGGAAGCAGGGCCGGCGAAAGGCGCTCGTACTTTCCGTACCCATGCTCCTCCAGATACGCCCTGTCAAAGTCCATGAACACGAGACCGTTGTACATCTGGATCACGCGGTCCTGATATCCGCAGTTTATGCCGAGTTCATCGCGTTCGGCTTCCAGGCAGAGCGTCGGCGCGTACTTCTCCGGAAGCGTCACGCCGTAGAACTTCATGAGAGCCTTGAGCATCGCGCTGCAGATCGCGCTGGACCCCGAAAGGCCCACGAGACGCGGAACGTTGATCTTGTACTCGGCCGTGAAGTTCCTGCGAGGGATCTCGATGCCATGCTCCATGCAGTATTCGAAGAAGAGTTTCGAAACCGCCTTCAGCATGCGGATGCCGCCGTAGTAGCCGAATATGCGCAGGTCATGGACAAGCTGCTCCGGAGAGTCGAACATGGCATCGTCCACCTCTCCGGGGACGAACCTCATGCGCGACGACTCCGTGAGACTCAGGTCCACACCGAAATTCGCGAACGCGAACGACAGCGTCTTGCCGAAATATCCGTCGCTCGGATTTCCGAGCAGACCCGCACGCGCAAAACTCTTGGCCTTAACGATTTCCATTGAACGCCTCCAATGCGGTGAAATATCCCGCGGGGTTTCCTATGTCCTGACGCTTGCCGGGATAGACGTATGCGAACACCGGCTTCTCTTCCATAAGACGGCGTATCGAGTCAGTAAGCTGGATTTCGCCGCCATGACCGGGCTGCTGCGTTTCGAGCAGCCCGAATATCGCACCGTCGAGGAAATAGCGTCCCGCGACGGCAAGATCGCTCGGAGCCTCTTCCGGAGACGGCTTCTCGACAAGATCCACAATCCGGGCGGACTGGCCAGCAGTGGGGACAGACCCTTCCACCGCGGCGATTCCGTAGCGGCTGACCTTCTCCTGCGGAACCCGCTCCATGCCGATCACGCTCGCCCCGCCGTTCGCCTTCGACACGGCGACCATCTCCACGCTTGGATTGGGCCCCGAAACGAGCGCGTCGCCGAGAAGGATGAGCACCGGCCCCTTAACCTCGCCCGCCGCCTGGAGAACGGCATGGCCGAGTCCGCGCTGTTCCCTCTGATACACGTACCTTATCTTGGCGGAAAGCTCAGGATCTCCGTCAAAATAACGGCGGATGATCTCCTTCTCCTCGGAGATGATCAGCACTATGTCATCCGCCCCTGCGGCGAGAGCCTCTTCAACAATGCAATGAATCGCGGGCTTAGCGCCGATGGGAAGCATCTCCTTTGGAACGGCCCTCGTCAACGGAAGGAAACGGGTGCCCTTACCCGCCGCCGGTATTATCGCAGTCATCAGAGCCCCCTCGCTTCCTGCAGTCTGCAATTATCGATCATCGACACCGCATTATGGTTTGCGATGACACTGCGCGGCTTTCCCCTTGTCACACCGCATATGCGACTTTCCATCAACTGCAACTGTTTTTCTCCTTGCCACGGCTTTGCTCTTGTTTCCTTCAAGCAGAACCGTACGTCTATTGTATCCATTTTTATTTCCATGTCAAAACCGCCCCTCTTTCACTTTGCGCATCATCAATGAAACAGATCGATGTCCGTCAAGCGACTTTGCCGGCGTCTAGGTGAAGCGTACGGTCGCAGCGAGCAGCGGCCTCCGCCGAATGGGTGACCATAACAAGCGCAAACGGCTTGCCTCCAAAGCCCATAAGGAGATCAAGTATGTCCGCACCTGTCATTGCATCAAGGTTGCCGGTAGGTTCATCGGCGAAGATTATCTCCGGCTCGCACATGAGAGCGCGCGCCAACGCAACGCGCTGCTGTTCGCCGCCGGAGAGTTCAGCCGGCAGATGCTCCACTCGATCGGCAAGACCGACCTTCTCAAGAAGCAATTTCGCCCTCTCCGAAGCATGCGGGACATGAGACCCCGCCACTCCCGCCATCGAGGGGAGAAGAACATTCTCAAGCACGGTGAGCTCCGGCATCAGACGGAAACTCTGGAACACGAATCCGACGTTTTTCGTGCAGCGGACCTTACCCGACGTGGGCCGGTCCAGTCCACCGAGAATGTTCAGCAGCGTCGTCTTGCCCGCTCCGCTGCGGCCCGTTATTGCGATGCGCTCACCGACATCAACCGAGAAGGACACACCATCAAGAACCTTGATCGGGGACTGTCCGGGTATCCGGTATTCCTTTGACACATTCTCAACTTCAAGCAATGACATCTGCAGCAGGTCCTTCCACACAATCAAATCAGGCAAACCTCTTGACGAGCGGACGGTTCAGCATCTTCTCGTAAAGGTCTATGTACCGCTGGGCGCACGCCTCGTGATTGAAACGCTTGAGAGACTCTTTCATGATGCGTGTGACTTCACCTTCACGCACGTCGCGAGGAAGACGCCAGAACTCCATCGCCTGATCCATCGCCCAGAACAGGCCTGCCGAGTCATAGTGGTCGAAGATGAATCCGTTGCCGTGGCGGTTTGCCACATCGAGCATCTCGACGGTATCGTGCAGTCCGCCGGTGTTGTGCGCAACAGCGAGCGAACCGTAGATCGGCGCCTGCATCTGGGGCAGTCCGCACGGCTCGAAGAGAGACGGCATGACCATGAAGTCGGACCCTGCGAAACCTAGCTGCGAAAGGCGTCCGTCGAAATTGGCGACGCCCAGCCGCCCCTGAATGCCGTGGAAGGAACGGATGTCCCAGAACGGCTGCTGAAACGCACCGTTTGCGATGATTGCGATCTGCGCGCCCTCTTTCCAGTACTTGCTGAGAAAACGGTATGCGATGTCCGCAAGGAGCTGAGGCCCCTTCTGCACAGGATCAAGACGCGACGGCCAGAAGAATACGGGCACATCGGGATTCTCCTCCAGTCCAAGCGCATGCTGCAGGGCGAGCTTATTCTTGCGCTTCGCCTCGGCATGGTCCTCTGGGCCGTACTTGAAGGGAATCTTGTCGTCAATCTCCGGATTGTCGGTCGGATCGGGCGAGTTCAGGATTCCTGCGGCGCAGCCTGCATGGAACTTGTTGCGTATCTCGCCGCGTATGGAATCGGGAATGAAGTCGTGCCAACCGTTCACGACCTCCTGCAGGAACGTCGGCGAAACCGTGTTTATGTAGTGCGCGGCGAAGATTCCTGATGCCTGAAGGTCTACGGGATTCCCCTCGCGAGACTCCTCGTAGTTGTACGGAGGGCGGGAGAAGTACAGGTTGCTCCAGAACTCCGCCGCGTCGATGCCGGCATCCTCGACCTGTGACAGCGTCATCTTGTGTGTATGGATGTTATGGACCGTGAAGAGGCACGGAATCCCCTCGCGCCGGGCTGCTGCCGGTATGAGTCCTGTCATCCAGTCGTTGCAGTGGATCAGATCCGGCTGGACCGTGTTCATTATGTTGTTTATCACCTCGCGCTGAAACGCAAGGGAAAGCTTGGCGTTGCCGTCGCCTTTCGAATAGACATGGTCTCGGTAGTAGAAGCAGCGGTCCTCGGCAAGGTGGATGCGTTCGTTCGGCATGCGGCTCTTGTACACGCGGAGTTCCTCCGCGACAAGCTTGGCCGTCTCCTCATGGAACATGCGCCGATAGTGGGGAAGCGCGACATGGACGTCTGCGCCTAGATCGAACAGCGCGGCCACGAGCGACGCCGACACGTCCGCCATGCCGCCGGCCTTTGCGCTCATCTGTCCGGCAAGATTTCCCATCCCCTCCGGGAGATAGGTTATCTCCGGAGTCACTATCAGGATGCGGGGCCTTTTTGCACTGCTCTTCTTCACCGACCGCGTTGCCATACGCCACCTCCTTGATTTACCTCTCCGCTCCTGACGGGGCGAAAAACGACTGAAGCTCTTCTATGTCCGGAACCCTTTTCACGAGGAAGTCGCGTACATGCGCATATATCTCCTCCGCGCCTGCGGTGGAGCAGAGTTCGCGCACCTCCACCGCAAGAGTCGCGGCGTCTGACGGCTCTATCGAGCGGAGCACCTTCCGTATGACCGGCAGATATCCCGCGCTCACCGAAAGCCCCGTCACCCCAAGCGCCGCCCACAGCGAGCCGAGCACAGGGTCGCCAGCCGACTCGCCACAGACAGAACAGGGTATCCCCGCCCTGGCGGCGGCCTGTGCCGTCATGTCCACGAGCCTGATGACGGCAGGGTTTGTCGGCTGATACAGGTACGACACCTGTTCGTTGCCGCGGTCCGCCGCCATCACATACTGGACAAGGTCGTTCGTCCCTATGGAGAAGAAGGAAACCTCCGTGGCGAAGAGGTCGGCATTGAGCGCAGCAGACGGAATCTCCACCATGCATCCGACAGGAATTCTTTCGTCAAAAGGAATGCCCGCCATGCGCAACTGCTCCATTGCAAGGCGCAGCTCGGAATTTGCCTGCCTGAGCTCCTCGATTGTGGCGACCATCGGATACATGATTGCGGCATTGCCTTTTGCGCTCGCCTTGAGAATCGCCCTCAACTGGGTGCGGAACACATCTCGTCTCGAAAGGAGAAAACGGAGCGACCTGTTCCCCAGAAAGGGATTGGCCTCGCGGGCGACAGCCCCCTTCATCATCTTGTCGCCGCCGATGTCCAATACGCGGAACACCACGCGTGCGCCGTCGCCGAGCGCGGCGGCCGCCTTGACGGCCTCTGTGTACGCGGCGGTCTGTTCGTTCTCTGTAGGCTCGTCGGTACCGCCCAGCCACAAGTATTCGCTACGGTAGAGCCCTATCCCTTCGGCGCCGAACGACGCAAGCGGACCGAACGGAACACCAGGCTGAACATTGGCCATAAGCTTGACCTTGAGGCCCCTGTCCGGCTGTCTGCGGGACTCCTCAAGCATCGCCATCAGCTCGCGTTCGCGCCAGATCAGCCTGGCGAACTGCTCGCGCGTGGCGTGATCGGGATTGACGGTCACTTCGCCGTGCGTGCCGTCCAGAAGTATCCTGTCCCCGGCCTTGGCCACGGATGTGATGACGCCCAGGCCCGTAACGGCAGGTATGCCCATCGCCCTCGCCAGCAATGCGACGTGGCTTGTGGCGGAGCCATGGTTTGTGGCGAAGCCAAGGATGTACTTGCGCGGAAGAGTAACCGTCTCAGACGGCGTGAGATCGTCGGCGACGATGATCACCGGACTGTCGATTTGGGAGAGAACCGTCTCGGAACGTCCGGTAAGCGTACGCATTATGCGACGCTCGACATCGTCAAGATCACGTGCACGTTCGCGCAGGTAGGGATCGTTCATCCGCTCGAACGACTTGCGGAACGAATCGGAGACACGATGTATCGCCGCCTCGGCGTTCAAGCGCTCCTCGCGGATGATCTTCTCGACAGACGAGATGATAACCTCGTCTTCGAGAATTATGAGATGGTTCTTGAAAATGTCAGCCTCTGCGCCATCTACGCGCGACGACACATCCGTTACGACACCTTCAAGCTGACGGCGGGTTTCGGCGCGCGCCTCGCGGTAGCGGGCCAGTTCGGCCCCCGTCTTGGATTCAGGAATCGAATACTCGGGCAGAGCCATTTCACGGTCGCCCGCATACAGGAACACGGTACCGGAGACAAAACCCCTGCTTGTCGCCGTGCCTGAAACGGTGACCATCCTGCTCTCCTCTGCCGACTCCGCTCTCACTGTTCGTCTGGAATGTCGAACTTGCGCGCGACGAGACCTTCGAGGTCGTCAAGAACTTCCTTTGACTGAGGTCCGTCAGCCGTCACCTTGAGAACCGTGCCGTTCACGGCCTCTAGCGTCATAAGTGCCATGATGGACTTGCCTGAAACGAC
This sequence comes from Kiritimatiellia bacterium, assembly GCA_045595285.1. Classification (GTDB taxonomy): domain Bacteria; phylum Verrucomicrobiota; class Kiritimatiellia; order RFP12; family UBA1067; genus UBA1731. Next base: position 12,855 of record JAZOAC010000059.1, on the reverse strand, counting down.
ATTTCCATCCTTCTCCACCTGAACATCGGCATCGTAGCGGGATGCGATCTTCGCAAAAAGACCCGCCGGACGCACGTGCAACCCATACTTGTTTATCAACGTGAACTCTCGCGTCTCCTTCATGCGAGTGCCCTCCTTTTTAGCTGTTCATCCAATTCCTTCGCTGCATCGCAGCCGGCGGCACGCAGCTTGTGCTGCTGCGCGGCCGTCTCGACCAGGTTCACAAGATCGCGTCCCGCAGAGACCGGAATCATGACCTCCGCAACCTTGACTCCGAGAATGTCGCACACAAGTCGATCCTCCCCAGCCCGGTCGAGCTCGCCATTTACGTCCTCCATATGCTTGAACGTTATGACAAGATCCAAACGCTTCTCCTCGCGCACCGCAGTCACACCGAACACGCTCGGCACATGGATTATTCCGATTCCGCGGATCTCCATATAGTTGCGAGTGGCCGGCGACGCAGAGGCGTAGAGGACATTGTTTGCCACGTCCTTCCTGATGCAGGTAAGATCATCCGCAACAAGTGCGTTTCCGTGCTTTATGAGACCAAGCGCCGTCTCGGACTTGCCAAGACCCGGCGCCCCGCGCATCATGACCCCAAGACCGGCCACCTCAACAGTGGTGGCGTAGAGTTTTTCCCGCGGAGCAGACAAAGTCTCAAGCACAAAAGTACCGGCATGAAAGAGTATCCTGGTGAGTAGAGACGACGAAAGTATCGTTCCCCCCGCCGCCCTTGCGATATCCTGTATCTCTTCGGACACGGGGAGCCCAGCCGCGAACACGATGCAGTACGCACCATTGTCGAACAGGGCTCGAAGGCGTTTCAGGTACTCCTCCTTGCCAAGACTCTCAAGATAGGCGCGTTCGGCCTTCCCGATGACCTGAATGCGACGATGGGCAAAATTCCCGAAGAAGCCGGTGAGGGCGAGGCCCGGACGGTACATCATGGGTTCAATGACCGGATGGTCCAACCCGGCGTCCACGACGACTGTGAGTTTAAGCCTGTCCCCACCCGCCTTTACAAACTGGCGCAGCGTGAAAGACGGCGCCTTGTTTTTGCATCCTTCGGCCATTTCGCCTCACCTGACTCAGTTGCGCACGGAACCCTTGCGGGCCGCGCGGACATTGCCCTTGCGGGCCTTCACACGCATCTTGAGGAGCTGGCGCTCCGCCCGTGCAGCCGCAGTGTCGATCACGCTCTTCGAGGACTCGGAGAACTCCTTTGCGCCGACAGCAGTGGTGCCGAGACGGTTCGCTACGACTTCAGCCATGTACATGTGCTTCTTGACGTCGATGTCAATCACGCATGTGACCTTGGTGACCTTCGGGAAAGCCTCGCAAAGCTTCTCCATGCGCATCTGCGCATAATCCTTAAGAGCTTCGATACGAACGTCGGAGTGACGCATTGTGATTTCTATGCTGGCCATGTTATGTTCCTCCTTTTTTTGTGTTTCGTATTACATGCGGAAATCCTCGCCGAGGTATTTGGCGCGGACCTCCGGGTCATTTACAAGTTCATTTGAGGTGCCCTCCTTGAGAAGGCGTCCGTTGTACACGAGATAGGCCCGGTCGACCACGCTGAGCGTCTCGCGCACGTTGTGGTCGGTGATGATCACACCCAACCCCTGGTCGCGCAGGCGGCGGACTATGTCCTGGATGTCGTTCACGGCAAGCGGGTCGACACCCGCGAACGGTTCATCAAGCATCAGGATGGACGGTTTGCGGACAAGCGCGCGCGCAATCTCGAGCTTGCGGCGCTCACCGCCGGAAAGCGTATATGCCGGCTGCTTTGCGACCTTCATCAGGTCGAACGTCGCAAGAAGTTCCTCGCAACGCACCTTGCGGTCCTTCCGGGACATCTTAAGCGTCTCGAGAATCGCCATCACATTCTCCCACACCGAAAGCTTGCGGAAGATCGATGCCTCCTGTGCAAGATAGCCGAGTCCACTGCGGGCCCTCTTGTACACGGGCATTTTCGTGAGATCCCGTCCACGGAACTCAACCTTGCCTTCATTCGGCTTCACAAGACCCACTATCATGTAGAATGTCGTGGTCTTGCCGGCGCCGTTGGGACCAAGCAGACCGACAATCTCACCGCAGCGGCAGTTGACATTCATGCCGTTGACCACTGTGCGGTCCCCGTACGATTTCACCAGACCCGTGGCTATGAGATCGGGTTCGCCCCGCTCAGCCACCATGTCATTCATCGCATCTATGACAGGATCTCCCACTGTCACCTCCCTATCGACTTTTTCAGGCTGTCCGCGCCTCCGAAGCCGCCCGGCATCGTAATGACGGGATTCTCCACCTCGACCTGCTCTGAGTCAATCCAGAACGTGATCTTCTCGCCCTTGACCTCAGAGCCCTTCTTTCCTTCCTCGCGAAGCACCGCTGTGACATCATCGCTTGAATACATCACTATCCGCCCCAACTTCTTGTTGAATGTCGCGCGCGCACAGTACGCCCGGCGACTCTCGTTCGTGATGGCCACATTGCCGATGGCGACAAGACGCTTCAAGTCGTTGGTTCCGTCAAGGAAAAGGAACAGACGGTCGGTGTGCATCTGGTACTGTTCGTCATCCACGTACACGTTGCGGTCAAACAGCACCACACCCTCCTTGCGGTCGTAGTCTGTACGGTCCGCCGTGATGATGGCGTCACGCGGCGGCTTTTTGGTCTTTTCCGACTCGTCCCTCTTCGCGGACTCTCCGTCCGCAGCAGGATTGGCGGCGGCTTTCACCACAGCGACATCTGCTTCTGCCGACTTGGATCCGACAGAAGCCTCGCTCCTCCGAAACATGATTGAATCAGCCGATACGTCGGCCGATACGACCTGAGCCGAAACGGCGCAGAGCAACGTCGCAACTATGAATCTGTCCATGTGGAATTTCATCTTCCCTTTTGACCTCTGTTATTGAAGCAGTTCCTTCCCGGAGCCAAGTCTGAGCGATTTGGCACGGATCTCCGTCTGGGAGAATATCTTTATGAATTCGCGTCCGAATGAGAAGTAGATGCCTCGCCCCTTGATCAAGGTGCCGTCCCAATCCATGTGCGCATTGCCCTGTACCCATCCGGACTTCGACTTGCGGTCGACAATGCAGTTGTCGGCGGTGAGGAATCCCTCCACAGTCGTTCCGTCTGCCCTGTACTGCTCTACGCGGATGTTCTCGCCCCAGATGAAACCCGTATCGAGGAACATGAATGCGCGTCCGGCGCGCAATCGGCTCTTCACCGTTCCGTCGGGGTAAGTCTCAAGCGGGAACGATACGTTCTCGGCGGGCGCCTCAATCTTCTTTACGCAATCCTCATATGCCGCCCTCAGACGGAGCATATCGGAATCATCACCGCGCTCTGCGAGCCATTTGCCTGAATCGAACGCAAATGCCGCAGCCATCGCGCACGCCGCGAAGACCGACACTGAAATATGGGCGATGCGTCTCATCACTGCTCAATCACCCTTTCGTGCCGAGTACTATCTCGTTGATTGCGACAAGCTTCTTCCACAGAGCCTCAACCTCGCGGAACGCAATCGCATTCGCCGAATCGGAGAGCGCCCTTTTCGGATTCATGTGCGTTTCCATGAATACCCCGTCAACACCGGTCGCAACCGCCGCTCGCGCCAGCGCCGGGGCAAAGCGCCCGTCGCCGCCGGAACCGGTCCCAAGACCTCCCGGACGCTGGACGGAGTGCGTGGCGTCCATAACCACCGGATACCCAAGCTCGCGCATCAGCAGAAGCGAACGCATGTCGGCAACGAGATTTCGGTATCCGAAACTGGCGCCGCGTTCGCAGAGAACAATCCGGCGGTTGCCTGTGGACTCGATCTTGCGGATTACCTGAGCCATGTCCTCGGGAGCCATGAACTGCCCCTTCTTGACGTTTACCACTGCGCCAGTTTCGCCGGCGGCAACCACAAGGTCGGTCTGTCGTGCAAGAAACGCGGGAATCTGAATGACATCGCAGACCTCCGCCGCCCGCACACACTGCCAGGGCTCATGAACATCCGTGAGCACAGGCACACCAAATCTCATGCGGGTCTCCGCAAGGATATCAAGACCCTTCTCTAGACCGGGGCCGCGGTAGGAATCCACGCTCGTGCGATTCGCCTTGTCAAAGCTAGCCTTGAAGATGTACTTCACCTTCAGTTTGCCCGCGAGTGCGGTCAAACGCTCCGCCAGATCGAGTGCCATCCTGCGGCTCTCAATCACGCACGGCCCAGCTATGAACGTCAGGGCTCCATCTCCGAACGTGACACCATTGTCAACGTCGATTTTTCTAACCTTCATGAAAGTATTTATTTCTCCAACGCCGTATTATACCAAAAAACAATGTGCTTGAGAGTTGTTTTTTAACAGGAAAAACGGCCGGAAAAACGGCCCGTCCCGTTCTGCATGGCATCGGCAAAACGCTCCGCGTCGGGAGTATCGTCATGTCTGCTATTTCCCTGACCCAATAATCGAGATCGTAAAGGTGCTGCCGACGCCCGGATCTGACACGACAGACACTTCGCCGCAATGAAGCTGGGCGATGTGCTTGACAATCGCCAGTCCGAGTCCTGTACCGCCGATCTCCCGGCTGCGCGCCTTGTCCACCCGGTAGAATCGCTCAAAGATGCGGGCCTGATGCTCCTTCGGGATGCCGATCCCCCTGTCTACGACGGAAATCCTGGCGCGTCCGCCTTCTGCCTCGAGCGAAAGCTCCACCGTGAGCGATCCCGAATACCGAAGCGCGTTCTCCACCAGATTCTGGACCGCCTCCTCGATGCGGGCGGCGTCGCACGCAATCCGCAACCGGTCATTGCGCAGAAGCACGAGCCCTACGCCTTGCGCCGCAGCCTTCGGACGCATCAGCGTGAACACGTTCTTCATCACGTCCGAGAGGTCGCACACGGCAAAATCGCGTTTCTCGCCGCCGTCTTCCAAATGCTCTATGCGAGCCAGGGAGAGAATGTCCTGCGCAAGCTTGTCGAGGCGCGTAGACTGTTCCTTCAGCACGGCCAGCATGGCCGTCCTGTCCTCCGGTGCGAGCGATTCATCCTCCGCAAGCACGTCAACCGCTCCGAGAATGCCGGTCAAGGGCGTGCGTATCTCGTGGGTTACGTTTGAGACGAACTCACGCCGGAACTTCTCGAGTTTGCGCATTTCCACAAGTAGCCGCTCCTTTGCGTCACGTTCGCCGGTGAGCCGCGCGAGTTTCGCGCGGGTCCGCCGCACCGCATAAAATGCAGCAGCGAAAACAAAGGCGCCGAGGAGTACAGCAAGCACCACTCCCAAGACATCAGGCAGGTACAATGATGAAAGGAACGCAATCATGGCTTGAAACGGTATCCGACGCCGCGAATCGTCTCTATGTGTTCGGCCCACGCACCCAGTTTGCGGCGCAATCCCACAATCTGGACATCCACCGCCCTTTCGGTGACGGTCTTGTCCGCATTCTGCGTATGGTCGATGATCTGGGCGCGCGTATAGACGCGCTCCGGACGCAGGAGCAGGAGCTCCAGCACCTTGTACTCGCTGCCGGTGAGATTCAGCCGCGCGCCGTTCAGAACGACGGCATGGGAATCGGGATCAAAGACTAGTCCGTCAAACTCCGGCGATTCATCCTTCATCGACTCCGGACGGCGCAAGACTGCGCGTATGCGGGCAAGCAGCACCTGACGCGAGAACGGCTTGGTTACATAGTCGTCGGCGCCGCACTCCAATCCTCGCACCACATCTATCTCTTCGCTTCTTGCGGTGAGCATTATTACGGGTGTGGACGCAATCTCCTTCGTCTCACGAATGCGGCGGCAGACGGAAAAGCCGTCCAATCCCGGAAGCATCAGATCGAGAAGCACAAGCGATGGACGAATCTCACGAACAAGCTTAAGTCCGTCATCACCGCGTTCAGCCTCCTTTATGTGGGCAAACCCCGCGCCGCGAAGAAGAACGCGAAGCACACTGCGGATTGCGGCGTCATCCTCGACTATGACGATTGTCTCCGCAGACATGGCGCACCCCGTTCTTCCTTGATTAAACGTGCTTTCCGCCGGCAAGGGTCTGGGAAATATTCAGGTAGCAGCTGCGCATCCTGTCGAAAGCGTTGAGAATGTCGAGCTGCGCCAGGGTGCGCATCGGCGAAGAGCCGACCGTAAGCAGCGCGGCCTGACGGGCATCGCGCACTCGTCCACGGATTTCGTCGGAAAGCTCGTCTGCGTTTGCGACCGGCCTGCCGGTGAAGTTGTTCTCGCAATATTCGAGAGAGACGTTCACGGCGGCGGCAAAGGCCGCGACGCGCCCCTGGATGTCGAGCACCACGGAACGGGCGTCACCCGCAAATTCGCCGCCACCGTCGCGGAACCGCTTCAAGGCCTTTATGATTGTGCATTCCTCGTCGGAGATCGTCTCAAGCTCGTCCGTGATCCTGAGAAGCGAACGGGCCTGACTGGCCACATCCTCGGGGAGACGGGACGTCATGACACGACCGAGGAACTCCGTGATCTCCTGTTGTACCCTGTCGAGGATCCCTTCGCGGCGGAACACATGATCGACGTCCTCATCGTTCGCCGTGCCGTCAATGGCGGCGCGCACGTTGGCCATCATCTCGACATTGCTGTTCGCCATGAAAAGGACCTCGCGTGCGGCCTGTTCGCAGGCGATCTGCGGAGACTGCTTCACTCGCTTGTTAAGATAGGTGAGACGAGTCTGTTCGCGTTCGGTCTTCGCCGGAACCAGCCAGGTCACAAAGCGGGCAAAGTGCCTCACGAACGGGAAGAAAAGAAGCGTCGTGACAATGTTGAACCCGGTATGCACGGCGGCCATGGGTGCGGCGGGGGACGTCGCCCAGTTGGGGAACAAGGCCTTGGACACAGGAAGCATCACGGGAATGAAGAGCGGTATCAGCACGACCGTCCCGACAACATTGAAGAGGGTATGCGCCATGGCGGTTCGCTTGGCCTCCGTGGTGCTTCCGAACGCCGCAAGCCAGGCGGTGACCGTGGTTCCGATGTTCATGCCGAACACGGTGGCGGCGGCTGTCTCGAAAGAAATGACCCCCTGCATCGAAAGCGTCATGGCGATCGCCGTGGTCGCGGCGGAACTCTGCACCACCGCGGTGAAAATGATCGACACAGCAAAGCACTTGAGAAGACCAACGACCGTGCCTGCGTCCAGCGCCGCAAACGCAGCCCGAACGGACTCGTTCTGCTTGAGAGGCGCGACGCCTTCGTTCATCCAGTAAAGGCCCATGAACACAAATCCAAGACCCATGAGAGCCAAGCCGAAATTGTGGGCGGTTTCCCTGTTTATGAAGAAATAGAATACCGCACCCAGCGCAACGACGGAAAGCCCCAAAAGCCCGACATCTGGGACAAACGCTATGATCCACGCCGTTGTCGTCGTACCGATATTCGAACCGATGATCACATTTATCGCCTGCGTCAGATCCAAGAGGCCTGAAGACACAAACCCGACGGCGATTACCGTAATGATCGAACTCGACTGCACAATGACCGTGGAAACGCATCCGGTGGCGATTCCGGCGAGCCGGTGGGTGGTGGCAAGCGCCATGAAACGCCTGAGTCCACGGCCGCTTACGGCCTGAAGGCCTTCGGACAGATGTTTCATGCCAAGCAGAAAGGTGCCGAGACCACCCGCAACCGTCAGAAGAACGATAAACATGTCTTTCATAATTGCCGTTAATTATATCAAAACTTTGTCAGAATCGTGTTGAGGTTCTTTTCATAGACCTTGGCCCTTCAACCGGCAAAGGAATTACCGAAGTCGACATACACTGCTCACTATCTCTCCGTCGGCAAAACGCGTCGTGAGCACATCTCCCTGCCTGACGGCAGAAACACTGCGGACAATTGCCCCGTCGGCGTCAAAAGTGAGCGTATAGCCGCGCTTGAGCGGATTGTTTGGATCGAGAAGCTTCATCTTCGCCTCCGCCGCGACAAGACGCCTCTCGCATCCCGAAACGGATTCCCTTATGGAGGGAAGCAGTTTCTGATCAAGGGCGGACAGACGACGCTCCGCCACCACAACAGCATCCTTCAACGCCGGAAGCAGACGCTGTGCCGACCGCGAAAGCCGCGCCTCCGCCGCAGATGCAGAACTGCGCAGGGCTGAAGAAAGGCGAAGCGCAAGATGGTCGATGCGCTGCGCGTAAACTTCACCCGCCCGTTCTGGCGCGCGTTTCAGTCGCTCCGCCAGACCGTTCACCTGATCCACGAGTTCTGACCTTACCGGCACTGCAATCTCGGCGGCGATCGACGGCGTGCCCGCCCTTACGTCGGCGGCGAAATCGCACAGCGTGAAATCTGTCTCGTGGCCGACCGCACTTATCGTAGGGATTCCGGATGCCGCGACGGCGCGGACCACGCACTCCTCGTTGAACGCCCAAAGGTCCTCTATCGAACCGCCGCCCCTGCCGACTATCAGTATGTCCGGCACCCAATCTGAGGAAGGCCTGTTGAAGAACCTGATGCCCTCGACAATCTCCTCCTTCGCGCCGGGCCCCTGAACCTTGACCGGATACAGCCTTATCTCAAGATTGGGGAATCTGCGCGTAAGCACCGTGCACATGTCATGTATGACTGCGCCGGACGGAGACGTCACAACCCCTATCCTATGCGGAAGGAACGGAAGTCTGCGTTTGCGTCCGCGATCGAAAAGCCCTTCTTTCCCAAGACGCTCCTTGAGTTCGTTGAAACGCGCCATCAGATCGCCCTCGCCGGCAATCTTTGCGGCGAGAACAACCATCTGATAACTGCCGCGCGGTGCATATACGTCAAGGCGTCCGTACAGGCACACCTTCGCACCGTCCCTCAACCGGGGGGCAGCCTTGCATCTTGCTATCGCACTCGAGAACATCACGCAAGATAGCTGCGCGTTCTCGTCCTTTACGGTAAAGTAGGCATGACCGCTGGCATATACCTTCCAGCCGGATATCTCGCCTTCAACGTATATCTTGTCGAACCGCCTGAAAAGGTCCTTTATGGCGTCCGTGAGTTCACTTACGCCATAGACCTTTATCTTCTGGTCCTTGTCCGCCACGGGATTACAGTCCGACGGCGGCGCGGACCTTCTCCATTGTGGAAGCGGCGGCGGCGCGGGCCTTCACCGCACCGGCCTTGAGAATGTCCTCAAGCGTGTCGGGATCCTTGGCGAGTTCCTCGCGCCTGGCGCGGAACGGATCGAAGAGACGGTGGTACGCCTCGAGCAGCGCCTTCTTCGCATGGCCGTAGCCGTAGTTCCCGGCGCGAAAGCTTGCAGCCATCTGCGCAACCTCATCCGGCGTCGCGAAAAGCTTGTAGAGTTCGTATATCGAATTGCCCTCGGGCTCCTTGGGCTCCTCCATCGGCGTGGAGTCTGTGACGATCCCCATGACTTTCTTCTTTATGGCCTTTGCGTCCTCGAAAAGGCCGATCGTGTTCCGATAGCTCTTGGACATCTTCTGTCCGTCGGTGCCGGGAATCGTCGCGACAGATTCGGGGATGTATGCGTCGGGAAGCTTGAATATCTCGCCGAAAGCGTTGTTGAACTTCTGCGCCAGGTCGCGGGTCACCTCCAGATGCTGCTTCTGGTCCTTGCCCACAGGAACGAGAGCGGCATTCATGATGAGAATGTCGGCGGCCATAAGCACGGGATACGCGAAAAGGCCATGCGTGGCGTCGAAACCGTGCGCCATCTTGTCCTTGTAGCTGTGGCAGCGCTCAAGAAGCCCCATCGGCGTGAGACACGAAAGGAACCATGCGAGCTCCTGCACCTCGGGCACGTCGCTCTGGCGGTAGATGACCGCCTTGTCAGGATCGAGTCCGCACGCGAGATAGTCGAGGGCCACGTCGCGGGTGGCTTCGCGGAGCGTCGCCCCGTCGCGCACGGTCGTCATGGCGTGGTAGTTCGCGATGAACATGAAGATGTCGCCCTTCTCCTGAAGGTCGAACATCGACTTCATCGCGCCGAAATAGTTGCCCCAGTGGAGTTTGCCCGAAGGCTGGATGCCGGTAAGGATTCTCATGATTACTTTCTGTTTCCTGTTTTAGAATTTGATGTCGATCTGCCAACGGACGAACCATGCGGGACGCTGGGTGTCGTAGTAGTCGCCGGGATTGAAGAACTCGGCGAGAAGGTGCCCGAATATCTCGAAGCGGCTGATGCCGGACGCATTCTCGGGCGCAATCAGCAGGGGGAAGTCGTAGCGGGTCTGGTGGATCCATCCCTTGAAGTCCCCGCTGCGGCGTCCGTCGGCATGTCCGAGACCGTCGTTCTCGGCTGCGAACATGGGGCCGGACGAAAAGTTCAGCCTATGGTATTTCCCGAACGAGGAACCGAACGTAAGCTTCGGGTGGATGAGGTTGCTCCACCAGCCGACTCCGTAGAGCGTGCCGTAGAGGAACATTTCGGAGTTCTCGACGCCGCGGGCCCACAGCGGATCCCAGGCCTTGTGTCCGCCGTCCTGCGTGGCGGCATCCTTGTCGCCGCTCATGTACGTGACGGAGAGCTTTGCGTAAGGCTTGAACCTCTCCGAGACGACCGTACGCCAGTCGATTCCCGCGAATCCGCTCCATCCGTTGCAGAAATCGCCGTCCGTCGTTTCGCCGACCTGGGACATTCCCTCCAGTTCAAGCGACAGCTCGTCCGTAAGCTGCGGCATCGCACGGGCGCCGAACACCGTCAGATCCTTGCCGGGATGCTTCACGTCCCTGGTGTCGTGGTAGGAATAGTTCTTCTTGAAGATGGTGAAGAGCTGATATGGGACAGCCTCCGGACCTCCAATGTTCGAACTCCACACGAGACCGGCGCCGAATTCGTCCATTTCAGGCTTGTTGCCGCCTAGACCGTTGAGCGAACGGTTGCGGGACCCGCCCGTTCCCCAGCGGAGCTTGTTGCGGTCTGAATCGTAGAGCGTGAATGCGTCGAACTTCGATTCATCCGTCACATGCCATGTGATGCGCGCCATGTCCGTGTACAGGGTGCGGCTACCGTCGCCGGGCGTGCCGTCCGCAAATACGTGCGGCAGACCGAAGAGTGCGCCGGTTCCAGGCTCCCACACATCCTGGCGTCCAATGCGGAAATCGATGCGGTCGTCGAACAGCCCAGTTGCGTCAAGATAGAGATTGTCGAGCAGCAGCTCATCCGGAAACTCGTATGCACGGGAATGCTGCGGCGTTATGTTCCAGCGGGGCGCGTCCGTGAGACGTGTGTACACGCGGAAATGCTCACCCAGTTTAAGATCCCCCCATGCGCGCAGACGGAACCGCATCTGGTTCTTTGACTTTCCGCGCACAACCGGAGCCTGCGCACCGCCGCCGGGCGTACCGGGAACATTGTCCATTATCTCCTGCCGTACGCGCAGGTCCGCACCTGCGTCAAAGCTCACGGCATTTGTCGAAGCATTGGCGGCAAAAGGCACCGAAAAAACAAAAGCCGCTGAAAAAGCGGCGAGTCTGCTAACCATCGTTTTCATTACGGCCGCATATTATACCAAATCTGCCTTTCATTCAGGTAATGAAGGAAAAAAATGTTCATGCGCGCACTCGTTGCAATTTGATTGTCACAACGAGATTGTCTGGCTGCCACCATGAAAACGGTAATGTCCCTTTATTTTCAAAGGGAACACGAAACCAAGGTGTTCCATAATAATGCGAGGTTTTATCTATCCTAAAACCCGCCCGTCCACAATTTGTTTCACCCTTAAAAAACAGAAATCCATCTTTGCCAGTTACTGCTGAAAAACCTGAATATTCTGTTGCATTTTCCCATCGTGGATACTTACTCGTAAAAGTCCCCCGAACAGATATGTTAGAAATAGGTTTACTTGTGACTGAATCAAGAACTTGAACATAAAAGCGTGCATTATCCGCAAACCCACTGATTACAGATGACAGCACAATGTATGATATTAAAAGCTTATTATGGTGCATTTGGCGTTCCTCCTTGCAAAATGTAATTAAACAGTTTATACACATAGAAATAAGAAACATCTTTAATATCAGAATGCAGCCATTCAAATTGATCACGAGGCCATCCATCCCGAGGCATATCATCATGCATATTATGATTTTTCAATCCACCACCTGTAAAGTTTGCCCCTGCCGCAAAGCTTGTTGCAGGGATGGCATCGCCTAAAAACTTCGCGCGAAGCTGCTCCCGATACGTAGCATCTGCTATTGTGAACAGATTCGTGGAATGCATTGCTTCGCTTTCGCTTCTGAACGGCGTAAACAGAGGATGCGTTATCGCGTCTTCTCGCGTCATATCAGACTGGACCTTATCCGTAAAACCATATTGATACACATACCATAACGGATTTAAGGAGTAATGCGTATTTATCCCCCAGCCACCCTCACAAGCGACATTGAGATCAAGAAACGGAAGCGAATTGAGTTCATGCCAAACGGTTGTTCCTTTTGTAAACTCCTGTATTTTCCAGGCTCCGCCAGATAATGTAAGCTGCCCGACTTCCGCATTTGCCAAAACATCCTCTGTCGGAGAATAGCAGTTTATGGCATTGGCAATTCCGGCAAAACGTCCACGCCACGAAAGCGACGAACGAAAATCATTTGCCGGGAAAAGCTTACTCCAATTGGCCGCCAAATAATTGGATGGAACCTTCTCCCATTCTTCATCGCACATGACAGAAGAAAACGATCCGTTATCATACGCCTCCATCGGCACAGCGGCATTGAGCATGTAATACTTTGAATAATTAAGTCCGTGGTCTTTCGCTGCGGACGATACGAGCATATTCCCAAGAGAATGTGCGAGCATCACTTTCTCACCGGGAAGCTCTCTGCAGAACTGCACAAGCGCAGGTGCAGACTGAAAAGCATTCTTGACGTTCACATAGTAGTCAGGCGATATCTGCTTG
>JAZOAC010000058.1:0-4810 GCA_045595285.1 Kiritimatiellia bacterium | reverse complement strand
GACTTCTTGACGGACGCGGTGTAGGGCCTGTAGCGCGGCGTGTGCGCCGCGTTGGGCGGTCATACCCAAAACAGTTTCGTAACTTGACAAGGCAACGTGTCTTCACGTCGCCGTGCGATGGCATTTTGTTTAACCATGCAGAACAGGTAGAGCATGTAGATTATGTGTTCAGTTGGAGTTCAGAGTTGGAGTTGGAGAGTGGAATTGTCAAAAACCTTCCTCCTACTCCAACTCACAACTCCAACTAAATCATGTCAATCTTGTTAATCCTGTCTAAAACCACAGACCGAAAAGAAGAACCGAAAATGAAGAAACTACTCACGATGATTGGCGCGGCGGGATGCCTTGCGCTTGAGGCGTTTGCCAATACGGCGGCAACGTACACGGCGGGTGTCACCTCGCTTGCCGGCGGCAAGATAACGTTCGAGTACGATGGTTCGGACAATATCACGAAAATGCGGATGAAGCCTGATTATGGCGAAAAGCTGACTTTGACGGGCGGCACGCTTTCCTTTGCGGATGGAGCTCAGATCATTACCTCGCAGGACGGCACACCTGTAATCGCCAACACCATCTCAGCCGAGGGCTCGCTGCTGATCGGTGGCGTTACGAACATGTCGTGGAGCGGTAGTGTATTCGACCGATACACCAACCCCAATTGGCAAACTGTGCTGACTAACACGCGGCTTGACGATATCGTGCCGGTTTCGTCCACCGGCGCTGGGCGTTACGGCAACGCAGCCGGTCCGTTCCATGCGTACTGGATTGTTCGAGAGGGAGACACGCTTCGTGTCGAAATGCAGGCGGCGTCGGCAAGCAATCTCCTTGGATTGCATCTTGAACTGAAGCAGGACGGCGACGACATAAAGGGCAGGGTACTGAACGGCGGCTATCTGGGTGCGACGTACACGAACTACCTTGGGCAGAGCATGTTTGAACATGCTACGCTGTCTGCAACGACAAACAATAATATTGCGAAACAATACGGATTCACGCAGCTGACGTTCGGTCGTCGCGTGGAGACGTGGGACTATATCGGCAATCTTCTCTCCGATTCCTACGATACGGTTGTTGCGACAAACACGGCGCTTGAGGATGTCGAAATTCTATATGCCGCCTGCAACAACGGACATGCACTTACTGGATGGTCGCGCGCGACCGACAAGCCGTACACGCTTTATCCGCATCATGTCGTGTTGACGAACGGCTATCTCTATGCGCAGTTCACTCTTGTCGATGGAACCATGACTAAAGGCGTGAAGGTGCGATTCTGCCAGAGCGGAGACGATGTGGCTGTCCGCATTGTCTATGCAGCATACATTTCAGATTTGGAAGATGCGGACAACGACTTCGACGTCAACTATACGAGGCAGAACTGGGGGATAATCACGCAAGAGAAATTCGACAAAGGCACGACGACAGGCTATGGCATAGACACGATCTGCCTTCGCAGCAAGGCAAAGGACAAGCTGACGTTCTCTGTGGATGGCACTTGGAATCTTGACGTGCCGTTCACGGGCGACAATACGGAGGTGACGTTCGAAGCGGCGTCCGCAACGGCGACGGTGAATGCGACGGCGGCGAACACCATGACGGACAGCGCATACATAATTACGGGCGATGTTGAACATGTGATGAAGTTCTATGCAAACCCAGCCTCAAGGGTGGTTGTGCTGCCCGATGCGACCGACGCGTACGGCGTCGACACCGAACTTCACATCTGGGGATACAACAGCGTCAATTATGGCGGTGCTGCCGGCAGCTCGGCAATCACGATGCACACTGGGACTAAGCTTTTTACGTGTTATAAACAGGTGCCTTTCCACCCATCCGAGTCGAAGGTTGTTCTTGACGGCGCTACGCTCGAACTTGACAACGGCGTCGCAACGCAATTCAACAACCATCTCGGTTATCTGACATTGATGAATGGAAGTACGGTATGCGGGCCAAAAAATCTTTGCGCTGGTTACATGTGCGAGTCGCCTGTCTATCGCATTGCCGGGACCGGGGCGAGCACGAACAAATGCAAAGTGGTGTTGTTTGATTCCGAACACGACTTGACGCTTGATGTCGAGGATACGGTCGCCGGAGCTGATGCCGATTTCATAATGGATGGCGATGTTGAGAACAGCGGCACAACAACAGCCGTTTTCGTAAAGACAGGAGAGGGCACAATGCTCATGAACGGGCAGATCAAGAACACGGCCAACGCAAACCGCATCGTCGAGGGCGAACTGCGTTTGGGCGTGTCTGACGCGACGGTTTCCGGCGCATCGTTCTCGCTTGAGGGCGGGACTCTCGGACTTGCGGCAAACACGGCGAATACGGTATCGTCTGTTTCCGTGACGGCAGATTCGGCAATCGCATGCGCCTCTGGCGCAACACTGACCGTCACTACGCTGACGCTCGGAAACGACGTGTCCGCACTTTCCATTACGGGGGCGGACGGGGAATATCCAATTAGAATATCGAACAGGCTTGATGCAGAAACACTTGCGAAGATACGGTTGAACGGGAAGCGCGTAATCCAGGCTGGCGACGGGCGGCTTGTCCGCAGGGGCCTTATAATCTCGTTTTTCTGACATTTGCCAAGGCGACGACGGGGACATGGAGGTGAAACTATCGATCTGCATAACTGCCGGTCTTGCGGCTGTGCAAGCCGTTATTGGCGGTCTTTTGCCGGATTCGACCGTTCGCACGTGGTTTGACAGGTTCTCTGCCGACGATGAGGAACTTTACACGAACGCCGTAAGCAACGCAGAGGCGGCGGAATGGGCTGTAAAGTCCATTCCTCGTTTTGCGTGTCCCGACCGCGACATCGAGCGGGCCTACTACTTCCGCTGGTGGACCTATCGCAAGCACTTGAAGAAGACGCCGGACGGCTGGGTCGTCACGGAGTTCCTGCTGCAAGTGCCGTGGGCGGGGCCGCACAATACGATATCGTGTCCGCTCAATCATCACATCATGGAAGGCCGCTGGCTGCGCGACGGCCAATATCTTGACGGCTATATCGCTTTCATGGTGCAAAAGGGGCGCGTCCACGGCAAGGGAGCGTATGCCAACGCCCCCGCGTCCGCCGCGCTGGAGCGGGCAAGGGTGACGGGCGATTTCGCGTTCGTCAGGAAACTGCTGCCGGATTTCGTCCGAAACTGCGAGGCGTGGGAAAAAGGCTGGCGGGTCGGTAAGGAGAAGTTCTTCATCGGCTTCAGGCCGGAGCGCGGGCTATACGACATCTGGGATGGCTACGAAGGAACCGAGAATTCGCTTTCCAGACACGGCGCAAGGCCGATGGTCAACGCCATGCGCTGGGCGGACATGAAGGCCGTTTCGGAAATTGCGAGACTGGAAGGCGACGGCGAGACGGCGGCACGGTTCTCGGCGAAGGCCGATGCGCTTGAAAAAGCGATAAAGGCGAAGTTGTGGAACAGGGAAAAGAAGTTCTTCACGACGCTTCCCGATGCGGGCGGCAAGCTCGGCGACGTGTGCGAACTGCACGGCTACGCGCCGTTCTATTTCGGAATGTCGCTGGCGGAATTCGACGAAGCGTGGAATCATCTCATGGATTCGCGGCGCGGTTTTTCCGCCGCGCCGAAGGGCCTGACGTTTCCGGCGCGTGACGCACAGGGTTTCAGGGACGTGCCGCTCCGTCAGCGTTGCAGATGGGATGGCCCGAGCTGGCCGTATGCGACGAGCGTCGCGCTCACCGCGCTCTACAGAACGCTTCAGGCAGAGGCAGACATCCCCGCCGCCTCGGCCGATTTCACGGCGTTGCTTGGACAATTTGCCGCGCAGCAGAAGTTGATCCGCGAAGACGGCAAGGTCGTTTCGTGGATTGACGAGAACCTCGACGCCTACACTGGCGAGTGGCTCGTCCGTGAAAACATGCTCGCCTACGAGCGCAAGACCGGCAGACGGCAGCGTATCCGCGAACGCGGCAAGGATTACAACCATTCGACGTTCTGCGATTTGGTGATCGCGGGGCTGTGCGGCATCCGCCCGTCGGACGATGGGCGGCTCGCCGTAAAGCCGCTCGCGCCGAAGGCGTGGGACTGGTGGTGCATCGACGGTGTCCGCTTCCATGGGCGCGACGTGACGGTTCTCTTCGACCGCTACGGGACGCGCTACGGCAAAGGCAAGGACCTTGTCGTGCTGGATGAGGGCGTAAAACAGGAAGGGAACAGAGATGGCAATTGATGATGTTGCAATAAACAGGCGTTCGTTTCTGTCTGGTGGGCTTGCTGCAGCGACTGGGGGCATTGTCGGCCTCCCCTCAATGGCCATCGCCGGAGATTCCACCGCAGCGGCGAACGGGGACGCAGAAGCGTCTGCACTTGGTACGTCTGGGCGGCTCATCGCCTCTGCGCCGGTGCTACAGAACGCCGCCGAACGGTCGATGGGCGTTGCGTTCGCCGTTTCCGCCGACGCGAGCGGGTGGGTGGAGATTTCGCAGTCGTCGGACATGGCCGGCGCGAAGCGCGTCTATTCCGGCGGTCTCGGCATGATGGAGGTGAACGACAAGATCGCGCAGATTCTCGTGCGCGGCCTGAAGCCCGCGACGCGCTACTGGTACCGCATCGGCGCGGACCGGATCGCGTACAGGGACGGCTACCGCATGAAGAACCTCGGACGTGAAGTCGATGGAAAGGTACATTCGTTCACGACGCTCGGTGCGGAGGCTAAAGGCTCGTTCTGCATCATCAACGACACGCACGACCAGAAGCAGGCGATTGATAGCGTATTCTCGAAGGTTGCTGAACTGAAACCGTCCGTCGTCATCTGGAACGGCGATGTGCTGAACAAGGCGGAACAG
>JAZOAC010000057.1:0-17034 GCA_045595285.1 Kiritimatiellia bacterium | reverse complement strand
GGAGGGGGGGGGGGGGAGGGGGGGGGGGGGGGAGGGGGGGAGGGGGGGGAAATGGAAGCCTGAAGGATGAGGTGAGGGGGGTTGTAGGGGAGATTCTTGGCGTCTGCGAAGGGACGTTCCTTGATCTCGCTTCAGTGCTTGCTCTCAGGATATCCGAAGACACCATCCCCCATCGGTCATACAAGGGCGATTATCGGCGAGTCGGCAGTTGACGCATATGTGAATGCCCATTTTCGTCGGTTGTGCAAGGAAGATTGCCGAAGAATAGGCGCTTAATAGTAATGCCAGTTTCCATCGCAACCATACAAGTTCCTCTCTCTACGTTGGTACTGCGAATACGTGTGGATACCACGCCTCACCGCTGCTATCAAGGCCGAATTTAAATTCAACCTTATTAAATAAAACAGCAAAGTTCATTGACAAACAGGTTGGAAAGATTAAGGTTGCCCCTGGTTTCTTTCATGTTTCCTCGTATCCTGCTCGCATGTCTGCGCAAGTTCATTGACAGCGGCGTTCCATGCTTTGCGACCACCTTTCGATCCGCAGACCGCAACCATCCACACTGAACCTTTCGGATCAAAGCAATTACCCGGCTTCAAAAGCAACAGATCACGAGGTTCAAACTGTGCGTCCGGATGCTGAACACGTCCGCCTGCAGATGTGAAATACTGGAAGCGCACCACAGTGCCGGCACGTGTGAAGCCACCGAAAAACGCATTGTCAGATTTTCTGAACCATGCATCTGCATCCGGAGCCTGCCACAGATCTGGCGCGCTCTTGAACTCCATGACTTTCGATTTGTCCTCCGCATACTTCACATACTGGCGAAACAGGAAAGAAGGCATGTCCATCTGCGATGAACCCAGATTGGCAACCTTGACCAGTTCACAAAGAAACCAGTTCCTGCCCGCGACCGGAACAATCCTGCACGTAAACGAAAAACGCGCTGCGCCCGATCCACCTTCCGCCGCAACCGCAAGTGCGCCATCCTTCCAATCTACGGACACAACCTTTGACAGGTTTCGCCACCGGGAATTTCCGCGCACCTTGTCGCACAGCATCATGGTAAAACGCCCCAGATCAGATCCGTTCACCTTAACACTGTCAAAGATATCCTTCCCACCGACACCCCCTTCAAGAACAAGTCCGCCTGGTGTGGAAATCGCATACCGATCTCCATTGCGAACATACTCTGCATCATGACAGACGCCAATCCTGCGCTCCACCTCCGACGCAAGAACCGCAGGTGCAGGAGATATCTTCCGTTCCTTTGGCAAGCCTGCATTCCGCAACGCACCTATATTCCTGTGCAATCTCGCAAACATCGCCGTCAACTCGCGGTACGGAATGCCTTCTTCGCTGAGAAGTCCATAATTGCAATCCTCTGGGAATGCATCGCTCAATCCGGCGGCAGGCTGGTCCACCCACATGAAATAATCATAGCCAAGCACATACGGCAACGAAAGCAGAGTTTTTGCGAAAAGCTCAGAGGCCTGTGCACGAAGCGACTGCGTCCGGAATCGCTGTCCTGCACCATGGGAGCAGGGCCGCCCCGTATCGAGAGCGGGAAAACTCCATTCTGTCACAAGAAGAGGACGGCGGGTGAGTTTGTGAAGCCGTTCAAACGTTTCGCTGAGCCGTTCCGAATCAGGAGATCTGCCCATCCTCACAACGTTGCGGTCAAGATCCGCCCACGGATAGCAATTGAGCGTAACTACATCGCAGTATTTTCCAGCCACCTCCCACACAACAGGGTGCGCACCACGAACCCCCGCAAACCTCGCGCCTAGAACAAGGTGGTTGGGGTCGGCACGGCGGATTGCGGCCGATGTCATGGAGAAATACCGCTCCGCCGCAAGCCTGAGAAAATCAAGTTTCACCGACACCGGCACATTGCCGCCAATGCCGCGCTCGGCGAGAAATCTCATCTGTACCTTCCGTGCCGAATGCCCTGCGGGCAGTTTTGCGACCGAATCATACAGTCCGACATCAAGCATGCCGCGTCCCCACCAGGCAAGTTCATTGTCGATGAAATATCCGATAAGCCACGGATCATTCCTATTGGGCGCACACTTCTTGCGCGCGACATAATCGCACCAGACCTCGAAGTCAGGATGAAATACATTTGGGAATGAAGTGCATGGACGACGTTCGTTCGGGCATATGAAAAACTCTCCCGGCACTCCATCGCGACAAACCGTCTCACCCATGGCAAGAGTGAACGCATGGGACAGCCCTCTGTATTTCAGATCGGAATCACTACCGCCGCCAAGCATGTTGAATCCCCAATCCTTGAGCCGCGCCACGGCATTGGTCGCCCAGTCCGAACGGTTGGGGAACTTGCGCATGTTCGTCTCGCGGTGGATGCTCCGCATCGTACGCAGACTCCATTGTCCCTGATAGCTCACATGATTCACGCCCAAGGGAGCGGTTCTGCGGCCAAGAGGGTCAATTGTCCACCATTTCCCGTCATCACATTTCATCACACGGAAAAAGCCTGTGGATGGTTCGCTCATACAGGGAATAAAACTTCCTGACTCGTAGGGAGGAATCGCCTTTTCCGTCTGGTTGACAGGGCGCGGATCCGAACACTCGACATCAACGGCGGAGAAAACCCCGGAAAAGAATCCTTTCGCATGAAACGAGGGAAATCCCGTCACAACGGCTTTCACTGTTCCGTCTGCGGACGGTTTCGGGAAGGAGAACTTTGCCACGTACAGAATCCGTCCCGAACGGTCCTTCACCTCACCTCGTATGCAGGCTGGCTCAAGCTTCAGAGACATGTTGTACGTCTCTCCATAGCTCCAAGTGCCATCCTGCCGGCCTCCGGCGCAGTGCAGACGGTCATGGTTCTGCGCAAGCCAGCGTCCGCTACGCATTTCGCTCAGTTCAAAGAAGCGTCGGCCCATCTTGCCGTCCCGTCCCGGAGGCCCCTGCACGAACGAAAGCCTCCAATAGTTGTTTGCGTCATCAGTCACACCGATGCCGAATGTTGCCCAGTCTCTTGAACGGCATGATTTTGGCATCACATCAACAGACATGGCAATCCTGGCCGAACGCTCCGTTTTAAGGAGCATGCAGTCGTCCACGCCAACAGCCGAGACGCACCTGAGCGATTCATCAAACTTCCATGCGATCGGACTGCCGTCCCAATCGGAACGGGCCATTCCAACCATTGCGCCAAAGGCATCCGCCGCAATAGTTGCAGCCAGAAACACAACTGCCGCACATCTCATTGCACGATAACCTTCATCCCCGGACGCCACACCTTGAGAATGAGGGTGTTCCCCGTACGGGTTACACTGTACTTCGCCGTGACGATTCCGCATGGGCCTGAAACATCTCCGAGCACAACTGATGCCACATTCCACTTCTTTGCCGAAATCAAGGTATACTCACCAGATTCAGGCCGCGTAGGGAAGTAAAGATCGACAGTCAGGGATTCAGATGTGGAAAGTTCTCCAGCGGCAAGCGATATCTCATCCGTCACAGGCGAATCGCAGGTTGCGTCAATGGAGAATCTCAATATGTCTCCGGGAATCCGTAATTTACCGATGAAGCTTTCGGACGTTTTCGGTCGCATCATGCCATTAGCGGCCCTTACAGTTCCGGCGCCGGTCACCGTCATCTGCTGAGGCTTGCCGTAACCGGTTGGCGTGACGCCAAGCCATTTCGCCATCAGATACGCTTCCGTATCCTTACGGTCCTTGTCTGAAAGAACCTCCGGATAGAAGATTATCTCGCCATGACGAAGCTCGAACGACGGATCTGGCGTGTACGCACCTGTCTGCTGCCATGCCCCGATGCAGCGGATCGGCATATTCTGAGTAAAACTGAACGAAAGAAGCTCAGGTCGGGCATTGTATGCACGCACTCCGGACTCTATTTCGACTCCGTTCAGCCAACATGGTGAATTGGTCACGAAACTTGCGTCATTTTTCACCCTGAAAACAGGTGATGTTCTGTGACGCGACTCGAGGTATCGTGAAGTGACGTCACTGTTTGCTGAATACACCGATGTATCAAGGAATGGAGTGCCGCCGCCGGCAGTGGTGTCAAGGACCATAAAACCGCTGCGCACGGGAAGGCAATGTTCTTCCCCGTTAATATTTTCGTTGAAGCGCAATGTAGCTCCGTTGCATGTGCCGAGCAAACGGTTCGTCGAATAATCGCACCATGTCATTTCCGCTCCCCATCCCCGCACCGCGTTATTTACGGCAGGATCTCGGCTGAAAGCATTAAGATCAAACTTAAGGTCATCGTCTGCCGACGCCGCAATGTTTACCAGTTTGTTCATTCTGCTAACGGAAACATCTCCCACCTGCGACTGACCGATTAACCTACCGTCGGCACGGCTTGGATCATACCAGCCTGTCATACCTGGCGCGGGGGTTGCCGATACAACCTGTGTGTCAGTCAAGATCAGTTCGGCATCCTCAGCCACCGAAAGTGTGCCGCTGAACATTCCGCCAAGCCGCACAGCCCCATTTGTAATTGACGCCGAACCACAGCCAAAAAGCCGTACTTCGCCTTCATTTTCCGTTTGGAACGTTGAAACGCCCCATTTTTCAGCAAGATAGTGTTCTGCCGACTTTATCTCCAGATCAGTCGGCATTTCACCGAAAATCAATATCTCGGCATAATTCTGACCACCATAGCGTCCCCACGGATTCCATCCGATACCGGTAATCAATTCATCGAAATATTCGTTGTCCACTTTCACGTTCTTGTTTGGTGCGAACGAAAACACCTGCCAACCACCATTAAACCCGGTTTTGCTAGGTTCAATATCCATGCCGTCAAGTCGGGCATCACGATCTGCCGCAAAAATGGCGGTATCTGCGCTTGGCCCTGACTCGTTCGCCGCAGAAATCGTCTTGCGAGGGAAGAGATCTGCCGATCCTCTCTTTCCGGACATTACCGCATTGCCACCTCCGTTCTGGCTGCCAAAAACCATTATGACATATTTTGCGTTGAGCGAATAATTGTCGTTGCAGCCTCCGTTACCGCCCGAGGTCTGTTCAACTCCATCAATCTTCTTGATGAAGGGCAGACGTCGGCTGGATCCGTACGGTCCCAGCGAAACATAGTTGAGACCATTGCACCCATTGGAGACCACATACGGCATTGTAATAGGGAAGATACTTCCGTTGGCGTTAGGGCTGGTGTCACGATCATTGTAACCGAGCCACTCAGTCTGCTCCTTCCGCCGGTCATGCCACCTGACAATGACAGCACCCGTCTTGCCATTCTCAGTGACGGTCTGCACTTTACCGGATGAATTCTTTTCCGCCTCAAGCGTCCATTCTTCGGAAGCATCAAGCCATAACTGAACCTTTCCGTGCCAAGACGTATTGTTCCGGAGCCCCTTCAAGACAGCAGAACCTCCTTCCTGCACTCGTACGAAAACATCCTCTTTCGGAGACTCCAGAGTGAGTGTGCCTTGAGATGCCACATCAATCTGGATTTCGGGGTTGGCAACGTCTATCGTCTCTTCGCCTGCCACAACAATGTTCCTGTCCGGCTTGGCATAATCCTCTACAGCCGCAAAAAGCAATGCAACGCCTGATACCGACGCCAGAAACAATCTAGTTTTCATATGATACCTTTCACCTGAAATCACGACAGGTTGAAGGATACCAAAATCATTTTTTTTTTCAAGCGAAATCATCCCTTGCGCGGCAATCGGTTAGCCCGCCGCACGCGTTGCACACGGGTATGTAAATGAGGACAACCTGGAATTTTGTTAAACCGTGTAGAAGTGTAGATCGCGTAGGGGAAAGTCCACACGTTCTGCATGTTCTGCACGGTTTCAAAACGTTATGGGAAAATCACAGGCAAGTCGAATCATAGGCATGACGCAGCCATCTGGGCGGAGCATAAGCTGACTTACTCTGTCATCTTCCTTCGATACGAAATCTGAAATAGCCACCTGCTGACTATCAATATGTCCGGATGGCAAAAATGAGCCGAAGAGTAGACTATATCTCCTTCTTTGCCGCGTCAAGCTTCTTCTCGGCCTTTTCGAGATCCTGCTTCTTGAGCGTCTCCACGAACTCCTTCAGATCCTTCTGCTCCTCCACCTTCTTTTCAAAGGCTTCCTTGGCCTCTTTCTCGAGTTCATCCTTGTGAATCTCAAGCCAGGCCTTGCGCTCCGCCTCGCTCATGCTTTCGAGCTTGCGGGCTCGCTCAACCTTCGCCTTTTCGATGGCAAGTTTCGTCCTGCGCTCCTCATCCTGCTTTTCCCATTCATCCTTGAACCGACGCAACTGCTCCTTCTTCGAAACAGGATCGGCAAGCGACGAAGCGGACCAGCCATTATCATCCCATGGATTGGGGTCCGTGAGAGCCTTTTTCCTGCGAACAGCCTCAGCCTTCGCAGATTCGGCATCATCAAGCACATAGGGTGTCATGAATATGAGAAGTTCGGATCGCTGTTCATCCTGTTCCACGCTTGCGAAAAGCCATTTGCCTATCCATGGGATGTCTTTCAGTATCGGGATACCGGATTCCTTATCTACCGTATTTTTAGTGGTCAAACCTCCCAGAATCACAGACTGTCTGTTCTCCAGACTGATATCGGCGGACATTTTCCTTGTCACCGGCACATCTATGTCTTGCGTTGTATACGAAGAGCCTTGCGGCGTCAACATAGATTGCGTTCCGCTCACCTGTGAATACTCCTCCTCCACCGTAAGCATCACGGTGCCATTGGGATTGATCTTCGGTGTAATCTTAAGCGTAATGCCGATCTCCTTCGCCGAATAGTTTGGCGAAGGCAACCCGCTTCCCGCATAGCTGGAAGAAACTGCGGACCACCCTGTAAGGAACTGGCGAGACGCGGTGGCTTCAATTATCGCCTCCTTGTTGTCAACAGTCATGACAATGGGTGAGGCTACGTATTTTGTGCGGGAATCGGTCTTCGAAGCCTCCACGACCGCGGCAAGATTCAATTTGTCAGACTTCATCAGGTAATTGATCCCCTTGCCGATGGGATTGACCGCATTTGTGGCGGCCCCCACAAAGCTTCCTATCTGTGTCGTACCCGCACCACCTCCGATCATCTGTCCATGATTCATAAACACGGATTCTGCCACTTTTCCGCCCATCACCCAATCTATGCCCGTCTTGAGATTGTCGCCCAGTGAAATTTCAATGATCACCGTTTCGATTAGCACCTGGGAGAGTTTGACGTCCATGTTGTCGATGACTTCGCGGATTGCGCGCATATCGGCCTTGCGGGCCATGACCACAATGCCGTTGATGCGCTTGTCGGCGAGGACCTTCACGTTGTCCTTGTTGAGTTCGCCGAGACGCGATGCGTTTGCGTTTTGGAACGTGGGATTGCTGGAGGTCCTGCGCTGCGTCTGCGTGGTGCCGCGCGTAAGGTTGCTGTTCGCCGTGCCGCCCTTCTTCGTATTGGCGTTCTGGTTGTTCTTGCTCTGGGAAGAGGAACTGGACGCCCCGATTAGGTCGTTGAGCATCTGCTCCACATCCTCCGCCTCCGCATACTTGAGACGGATTACGTCGATCTGCACCTCAGGCGTCGTTTCGACGTCAAGGGTCTTTATCACCTTGTCGAAGAAGTCCATGTTCGACTTGTTCGTGATGATGATAAGCTTGTTGGAACGCTCGTCCGCAACGATAAGCACCTTTCCGCGGATCATGCCGCGGTCCGCATCGGAGACGGCGGCGATCAGGTTGGCGTTCGGCGTGTTTACAGGAGGCTGAGGCTGTGAGCCCGGCCTGCGGAGATTAAGGAGGCTCGGGCGCAGAGACGGCTGCGTGCTTCCGAAACCGGGTGCGCCGCTCTGCTTGGGACCGCTTTTCTTCGGATTCTCGTCCTTCTGCGATTCGGTGACGATCGTCTCGAGATGCTCCTTGATGTCCGTCGCAAGGGCATACTCGATCTGGCGCACGAACACGTCCTCGGTAACAGGCGTGGCTATGTCAATCACACGGACGACTTCAAGCATGCGGTTGATGTTCTCCTGCGTATCGGTTACGAGAATCGCGTTGGTGCGCTCGAACACCTGAAAAAGCCCCTCGGGAGCCTTGAATCCCTCAAGCGCCTTCTGCGCCTCGTCGACCGCAATGTTCTTGAACACGATCATTTGGCTCACGACGCGCCCCTGCTCGGGCAGATTGCCCTTGTCGTCCATCCTGAGCGCAATGCCGTGTGTACGGACGGTCTTGCGGGGCAGTGCGCGAAGGAACTTCTCGCCGCGGGGCTCAAGCACGACACCGTTCATCGTAAGCGTCACCTCGATGGCTTCAAGATACTCGGCCTTTGAAAGGGTCTGTCCCTCAAGAGAACGCAAAGTGATTGTGGACTTCGGAAGGTCCGGAGCGGGAATGATGGTCTTGCCGACTTCAGCCGCATACGCCTCCAGGACGAGATCGAGCGGCGCCTGGTTGAACGCCAGGGCAGGAACACCGTTCGTGCCTCGCTGCACGCCTTTGAGGTCCTCGCGCGTCATCTGAGGCTGCGCACTCTGCTTAGCGGCGGCTCCCTGCGTCCTATCCCGGTTTAGAAGCCGATTGCGAACCAACCCCTGAGCGAAAGACATTTCCGCCGCAACCACCAGCGCCATCGCTATCAGAAACCTTCTCATCTCTATACTCCTAACTCCCAACTCTTAACTCTTAACTTACAACTACTCCTCCGCCTCTCCACGCATGTAGGCGCAGGCGAGCTTGAAATTGCCGGAAAGAAAACCCTTATGTGAAGACGGTTTGATCGATATCTCCCGAATGTCGAACATCGCCTCCTTTTCGTCCTCGAGCGCATGCATGAACCTCACCAGGGACGTAATCGTCGCCTCCCAGCGCTTTACGTCTATCGGCTGCTCGTACACGTCGCCGGCGACAACCTGCTGACCGGCCTGGCGCTGGGATATGCCGACATTGTTGGCCTGCGCGATGGCGTCCATCCGGCTCAGCCAATGCGTATCCACATCCTTGGCCTCTTCGGAAAACACAGGCATCTTCTCGCGTTCCTCCTCGTAGGCATCATACCATTTACCTCGCTGGGAGATCAGTTTCTTCTCGGAATTGGTCTTCTTCACCGCAGCGGCATACTTCTTGGATGCTACACGCCATGCCTGCTCCTGACTCATGAACCATACGCACACGGCCAACACATACATCACAACCACACCACCTACGGCGGCAATCATTCGGTCACGCCTTGAAAGATTCGATCCTGCGCTCATCTCTCCTCCTCTGCGGATTCAAACAGGCACTCTATCGAAAACCTGTGCCCATTCCTGCTCTTTGACGGACCAGTAAGCGCTACCTCGGCGAACAGTCTCTCGACGTCCGATTCTTCGCCGCCTTCGGACTCCGCACCTTCCGCCACCATCGCGGCTTCGGTGAGTGCGTTCTTGAAGTCATAGACGACAGTGGGCTGGTCCGCCTCGCCGACGAGTGAGAGCTTTTCGCCCCGCTTGTAGTTGAAGCTGGTGAGCGTGACGCCCTCGGGCATGCGGTCAGACACCGCCTTCAGCATCTCAAGCGTTCCACGGGCATGGTCGGAATACTGCTGGACAAGTTTCACCTTATCGCGCATCTCCTTCACTTCCCTGAAGGCCTTTGCGTGGCGTCTGCAGATCATCTTCTGCCGTTCCGCCAGCTGTCCGTACACGATGGGCCCGCCGAAAAGAACCGCCATAACAAGCGCCCAGCCCGCCGCCGCAACGGTAAGGAACGCTGTGAGCTTCTTCCTGAACCTCGCCTCCTCGCGCAATTCGCCCCAGTCCGAAGGCGTGACATCAAGCGTCGCGCCCTCCTGCGTCCTGAGAGCAACTCCATCCACGCCCCAGTTCGCGTCCGACTCGTCAACTCGCTCGACACGCACCGCACCGAACATTCCGAGCCGCTCAACGACGGCAGGATCGACCTCACGCCTTGAAAACACGACGATCTCGCCTGGTTCGGCGATTGAACCGGCCTGAAGCAGCGAAAGCGTCACCTCGCGGCCGAGCGCCGCCGGATCCGAGATGCTGCCGAGTCCACGCAGAAGCGACGGAGCTCCATCATCCAGCACAACAACATCCCAACCATCGTCAAAGTCCATCAGGACCACAATGCGGGTCGAAGTCGTGGAGGCATCCGGACATGGTGCACTGTCCTCAATGTGCCGCTCCCCAACAATTCTCGGCCAGAGGTTGCGAAGCCATCCTAGCGCCGTGACATCCGTGCGAAGCACCCGCACCTTTGCCTCGTCGAGCGCGTCGCCGATATCTGCGGCGGAAGCCTCCGGCAATGCGGCAAACATCGTCACAAGGTCACGATCCGTCTCCGCAACAGTCTCGATTCCGGTCACAGGCGTCTCGTCCGGAAAAGGAGACACCTTACCCAGTTCCTCATCTGCCGTCTCAGACAGATTGTCGCGCTCTTCGACAGGAGTGCGAGCGACCTTGACCAGCAGACTCGAAAGCGGCATCGAAAGCACGACTTCATTCGTGCCGAAGCGCTTCGCCGCATCCGTCAGCGCATCCACCGTGGCGGCATAGCGCTCATCGGCGGAGATAACGGCTTCATCCTCGGCGGCCTGGGGACAAGCCGCCCTATTATCGCCATCCTTTTGATGGGGATTATTGTCCGGCGTGGAAACACCTCGGTTAGGCGCATCGTCCTCGACACACCGTCCACCGCCTATAGGCCAGAATTCGCTGTCGACACAGTTCCAGTCCGCCCCGCTTTCCTCAAGACGGATTCCACGGATTCCACCCGCTTCAACACCAAGAACTGTTATCGACCTCTTCACTTCACTTCTTTACGCGCACCGCTTTGAGATCCCTGACGGCAGAATCCACATTTGCAAACACGTCAGGCAACTGCTTTGCGGGAATTGTCGAGAAAGCAAGGCGAATAAGGCCGGAAAGAACAATCGTACCAGTGGAATACTTCTCGATCAGATGGCGGCGAACCGCCTCCGCATCGACACCCTTCGGCTTCACGCACATGAAATAGCCCGAATTGAACGGCATCGGCTCAAAGGTTTCGGCATATTCCGGATGCGTCTTGAGGATGCCGCGGATGACGCGGTAGCGGTTCTTCAGCACCGCATACTTCTCGCGCTTCTGGTTGATGTACTTGGGATCGCTGAACGCCGCTATCGCCAACGCCTGGCCGATGGACGACGCATTGGAGATCGAGGAGCGCACGTTGCCCGCGGCCTTCGCCTCAAGTGCCTTGAGCTGTTCGGCTGAAAGCCCCTTGCCAGCGAAGGTTATGAATCCGACGCGCATTCCCCAGACGTAGTCCTCCTTCGTGGTGCCGTCAAGCTTGACCGCAAGCACGTTCTTGTGGAGATCCGAGAATTCGGAGAAGAGAGACTCTTCGTGCACACCCTTCTCATAGACCAGACCGAAATACGCATCGTCCAACACAACTACGATCTTCTTGCCTTTGGCCGCTACCGACTTCACGGTGGATACGATCTTTTTCGCATCCTCGATTGTGGCCGTGTATCCGGTGGGGTTGTTCGGGAAGTTGAGGATTAGGATCTTCTTGTCGCCGGGGGCGAGAAGCGCGTTCTTCATTGAGGCCACGTCAAAGCAGCCTTTCTTGAAGGTGTTGAACGTCTCAAGCTTCGACCCGCACGCATCCTCGAAGATGAGCGCATAGTTGTCCCAGTACAGATCAGGTACCACGACCTTGTCCGCCTTGTCGGCGAACAGCTCCGCACAGACGCGGAGTCCATGCGTAAGGGCGTTCGTGACGACAGGGTTCGAGAACGTCTTGTCGGCGAGGGACGGATTTTTGCGCACCATGAAACCGCGCCAGACGTCGCGAAGCGCAGGCTGGCCGAAACTGCCCGCATAGAGAAACGCCTTGCGGTCGAGATTGATGTTCTTGGCGAAGCAATCCATCACCAACGGAGAGCCGTCCTCCTCGAACGCCATGCCGATTGTGGCGTTTATGGCGCACTTTTTGGCCTCGGCACCCTGGCCGAGAATGCCACCATACGGAAAATACATCCTACGCCCCTCCGCGGAGAGAAAATCCACCGCCGGACCGAGCGTCCTGTTCAATTGTTTAGCCAATGAGTTCATAAGACGCGAATTATACCATATATGCCGTGTAAACCATCAAAGTCACCGACCGCAGCAGCTGCCGCAGAGCGGTACAACCTCAAGCGTGGTGCCGCCGTAGTTGGCGACGTACACCGCGCCGTTCCACACGCACGGTTCGCTGGGACGCACAAATCCGCCTTTGCGCAGGAATTCGACGCGTCCATCGGGGAGGATGCGCTGGAGCGCATCGCCGCGCATGTCGGCAATGTAGAGGGAGCCGGCCGCATCGACGCACATGCCGTCAGGCGTGACGGACGGGCCGCCCGCGTGGAGGATCTCCTCGCTCTTCACGATGCGGCCATCGGCGCCGGGCGTGAGTTTCCAGACGCGTCCGTCGCCATAGTTTCCGGTGTAGATGAATCCCTTGGCGTCGACGGCGACACCGTTGAGGCCGCCGCGGATCTTCGGATTGCGCGTGACGTCGGAGAACACGCACTGCGGATCAGCGGGCGTGTTGCCTACCTTCACGTTGCGGTCCGATGCAGAGAACATGTAGAGACCGCTGGAGGCCGCCCCGTCTCCGCGCTTGACGCTGTAAAGGAACGCCTGCGTGAGGTATAGCTTGCCGTTGAGGTACTTGACGCCGTTTGCGTTGTCGAGCCCGTACGCAACGACCTCGCACTTGTCGATCCTGTCGTCCTTGAAGGTGATGCAAAGGAGACGTCCCTTGGAGTCCTTCTGGTTGTCGCAGACATAGAGTTCGCCGCCGGGTCCAAAACATACGCCCATGGGCGAGGCGTAGCCGCTCTCCTTGCAGGGTGGCACGTCGAACCACTTGACGGGCGTTCCGCACGGCTTGTCGAGGCGGAACACCGCGCCGGGCTGAGTACGGTCGTTGTTCGGCGTGGCGATCACGAGCCGTCCCTTGGAATCGACGCACATTCCGTCGGGCGTGGTGCATGTGGGCGGCATCTGAACCGTCTTAGCGTCGGCGGCAGGCGTCACAAGACACGCTACTGCGACAAGGCCGCCGCAGAACCAGGAAGCGATATTGGCACTGTACATTTCTTTCATTCCTTTATCGTGCAATCCTTCAGCATTAAAGTCAATTACATTGCGGCGGCAAGAGCGGCGGCGAATTCCGAACACTTCACCTCGGTCGCACCATCCATCTGGCGGGCGAAATCGTAGGTGACCGTCTTGGCGGCAATCACCTTGTCCATGGCGGCTATGATCTTGTCCGCAGCTTCGGTCCAGCCCATGTAGCGGAGCATCATCTCGCCGGAGAGGATGAGGGAGCCGGGATTCACCTTGTCCATACCTGCATACTTCGGAGCCGTTCCGTGAGTGGCCTCGAACACCGCGACGCCTGTCTTGTAGTTGATGTTCGCACCGGGGGCGATTCCGATGCCGCCAACCGTTGCGGCGAGCGCGTCAGAGACGTAGTCGCCATTTAGATTGAGCGTCGCAATAACATCATATTCCGCAGGGCGCGTGAGAATCTGCTGGAGGAACGCATCGCAGATGCAGTCCTTGATAACGATCTCTCGACCGGTCTTGGGATTCTTGAACGAGCACCATGGCCCGTCACCGATGAGCCGTGCGCCGTATTCATGCTGGGCGAGCTTGTAGCCCCAATCGCGGAACGCACCCTCGGTAAACTTCTGGATGTTGCCCTTGTGGACGAGCGTGACGGACTTGCGGTCGTTGGCGATTGCGTAGTCGATAGCCGCACGCACGAGACGTTCAGTGCCTTCCTGGGAAACGGGCTTGATGCCGATGGACGCAGTTTCGGGGAAGCGGATCTTCTTCACGCCCATCTCACCGATAAGAAACGCCTTTACCTTTTCAACTTCGGGCGTTCCGTTCATCCATTCAATTCCCGCATAGATATCCTCGGTATTCTCGCGGAAGATCACCATGTCCGTAAGCTCCGGGCGCTTCACGGGGGACGGAACGCCGCTGAACCAGCGCACTGGCCTCAGGCACACGTAGAGATCGAGTTCCTGGCGCATCGCAACGTTGATGGAGCGAATGCCGCCGCCGACGGGCGTAGTGAGTGGGCCTTTAATCGAGACAAGATTCTCGCGGCACGCGTCAAGCGTCGCCTGAGGCAGCCATTCTCCCGTTGCATTGAAGGCCTTCTCGCCTGCCAACACTTCCATCCATTCGATTTTGCGCGATCCGCCATAGGCCTTCTCGACTGCGGTATTCCATACCGTCATCGCCGCACGGGTGATATCAGGACCGATCCCGTCCCCTTCGACATACGGGATGATCGGATTATCCGGCACCTTAAGCACGCCGTTTTCCATCGTAATCTTCTCTGCCATTGACTACTGCCTTTCTTGTGTATTACGCACCCGCAAACTGAAAGTTGCGACTTCTGATTGACCTGAAATTATATCACATATTCACCGGCATGAAATCGTCCACAAAAGCGGATTTTCCAATTTCTGTCCATCCAAGCTCATGTCTGTCTCATTGTCTGAAGATGAATCTGGCCTGTACCCCATACCCGATGAAATAGAGCAGAATGTCACATGCAAACTTCGCCACCCCTCTCGGCATGCCCACAAAAGAAAGCGCCGTCACCCCTGCGTTGCTCAGCACAATGACGACCATGCACAAAAATGCATATTTCCATGCCGAAGATGCTATTCTGCAATTAG
Source organism: Kiritimatiellia bacterium (assembly GCA_045595285.1). GTDB lineage: Bacteria > Verrucomicrobiota > Kiritimatiellia > RFP12 > UBA1067 > UBA1731. The sequence goes on along the minus strand of JAZOAC010000057.1, from coordinate 2,339 downwards.
ACTTGAATACAAACGATCTGTTGAGTGAAAAATTGAATATGGAACTCACCAGACGCGCCGCAAAACCACTCGCCCATATGACGCCGGACCTCTCGACACCCGCCATATGCAATGCTGCCGCAAAAAACCATGCCAGTCCCTGATCCACAATAAAGGACACTATGGACACACCGGCGAATCTAATGAAGTCGGACAGAACCAGACTGTTTATCCGAATCGTGTCCATGATCGGACTGAAGTGGGAACAGGCGTTGCCATTCTCGTAGATCGTGCTGATGGAGAGCGTTTTAACGGAAAGGCCTCTGCGCACACTCGCCATGAGAACACCCATTTCATATTCATACCGCTCGCCTCTCAAAGACATCAGCAGCGGAAGAAAGGATGACGGGAAAGCCCGAAGACCGGTCTGCGTATCAGGAAGCCAACGACCTAGGACAAGCGCGAACGACAGTGACGACCAACGATTGCCGATCCAGGAACGGAACGGTATCCGCCCGAAGGAGAAATCCCTGCTCCCGATATGTATGCTGGCGGGATCCACGATCAGCGCCTCTGCCATCCTGACGCAATCCTCAGACGAGTGCTGTCCGTCCGCATCTGCTGTAACAACGCCGACCGAATCGTACTGTCGATCATGAATGTAGGCAAATCCCGTCTTGAGGGCGGCTCCCTTACCCCTATTCACGGCATGGTGAAGAACGGTGCAGAACGGCCTTTCCCGCAGCCTGTCAAATATTCCGCGATAGGATTCACCCGAACCGTCATCCACCACAACTACACGGCCAAAGCCACGTGCGGCAAGCTCGTCCACATATCCGACAAGACGATCCTCCGATTCGTACGATGGTATCAGCACAGTTACATTCATGCCGCATCCGCCTTCATCTGTCCGCTGCCTCAACCAGCGCAACCGCATGCACGGCGATTCCGAGACCCTCACCAATCGCATCCATGCCCTCGTTCGTCTTCCCCTTCACGGAAACCGATCCGACAGGCACGCGAAGATGATTAGCTAGACAGGAGCGTATCGAATCTACGTGAGGCCTGAGTTTCGGCCTCTCGCATATGACAGCAACATCGACGTTGCCTATGCGATATCCGGCATCTGAAATCTCCTGCACCACAAAATCCAGAAGCTTGGCGGAATCCGCGTCCTTCCAGCATGAATCCGTGTCCGGGAAATGCGATCCTATATCACCAAGCGCAGTTGCGCCGAGAATCGCATCAATCACGGCATGAATCAGAACATCGGCGTCGGAATGCCCTTTTAGCCTAGGGCATCCGGAAATCTCAACGCCGCCAAGCCTCTGACTCGATGCGCACGCATCCGTACCGGAACCGCAATCCATGAAACGGTGCGAATCATATCCGAATCCAACTCTCATGCCTCATACCAAAAGCCGCCGTCATTGACGGCGGCCCTGCATGCCGATCAACCGATCTTGATGTGAATCCCGTTCGAGGCTGGCAAACTGCCCGACTGTGCGGCAGGCGCTGCGCCGACCGAGATTGCTGGCTTTGAAGACTGCCCGCCACCCTTCTTTGCGCGAGGCGGTCCAATAAGGCAGCTGTGAACACGGCCATCGGTACGCGGAGCCTGCTCAACAAAGCACTCATCCTGAAGCATGCCCAGCACTTCGGCAATCTTGTCCTCACCGATGTCACGATGTGCGTTTTCACGGCCGCGGAACTGGAGCGAAAGACGCACTTTGTTCCCTTCCCCCAGAAACTGGCGGATCTGACGCAGTTTATGCTTCAGATCTCCAGTATCCGTCCCGGGATGGAACTTGATCTCCTTCACCTGCGTGGTCTTTTGGGCCTTGCGCTGCTGCTTGGCCTTAATCGACTCCTCGTAGCGGAACTTTCCATAGTCCATGATCTTGCACACGGGAGGTTGTGCGTTTGGAGTGATTTCTACCAGATCAAGGCTCTGACTTTCCGCCATGCGCAATGCCTGGTTTGTCGGCATGATGCCGAGCATCTGACCATTTGCGTCAAGAACGCGCACCGACGGAACGCGGATCTTGTAGTTTACGCGAGTGAACGTAGCGATAATACACCTCTATTTGCTGTTGTTGACATTGCCTTCGCCTTTCCTGATCAGCGAAAACGAACGAGGCGAATTATAGCACATTTACGGCATCTTGCGCAAATCCATGCAACAAACACACTGGAACGCCTCTTCCATTCATCCCCTGTAATCGAGTAGGGGGAGTTTTCTCCCCCTCTCACACCACGGAGCGTGCCTTTTATGGCACTCCGCGGTTTCAACTTTTCGGTAGTGCAAACGGTATCAAGCCAAGATTCCTGAACCATTCGTTTCCCATGGCTTTGTTGGC
>JAZOAC010000056.1:0-14698 GCA_045595285.1 Kiritimatiellia bacterium | reverse complement strand
GAGTTCCTCCAGCACTACTTGGACAACTTTGACATGCTGGAGCCGGAAATCCGCCGCTTCATGAACGGAAGCGCCGACATCGCAATGGCCGACCGTCTGCGCGACAGCGGCAAGAAAATCGGCAGCTACACCGTTTTCGTGCAGCAGAACGCGCCCGAGCAGTACCGCCGCGGATACTGGTTCAACATGAACCACGGGTTCTGGGAATATTATGCGGTTTACGGACTTATCGCCAAGAGCGGCGATTCGTTCAACTCGTACGACAAGAACAGCCCGAAGTCGAAGAGCCGCGCCGACTGGAACTCCGCCTACCACAATGAACGCACCGGACAGATCACGTCCAGCCGCCGCATGGAGGCATGGTATCAGGGGCTTATCGACATGAAGCTTGTCAAGTGGTGCCAGAAGCGCATTGCCGAGCGCAAGGCGAAGGGCGAGGATATGTCGCGCAAGGAGAAGAAGCTTGCCGAACTTATCAAGGAAGGCGATGTGAGAATGGCAGACTACGACAAAATCCGCAAGGCTCTGTTCAAGCTCTCAGAAGGACTTTGACAACAACTCTCCGCAAAAGTTTAAGGAGAGATAACCCTGTTTCAGACAATTCTATGATTGACGAAGGAATGCTAGCGGCGGCATTTGCCGTGTGTGTATTGACAACGGCGTATTCCGCCGACATGTCGGTGGTCAATGTCGCCGGCGTGCCTCGTTTTGCGGTGGACGGCAAGCCGGTTGCGGCAACCGCCGTCATGCCGTCCCCTGCGGGGAAGCCGGGTGCGGCGCTTCCGGTGCTGAAGAATTTCGGCGAAGCCGGTGTCCGTTTCGCCAGCGATGTCTGGACGATGCATGACAGACGCTACAATCCTCGGCAGTGGTGGATTGATGAAGGGGTATATGACTTTGAACTGTTCGATGCTATCGTCCGTGGGTTGATAGACGCTTCGCCGCAAGAATTGATCTTTCCCCGCATAAAGATCGACCCTCCCGCAAAATGGAGCGATCGTCATCCGGAAGAAGTCATGGAGGTGGACATGATCCCCGGACGGAGCGTCCGTACGCCTCGTCCTGATTCGACGGCATGGCGTAAACTATATCGAGGTATGATCAAAGACATGATTGCACATGTGGAGAAGTCTGATTATGCCGACAAGGTAATAGGGTATCATCTTGGGGCCTTCCACTGTGGCGAATGGCTCACCAGCGGTTGGAAAAACACAAACCTTTTTGCCAATGCTGAATGCGATATCCTTGATGCATTGGCTCCATATTCTAAATTCGCGGCAAGAAAACGCGATGTCGACGTCCTAGCCGATGCTGTTGCAGATATGCTCATTGATGCGGCATCTTGCGTAAAGGAATGCACCGGAGGACGAAAACTCGTAGGAGCTTTCTTCGGTTACTACTCCGCCAGCCATGGGAAGGTGTCGCGAGTCCTGAGATCCAGGAAGGTGGATTTCTTCGCCGCTCCGCCATGCTATTACATACATCGCGAGATCGGGCAGGCGGGACGGTCTCAGTCGTTTTTTCAGGCATCCTACCGTCTGCACAATGCGGTGTTTTTCGAGGAGAGCGATTATCGCACCTTCCTTTCTGATGAAGCATTCGCTCCCGTACCGCAGACACGGCGACGTTCCCTCAATGAATCGATCGCTCTTGTTCGCAGATCCATTGGAAAGAGTCTGTGCGGAGGATGGGAGAACTGGTGGTTCATGCTGGGAGGCAACAATACTTTTTCCGCACCAGAGATCATGGAGTCGATCCGCATTGGTGCTGCCGAATCAGCGATGACGCTGGAAAGCGCCAAGTGGCAGCCGGCGGAAGTGGCTGTATTTACCGCCGCCGATGAGTACGTGACAGCAGCAAGAGGTGCGACACACGCCTCGTATATGACTACGGCCGCATACGTGGATGTGCATCGTGATCTGCTCCCGTTTTGCGGAGTTCCTTTCGATTCTTATGAACTCGCTGATATTGCCGATGCGCGGCTTCCGGACTACAAGGTATATATATTCCCAAATCTGTTCACGCTCTCTGTGGAAATGCGCGAGAGGATAAAGGCGGTCGTGCGGCGTTCCGGCAGAACGGCAATATGGTTCTGTGCGCCTGGGTATTATGATTGCGTTGATGAGGGATGCGCATCAAGGGTTTCAGAATTGACAGGAGTTTCCGTCAAGTGGCAGGAATTTGGCGAAAATCCGCCTTGTCGCCGGATGCTTGCACCGTCGGCAAGTCCGGTGTGCGAGCGAGACGGCTGGCGAAGCGTGTTCATGTCGATGCCTCCCCGGAAACCGTCGGAAATGCGCGTCGCTTTGCGCACTGCCGGAGTGCACATCTATCTTGATACCGACGACGTGCTTGCGGCCGGACGTGGCTATGTGATGGTGCATGCCGCTGTCGATGGCGAAAAAACAGTGATCCTGCCCCAACCGGGAGACTCTTGTGAAATCTTTGGAATGATGCCGCCGCAGAAAGACGCAGCCGTGATAAAGGTGTCATTGAAGCGCGGAGAAACGCGGGTTTGGCGGATATCGGGACACCATGCGGCAAAAGATTAGATGTCTGGCTTCCTGCGGGATATTCATAGTAAGAAGATGCTTGCTGTCGATTTCGTAACGCCTGCCTATCTGTCCCAGAGCGGAGAGCAATGCCCGACCAGACCATGACTGCGGCTTTCAAAAGATAAATTCCGAAAAGCTGCATAATATGGGAAAGTTCATTTTCCTTCTTGCGTTAAGGACGCGTATTTGGCATAATCGGTGCGCTGAATCTTTCCGGCGCGTAAGATGATTTCTGCTGTGGGTTCCTTCAAGCTGCGTGGCTTGGCTCGCAAGGGGTGCTGAAGAAGGGTTTTGCAATTGCCTCAGGAGATACGGACATGAAAATCTCGCGGTTCTTGATGGTTTCTGTATTGACGGCATGGGTGTTGAGTCCGGCGCTGTCTGCGGCGTCCATTCCTGCTGTCGTTCCCGCCCCGCAGAGGATGAAGGTGAACGGCGGCGCGTATTCGGTCAAGGCGAAGAGGATCGACGGTTCGCTCTACTCCTTCAGGGGCGACCCCTCGCTCCCAAGGGAGGGGTATGGCCTCGTCGTCACGGAGAAGGGAATTGCGGTGACTGCCGCCGACGCCGCCGGACGCTTCTACGCCGAGCAGACGCTCCGCCAGCTTTTGTCCGAGAAGGACGGCACGCTGACGTTCCCGTGCGTCGAGATTTCGGATTCGCCATCCTTCGGCTGGCGCGGGGCGCTGCTTGACGAGGGGCGCCATTTCTTCGGCAAGGAGACCGTGAAGGGCATGATCGACCTCATGGCGTACCACAAGCTGAACGTCTTCCATTGGCATCTTACCGAGGATCAGGGATGGCGCATGGACATCCCCGGCATGCCGGAGCTTGTGCAGTACGGATCGTGGCGCAGGGAGTCCCCGAAGCACGGGTCGAAGCTCCAGGTTCTCGGGAACTTCAGGTACAGGAGCGAACTGAACGGGCAGAAGTACGGACCGTTCTACTACACGGAGGCGGATCTGCGCGAAGTCGTGGCATATGCCGCCGAACGCCACATCCGCATCGTTCCGGAGGTGGACATCCCTGGCCACATGCGCTCGGCGATCGCCGCGTACCCGAATCTTACGTGCTTCCCGGCGAACATAACAGAACGCAGCGCGTACAGCGACTGGGGGATCTCCACGGATGTTCTCTGCATTGGCAATGACGAGACTGTCGCATTCCTTGAGAAGGTGTTCGATTTCATCTGCGACGTGTTTCCGTCAGAGGTGATCCACATCGGCGGCGATGAGTGTCCGCGCGTCAACTGGGAGAAGTGCCCCAAGTGCCGCGCGCGCATGGAGAAGGAGGGTTTTGCCAAGGCCGGACAGCTTCAGGGCTGGATAACAAGGAGGATGGCCGCGCATCTCGCGAAGCGCGGGCGCCGCATCATGGGCTGGGACGAGATTCTCGCCGACGACGCGCCCAAGTCGGCGATCGGACAGAGCTGGCGCACGCAGAAGGGGAATGGTGCGGGGACGACGCTTGTAGGCGGAGCGGAGGCGGCGCGTCTCGGCTACGATATGGTCATGACGCCGCACACCGAAACATACTACGACTACTGCCAGGGGTTGGAGGATGATCCGTTCCAGTATCCGGGCGGCATGATTCCGCTTTCGCGCGCCTATGCGTTCGATCCGTGCGCAGGAGTCGTGCCGGAGGCGCGCAGGCATGTGCTTGGTTCGCAGGCGCAGATGTGGAGCGAGTACATCTGGAACGAGTACGACCTTGCATGGAAGATGTGGCCCCGCGCATGCGCCATGGCGGAGGTGCTCTGGACCGGACCGGAGAAGAAGGATTTCGACGGCTTCCTGAAGCGCATGCAGACGCATCGCCGCCGTCTGATAAAGATGGGCGTCAACTGCGCTCCGCTTCGCTGATCCGGAGGTGTCTGATGGGATGCAAGGTGGGGCTGGCGTTGGGTGGTGGCGGTGCGCGCGGCATTGCACACCTCGGCGTGTATCAGCGACTTGCCGAGCTTGGCGTTCCGGTGCACTGCATTGCCGGAACCTCCATCGGCGCCATCGTCGGTGCGATAGCCGCGGCGGGGAATGTGGACAGGGCGCTGGAATGGTGTTCGCTGCCGGACTGGAAGAAGCTTCCGAAGCTCATGTTCGAGACGAGCCTCACCGCAAAGGCCCTCACACCCGGGAAAAGAGTTGAGGCGCTTCTGGACGAGCTTATCGGGGCTAAGGATTTCTCCGAACTGGAGATTCCGTTTGCCGCCGTCGCCACGGACCTGTACACCGGAGACAGGGTTGTGATGAACGAGGGAGTCCTTCTTTCCGCCGTTCGTGCATCAATGTCCATTCCGGGGGTGTTCCCGCCGGTCGAACGGGATGGGCGCATTCTTGTGGATGGGCAGCTCGTCGATCCGGTTCCGGTGTCGGTCTGCCGCGCGATGGGTGCGGATGTCGTGATTGCGGTGGACATCAATCCGCCGAACGATCCGTCCGGGATGAAACCGTATTCCAGGTTCAACATGGTTGACGTGCTTACGAGCACCTTCAACATTCTGAACGGACGGCTGACGAAGCGCGTGTTGGCGGAGGATCGTCCGGAGGTGCTGATATGCCCGAAGGTGGGAGGTGTCCTGGCGCTTGATTTTCGCCATGCCGGAAGACTGGTTGAGATCGGCCGTCAGGCGGTGGACGATGCGGACATCCTCAGTTTGAAATGAGAGGTCTGGCGCCGTTACGGTTTAATTGATCGCACAAGAAAGGAAAGATGAAATGGAAAAATCGCATTTGAAGGGAAAGATCGCGGAGAGTGAAAAGTTCAAAGGACTCCATCCGCTCTTCCCCAAGGCGTTCGAGTTTCTCAGGAGACCGGACATTGCAGACCTGCCGCCCGGGAAGTATGACATAGACGGGGACAGGTGCTGGGCAAGCATTCAGGAGGCGGAGCTCAAGCCTCTCGCCGAGCGCAAGCTTGAGGCGCATCGCAAGTTCATAGACATCCAGGCTCCGCTGACGGGCGCTGAAGACATCGGGTTGGCGGCAATGTCTGCCGAGGCGCAGGCGCTTCCCTTTGATGAAGAGAAGGATTTCGTGCTGTATGAAGGGGTGTCCAAGCCGGTCACGCTTGTCCCTGGGGAGTTTATCATATTCTTCCCGCCCCTTGATGCGCATGCTCCATGCTGCCGGGCTCAAGGCGGTCCAGAGAAGATCAAGAAGGTCGTGATAAAGATTCTGGCAGACTAGATGAGCCTATTTCGGGCTTTCGCAATCTCCGTGAATCACCAGTTGATCTGCGGGAGATTATGGGCGGCGAGATATTCGTTGGCCTTCTTGAAGTGTCCACATCCAAAGAATCCGCGATAGACCGAAAGCGGTGACGGGTGAGCGCACTCAAGCACGAGATGACGTCGGCGGTCGATGACCGCCCCTTTGCGTCTTGCGTAGCTGCCCCACAGCAGGAAAACGATATTGTCGCGGGCTGCGGAGAGTTTTGCGATCACGGCATCGGTGAACATCTCCCATCCTTTGCCCTGATGTGAACCTGCGTTCCCGGCGTCGACCGTAAGCGTTGCATTTAGAAGCAGTACACCCTGATCCGCCCAGTGTGAGAGGTCTCCGTTGCGGTTGAGGAACGGGGTGCCGAACTCATCCTCAAGCTCCTTGTAGATGTTGATCAGCGATGGCGGCGGACGCACGCCATCCTGGACGGAGAAGCAGAGTCCATGGGCCTGATTCGGTTCGTGGTACGGGTCCTGGCCCAGTATCACCACCCTGACCTTGTCGAACGGTGTGCGGTTGAAGGCCTCGAATATGTTCTTTGCGGGCGGATAGACCACGCCTTTTGCGTAGGCTGACCTCACGAATGCCGCAAGTCTTTCGAAGTAAAGGCTGTTGAATTCTTCCGACAGTGCCTGCTTCCAGGATTCTTCGATCTTTACGTTCATGATTCTATTGCCACCTTTACTCTTTGTGTTTCCGGAAGCGCCGTTTCAAGGACGGACGGTGCGATCTCCGCGCATATGCCCCGGTGTCCGGCATTTATGTAGACGAGCGGGGATTCGAAAATCGTCTCTTCAATATATACCTTCATGCGCTTGCGTGTGCCGAACGGCGAGGTTCCGCCGACATGGTAGCCTGAATGTCGGTCGGCTGTTTCAGGCATGCAGGTCTGGACCGTTTTGCATCCGCGGATTCGCGCCAGCTGTTTTACCGATATTTCGCGGTCTCCGTGCATCACGCATATGAAGGGCTTCTTGGTTTCGTCCTCAAGGATGATGGTTTTCAGTACGGCATGGTGGTCGACGCCGAGCTGCGTCGCCGCCTGGATCGTGCCGCCGTGCGGGGTGAATGTGTACGTTTTTATGTTGAACGCGGCCTTCGCCGCCTTCAGCGCACGGATGGCCATCGTCATCGGTATTTCGTCTTTCATTGCCCAAAAGTGTATCACAAGGAGAACCATCCCTTCAAGATATAGATGCCATCATTTTGGTGTGAAAGCTGCAATTGTTTGAGAAGAGGGTTTAGGGTATGTAGATTCAGGGTGAAATATGGTACAATTGCACGAATCATTGAAAGGGATAATATGAACAAGCTGACCGCAGACGAACTGAGAGAGGCGTATCTCTCGTTTTTTGAGTCCAAGGGACACAAGCGCATTCCGGGCGCATCGGTTATTCCGGAGAACGACCCTACGGTTCTTTTCACCACCGCCGGCATGCATCCGCTGGTGCCGTATCTTATGGGACAGATGCCGCATCCCGCAGGCACTCGCCTTACCGACGTCCAGAAGTGCGTCCGAACGGGAGACATCGACGCCGTAGGCGACAGCGCACACCTTACGTTCTTCGAGATGCTCGGCAACTGGTCGCTCAACGACTACTTCAAGCCGGAGGCGATCGCCTGGAGCTTCGAGTTTCTCACGACGAAGCTAGGGTTCGATCCGAAGGACATCTATGTTACGGTGTTCGAGGGCGAGGAGGGCATTCCTCGCGATGACGAGGCCATCGCCCTTTGGAGGCAGCAGGGACTTCCCGACGACCACATCTTCCCGCTTCCGCGTGATGACAACTGGTGGGGTCCGGCTGGCACGACAGGTCCGTGCGGTCCCGACACCGAGATGTTCATCGACACCGGCAAGGAGAAGTGCGGTCCCGACTGCCGCCCCGGCTGCCACTGCGGCAAGTTCATTGAGATATGGAACAACGTGTTCATGCAGTACAACAAGACCGCGGACGGCAAGTTCGAGCCGCTTGGCCGCCACAACGTCGACACCGGCATGGGCGTTGAGCGTACGGTGTGCATGCTTTCCGGTCTGCCGACGGTGTTCGACACGGAGATATTCGCGCCGATCATGGCAAAGATCGATGAGCTGTCGACGATGCAGCCTGATGATCCCGAGCAGGCGCTCCGCGCCCGCCGCATCGTTGCGGACCATATGCGTACCGCGACATTCATCCTCTGCGATCCGAAGGGCGGCGTGAAGCCGGGCAACATCGGCGCAAACTACGTGCTTCGCCGCCTCATCCGCCGCGCCGTGCGCTACAGCCGTTTCCTCGGAATCGCGCCGGGATTCACCGTGAAGCTCGCGGAGGTGATATGCGAGAAGTACAAACACGTGTATCCCGAGCTTGCGGAGAACCTTGCCACGTGCAAGAGCGATCTTGAGGCGGAGGAGAACCGCTTCAACCAGACGCTCGACAAGGGCGCCGCGATGTTCGCGAAGGTCGCCGAGCAGCTCAAGGCCCACAACCAGACGCAGATCTCCGGCAAGACGGCGTTCAAGCTCTACGATACCTTCGGCTATCCTCTGGAAATGACGCTCGAGTTGGCCAAGGAACAGGGGCTCGAGGTCGATGTCGCCGGTTTCGAGGAGGCGAACCGCAAGCATCAGGAGCTTTCGCGGACAACCTCCGCCGGTTCGTTCAAGGCCGGTCTTCAGGACAATTCCGAGGTCGTCACGCGCATGCATACGGCAACGCATCTTCTGCATGCGGCGCTTCACAGGGTGCTGGGGCCGACTGCGAACCAGAAGGGATCCAACATCACGGCGGAGCGTCTGCGCTTCGACTTCACATGGCCTGAGAAGATGACGGATGCCCAGATCGCCGAAGTCGAGAAGCTCGTTAACGAGTGGATCGAACAGGGGATCGACGTCACCAAGAAGCTCACCACGGTTGAAGAGGCGAAGGCCGAGGGCGCAATGGCGCTCTTCGGCGCGAAGTACGGCGAACAGGTGTCGCTATACTCGATCGGTGAAGTGTCCAAGGAGATCTGCTGCGGTCCGCATGTCGAGAACACGAAGGAACTCGGCAGCTTCAAGATCCAGAAGGAGCAGTCCTCCTCTGCCGGCGTCCGCCGCATCAAGGCCGTCATCGGCAACATGTGAGCCGGTCTTGTGACGCAAAGCAAGGATGGCCGCAGCGGGCCGTTGTTTCGCAGCGGCCGTTTTCACGGATCATGATCGAAGGTTCGACAAAACGACTTCTCAGACGGCTTGCCGCGAAATATGAGACCGCGGATTTCCTGAACGGCGATCCTTCCTGGTTCATGCATCAGGTGGAGGGAGATGCGAACAGAGAGGCCACGGCGTTTGTCGCATCGTGTCTGAGCTTCGGAAGCAGGAGGCAGTTCCTGCCGAAGATACGATGTCTGCTTGATTCCGCCAAAGGGGATGTCGATGGATGGATCCGGGATGGCGGTTTTGAAAGGGAGTTTGCCTGCGGGTGCAGTGATTGCTTCTACCGTTTCTTCACTCATGGACACATGCATGATTTCTTCCGTGCATACCGCAATATCCTCAAGGAACATGGTACGCTCGGTGAATATGTGAAACGGGAGGCTGCAGGTGACGGGTACGCCGCTGTTGATGTGATCTGCCGTTGCTTTGCGGTGGCGGGGTCTGAGGGCGTTGTGCCAAAGAATGCGCAGTCGTCATGCAAGCGCGTGTGCATGTTCCTGCGCTGGATGGTGCGGGACGGTTCGCCGGTGGATATTGGGTTGTGGTCAGATTCGATAGACCGGCGGACACTGGTGATGCCGTTGGATACGCATGTGGTCCGGCAGTCGGTCAGGCTGGGGCTCATGAATGGATCCGTTGCGTCCATGAGCTCTGCGCGCAAGCTCACGGCCGCTTTGTCGGAGGTGTTCCCCGATGACCCGCTGAAGGGCGACTTCGCCCTGTTCGGATACGGTGTGAACGGCGGACGCTGAATTCTTGCGCAGTTTGGGCGGCGAGCCGCCATTCAACATGGCCGGACACTAAGATTTCGTCCAATACGCAATCTTGAGAATCAGTCCAAACCATATTCTCATTCACTTTGTCTTGTCACCCTTTTGTGAAATTTTCATTCCCTAACAGGATTCTAACATATATTGTGATATAATTGCCGCCATCTATGGCAATGGGAGTGAATCATGATAAGAGGCGGCAGATGGTTGTCGCCAAGGCATTGAGTCTTTTTGCGAAGATGGGTTACGCCAAGGTATCCTTTCTCACCATATCGGAGTCAACCGGAATCGCAAGAACGGCTCTGTACCGCTATTTCAAGACGAAGCGCGAGATATTCGACGAGGCGATACACAGTGTTACGTCTAGGCTGGCTGATGAATTGACGGCAATCAGCAAGAAGGAGATTCCCGTTACCCGCCGTCTTGAGCAGACGTGCATTGTTGTGATGGAGGCGATTCACGGCAATAAGGATTTCTTTTATTCCATATGCGATTTTGTGTTTTCAATGGTCCGTACCGGCGAGGACATGACATCGCGCATAGACATGTTCACCAGTGAATTCAGGGTCGTTTTGCGGAAGCTTGTGTCAGAGGGCGTGGAGAGTGGTGAGTTGCGGAATACTGTAGATCCCGATGATGCGGCAGAGGCGTTTTTTGCGTTGATGGAATCGTTTGCGTTTCGTGTGCTTCTCGGTACAGAAAAGGAAGTCAGCGCAGCCGGAAGACGATTCAAGTCTACGATATCAGCGTTAAGGGCCTGAAGCAAAAGGCATGCGCATTTACAGATCCATGCGTAGTATGGATGATGGTTTAGTGTAAAAATACATGTATATATTGGTGGTTTTTACATTTAAGTAATTGAAGTACAATAAATTTCCGTCTTGTATTGACTTTTGTGACACAAATATATATAATGTCACATCGTCTTTTTTAAGCAAAAAGGAAAAGTGATGAAGATGAAGTACAGCAAGTTGATGGTGGCGGTCGCCGCTATGACGTCCGTGACGGCGATGGGTGCCGGTTTTGGCCTTTATGAGGCCTCCGCCCGCGGTGTCGGCATGGGCAATGGTCTTGTCGGTTCCACCAAGGATGCGTCGGCCAACTACTACAACCCCGCTAACCTAACCGAACTCACCAGTCCGTCAGTGATGGTCGGTATGACGCTTATAAATCCCTTCAGCGATGTTGTTGTTGACGGTGTCAGTCAGCAGAAGATGAATGCGGGATGGTTCCCTCCGCCACATGCGTATGTCGCGGTGCCTCTGCTTGAAGATCTTGTGTTTGGCTTTGGTTCGTACTGCGAATATGGTCTCGGCACGAAATATGACGTCAATTGGGCGTTGAGGGGCGATACCACGGAAACGACGATCCAGCAGTTCACGTTCAATCCGAACATCGCCTACAGGATTACGGATGATTGGTCAGTGGCATTTGGTGCCCGCATGTCGTATCTGACATTTGAAAACTACAAGTCGCCGTATTTCGGAATCTCAGGTGGTCCCAGTATGTATGGACGCACACATTTGGAAGGTGACGATTTCAATTGCGGATATATGCTCGCGACCCAATACAAGGTCACGGACGACCTTTCCTTGGGATTGGTCTATCGTTCACGCATAAACCATCGCGTGGAGGGGGATTTTGATCTGTCTGTTCCCGCACTTCTGGGAGGCGCCGGTGTAATCGGTGACGCAAAGGCGAAGCTCGTTCTGCCTGCATCTGTGACGATGGGCGCGAATTATGATTTTTCGGAAAGGTTCCGTGGCGGAGCGTCGCTTACCTGGACAGAGTGGAGCACAATCAACCATATTGACTTCAATCTGCCGGCGGGCAATTCCTATGCACAGGAACTGAACTGGCGTGATGCATGGCGCTTGGGCTTTGGCTTTGAATATGATCTGACGGATGCGCTTACAGGACGCATCGGCTATTCTTTCGACTGGGATCCCTCCGCAGATGCACACGGGACGACAATGCTCCCGCCGGGAGACCGCCACATCATCGGTTTCGGCGCAAGCTACAGTTTCCTCGAGAATTGGCGCGTGGATCTCGGATACAGTTTCATTCTTATGGAATCTGAGACGCGTATGATCGGCATTAAGAATTACGTGACAGGTGGAACACGGCAGTATCGTTTCCAGTGCGACAACTCCTATTCGCACATTGTATCCGCGTCCATTGCCTATACGTTCTGAGGCGTAATCGACGTCGATGACACTCGGGCCGCGCTTCTGCGCGGCTCTCGTTTTATGGGGACCCGCAGTGCCGTCCTTGGCGCAGAAAATAGAGCCAGTGGGAGGAGGAAGAAGTGGGCTGCAGTTGTTCGAGCGGCAGGAATAGCAGTAATGCGCCGGGATTTGGTATAATCTGCGACAATCTCGAAAGGAATAAAGAAATGACAAATTCAGACAGCAACGTCTGCGACATTGTCGCATGTCTCAAGAAACCGCGTGCGGCTTTCACGAAGGCCGACATCAAGAAGTTCATCAAGGCGCAAGGCATCCGCCATGTCAATTTCATGTATCCGGGCGGCGATGGGCGTCTGAAGACGCTTAATTTTGTTCTCAACGACGAAGCGTATCTCGACGAGATTCTTTCCTGTGGCGAGAGAGTGGACGGTTCCTCTCTTTTCAGTTACATCGAGGCCTCCAGTTCCGACCTGTACGTCGTGCCGCGCTTCTCATCCGCGTTCATCGATCCGTTCGCGAAGCTTCCCACGCTCTGTCTGCTCTGCTCCTTCTTCAACAAGGACGGCGAACCGCTCGAGTCCTCGCCCGAGTACACGCTCCGCAAGGCATGCGCCGCGTTCAAGAAGGCCACGGGGTTCGAGTTCCAGGCGATGGGCGAGCTAGAATATTATGTGATCGCCCCCGAAAGCGCATCCTTCCCGGCGGTCGACCAGCGCGGCTATCACGAGTCCGCTCCGTTCGCGAAGTTCAATGAGTTCCGCCAGAAGTGCATGCACTACATCTCTCTCGCCGGCGGACTGATCAAGTACGGACACTCCGAGGTCGGCAACTTCACGCAGGACGGCAAGCTCTACGAGCAGAACGAAATCGAGTTTCTCCCATGTGCCGCTGAGGATGCAGCAAACCAGCTTACCGTCGCAAAGTGGATGATCCGCAACCTCGGCGCCGAGTACGGCTATGACATCACGTTCGCTCCGAAGATCACCGTCGGCAAGGCGGGTTCCGGACTACACGTCCACATGCGCCTCATGAAGAATGGCAAGAACCAGATGCTCAAGGGCGGCAAGATCTCCGACAGCGCAAAGCGCGCCATCGCCGGTATGATGAAGCTCGCGCCCTCTATCACGGCGTTCGGCAACATGAACCCTACGAGCTACTTCCGTCTGGTGCCGCATCAGGAGGCTCCCACGAACGTGTGCTGGGGCGACCGCAACCGCTCCGTGCTCGTGCGTGTTCCGCTCGGCTGGACGGCCAAGACCGATCTCTGCAAGCAGGCCAATCCTAAGGAGACCGCCGCCGCGTACAACACCGCCGAAAAGCAGACGGTCGAGATGCGTTCGCCCGACGCCTCCGCCAACGTGTACCTGCTCATGGCCGGACTTGCGGTCGCGTGCCGCTACGGATTCTCCCTCAAGGATGGCGTGAAGGTTGCGGACGCAACCTATGTGAATGTGAACATCCACAAGAAAGAGAACGAGAAACTTCTCAATACTCTAGCCACTCTTCCTGACAGCTGCGCCGCCTCGGCGGATTGCCTTGAGGAGCAGCGAGCCGTATATGAGGAGGGCGGCGTGTTCTCGCCTGCGATGATCGACGGGATCCTCGCGCAGCTTCGCGCTTTCAATGACCGCACGCTTCGCCGCGACATACAGAAGATGCCGGGCGCGGTTGCGAAACTCGTGAAGGATTACTTCTACTGCGGCTGATGCCGCAGAACCGAACGGGAGGTGACGGCATGAAATGTTCTCGCAGGCTGTTCATTGAAGGGATCGGCGCATTCACCGCCGTAACCGTCACAGGGTGCAAGGCGCCGAAGAGGGATGAGCTTCCTCTCATGCGCTTCGGCCTTGTGACCGACTGCCACTATGCCGACATCCCCTATGCAAGACGCGAGCACCCCGTCGGCGATGCGGCGTACCGTGAGACGCTTGCAAAGCTCCGCGAGTGCGTCGCCGTGATGGAGAGCGAAAGGCCGTCGTTCCTCATCGAACTCGGCGACTTCAAGGACCAGGGGCCGGACAAGGCCTCCACCATCGGGTATCTCGACAGGGTGGAGAAGGTGTTCTCCGGCTTCCCCGGTCCCCGCTACCATGTTCTCGGCAACCATGACCTTGATCTCATCGACAAGCCAGAGTTCCTTGCCCGCATAAAGAACTACGGACAGGACAAGGCTCTCGCCCACTATTCGTTCGAGGTCTCCGGCATCCGCTTTGTCGTGCTTGACGCATGCTACAATTCGAAGCTCGAGAACTACGTCCCGGGAAACTGGGACTGGACCGACGCCAACGTGCCGCCCGAGCAGCTTGCGTGGCTCGAGGATGAGATTGCGTCCGCGTCCGGGCAGGTGATCGTGTTCGGGCACCAGTGCCTTGATCCGAACGCCGATCCGCGCCATGTCGTGCGCAACGCCGCCGAGGTCCGCGCGATCCTTGAGAGGAGCGGCAAGGTGAACGCCGTGTTCACCGGACACCAGCATTCGGGGCTCATAAGCTGCGTGAACGGAATCACCTACTATTCGCTCCGCGCAATGGTGCTCAATTCCGGCGAGAACGGCTATGCCGTCGCCGACGTCTATCCGTCCGGCTGCATCGCGGTTACGGGTTTCCGCAAGGCGGTCTCGACTAGGATTGACATTGCCTGATCCGTGAACGATAGGGTAGGGGCTGGTAAACGGGAAAGGCGGGAGGATTGCGGGATTTTATGCGGGACTGATGGGGTTTGAGCGATTTGGAGGCGCGATCGGGCATTTGGTAAATATCAGCGCTCAAGAGATTGAAATAAAGCC
>JAZOAC010000055.1:0-9358 GCA_045595285.1 Kiritimatiellia bacterium | reverse complement strand
AACCGTACGTGCGGATTTCCCGCATACGGCTTTCCATTGAGTGCTTCTCTTTTTGTCACGGCTTTCGTCCTTTCTTCGCTTTAAATGGCTGTGAATTATATTTGTTTTTTTTTTCTGTCAAATCCGCGTTCTCGCAGTTGCAAGGGCCCGTTGCCCACATCACCCAAGCCGCCATTGAGCACACAAACTCTTTCGCCGCCAGAAGCCCATACCGCTTCCTGCACCCTTGGTACGAAGGTCATTTGACCCATAGCTGGTGTATCTGCTCTTTCCTGTTCACTTTAACATTCATGTTTCTTTTTCTTTCTTTGCAAGCTTGAAACTCCAACTAACGCGTCCCCTTCTCCAAAGAAACCATATCTCTCAAAATCGCAGCCTGTCCACTTAAAATTTCCAGCACAGCAAGTAGGGTCTTGTCCCCGCAGGATCCAAATTAAGATAGCACTAAATCATGAGCACTATGCACACTTCGTTTCAAAGCTTGAACAGGAGGGTTGTAACAGCCTAACTGAAATGTTCCGTAAAGCCATTTTTAATAAATGGCCTTTACAAAACCAGGGAGGGGCAACGTCCTCGTTGCCCGTGTGGCGACGAATCTGGCAGCGGGGACGCCGCCCCTCCCGGTGAGGCGGCAAAACGCCCCATGTGCGGCGGCAAAACGCCCCATGACGAATTCAAAACGCCCCATGACCCAAACCAAAACGCCCCATGACGAAACGACATGGATCGCATAAGTAAAACTCAATGCGATTTTCCCCGTTTCCGTGGGGACAGACCCCGCAAAAGCAAGAGAAAGCATTCATTTAATTGAACATTCTCAGCGCGTTTTTAACTTATCCCAATTTTCCGAAGGGTGTGTCCCCACGAAATTACTCACTGGAATGTGATGACTAGTCCATTAACTTTCGGGATGTATTTGCCGTTACCTGAAAGAAGCACCCACACCTTACGATCGGCGGGCAGCGACAGCATTTCGTGCTTGCCTGCGACATCCGGATCAATGCCAATCGGAACCGAAACACTGGCGGTGGCGGCAAGAACGTCATCAAGCTGTCCCCGCAAGCTCCCCACAAGCTCCAAGCTTGGACGAGGCAAGCGTACCCAGAAGATTCGCTTCTCCAGCGAACCCATCACCGGTCACATGCCACACGCCGTCAAGCGGGATATCGGCGAAAACGACAAACTCCATCGCTAATGCAACACCAAACACGGTAAACTTCATTTTCATTGCATAGCCCCTTTTTAGGTTCAAGAATCGTACCACTTAAAATTCTTCTGCAGCAGCATCGACAAGCTGGCGGGTTTCGGGGTCGAAAGAAAGGCCGATGAGATGAATCGGAAGACCCGATGCAAGATATGGTGCCGCGTAATTCTTCTCGCGAATCTGCTTGAATGCCCTGTCGACCGACTCACCAATCTTGAGCTCGAAAATGAATACGCTATTTACGTGGCTTGCCACGATATCGGCGCGTCCGTTCGCCTGAACATCCTCCATCGTAAAACGGAATCCGCTTCCTGCAAGCAGGAACGAAAGGCAACGGGCGTATGAATTTTCGTGAACGGTTGCTTCCGTCGAACCGTACGCCATCGCCGCATAGAGCGACTTGAGTCCAAGGAAGAAGTCCGGGAATACACCAGCACGCAGTTTCGCGCCCAAGCTTGCCGCCCATGCAACATCTTTTTCAGCGGCAACTCCCGCCATCAGGATATTGAGATCCCGCCGCACCTCCTCATCAGGAACTGAAAGCGTATAGAAACCATCCGAGTAATCCTTGATCGTAAGATAGCCAGTCTGAAAGAGCATACCGATCGGCTTCAAATCTGCCAAGTTTGTAACATCGAACTCCAACTCTGATACAAACTGCGTTTTATCCGGATCTATCGCCAGCATTTCCGAACGCTTAAGATAGTTCATAAGCGATGAGGGGCGTCCTGTCGATGACCAGGTGGCTGAAAATTCTTTTCTCTTCTTAGCCAACGTAAGTGCAATGGAAATCGGATTGTATACGGTCGTCTCACAGTCAACAGAGAACCGAAAACCGTTGTACCAGCGCTTCATCTCGGCGCGGTAATCTTCGTAAGTCTTGCCCATCTTCACGGCATGCTCACGAAGATGCTCTTCAAAATTAGCCTCAAGCTCCTCCTCTGTATAACCAAGCATCGTCGCATACTCTTCATCCATCGAAATGTCGACGATATTGTTGAGGCAGGAGAACACGGACATCTTCGTGAACTTCGAAACACCCGTCATCATGAGGAAGCGTATCGCACCGGTGCGCGTTTTCATCATGCTGAAGAACGCTCCCATGCGGGAACGGATCGCCTCAGCCTTGGCAATGTCGTCAAGCGCGTGGGAAACTGGCGCATCGTATTCGTCTATGAGAACAACAACCCCGTTGCCGCCATTGGCTTTGGAAAGTGAATCTATCGCCGCACCGAAATTTGCCGCCGGAGACATTGAGTCGTCATAAACATAATCCGTATTCGCGAGACGCCCCTTCACATGCACCGCAAACTCGCGCTCAAACGATTCAATGCTCGTCGTGTCGACATCTGCGAACTCAAAATGGATTACCGGCCACTTCTCCCACTTCCAGTCTGTTTTGGATATGGCGAGGCCATCAAACAACTCACGCCTTCCCATGAAGATTTCCTTCAGGGCGGTGATCATGAGCGACTTGCCGAACCGACGCGGACGGGCAAGGAACAAAAGCCTGTTCATCTCATTCGAGACAAGGCGGTGGAAATACGCCGTTTTATCGACGTATATGCCGCCGTGCTTTATAAGATCGGCAAAATCGCTCGTAGATGTCGCTATCGGTTTCATTTGCGCATATTATAGCATAATAGTCGGCAGTCATTTTGTCCCGAAACACGCAACGCGAAACTCGTTTAGGGGAAGGCTTAAAAGAAAATTCACTCCGAAACGATGTCATCAGTTTGATGCTATTCGAAGATCATTCTTTAATCTTGTTCCATCGATCCATTATGAGCAACTGATTGTCTTTGAGACGACCCAACCTGAGACGCATCTTCCCTCCTGTTTCGCGCTGTATCTCCTCCATCCAATCCAGCAGGGATTCCAACTCAGCCGCATCCTTTTCAGGCTTGAGCCGCATTATTCTTGCATAGACGGTGGATGCCTCCGCCAGCCGAACGTTGTGGAGGCACGCCGGATCGTCGCGCACAAGCATTTCCGCCTTCGGCCATATGTTCGTGGTTGCCCATGCAAGGAACTCGTTGGTCACTGGCCTGGTCCTGCGCCCGTTGGTATAGGTCTCCGCGATACCACCCACTTTTTTCGGCAGCTCCTGCAGTCTCTCGAAATACTCACGCACCACCGGCGCCGCCGCTCCGTAGAATCCAGCGAAGAACCTGTCCAGCAGCGGCTTCACCTCAACATCCGGATTCCACATTCCTTTAGACAATAGCCACACCTTCAGCTCTGCAAACTCACCGGGACCGCGGTATCCCTCCTCCTTGATATACTTTGCGCCGCATTCGCGGAAGAAACGGAGATTCGGCAGAAGCGTATAGACATTCGGAAACGGCAGGAGAAAATTATTGAAGTCGACGGTGTAGTCCCACACAAACATTTCACTCGCCTGTTCCGCCCAACTCCGCATATGCGCCTCGAGATTGCGCTTCTTGTTGTGCGCGCCAACGCAACCGGCCAACGGCTCCGAAAAATCCGCCGTAATCGTACACATCGTCAGCATTACGTTGTGCCGCAGACGGGTCTTTTTGGGAGGCTTCTGCGTATACTGGTAGGCAAATGTCTGCACCTTGACATGGGGAAACTCCTTCTCCACCGCCTCCGCCACTGCATTGACGAAGCGCACCAACGTCCCGGCGTGCGACTCTTCCTCGGCATCCACAGCCGCACAGTTTGTGCAGGCGCAGTAGTTGAAATTGTCGTTTTGGGTAACAGACACATATTCCCGCTCGGGCCTTCTGCGAATGCTCTGCAGAACATTCGAGGTGACGATCCTAAGTACATCGGGATTTGTCAGACATGGCTGCGTCTTGACCGCAATGCGTACACCGCCAGTCTCGGAGAAGTATTCGGGATGCTCCGCAAAATACTTCTTTGGGGGAAGGAGCCATTTCATTGAATGCCCGACGCCAATGCTTGCATGCGCAGCACCGCCGAACTTCATCCCTGCCTCTCCCGAAGGAATGGCACCACGGCCATTAAACCTTAGCCGTGCCGACAAAACGGGATCGTTGCACGATGCTCTACGCATAGAAAAAGCAGGGCGCTGAGTTTCATCATGCCCGACGGGAACGGCAAACGACTCGCGCCTGGGAACAACCGTCCTCCAGCTGGCGAGCCATTCCACACCTCCGAACTTCTCCAGCAGCTCATACACACCGTACAGAACACCCCGAACGCCACCCTGCACAACCACATGGGGCGGACGCGACACGATGCGGAATCCATCCGTGCCAAGACCATCTGCACGGCCGGCAATCGAATCTGTCCATTTTGTGCCGCCGACGAAAATCGCCTTGGCGGGAAGTTCACCCTCATCCGTGCATATCGGCAGCTCGACATCTGTCATCTGCTTCACATAGTCGCGCAGCTCTTCGGCGGCATACCGTTGAGACTCCGCTGCCGTCGCTGAAATCACTATCGCACGGTCGGGTACCTTTCCTCGTTCTGCCAGTATGATTGACGAAGACTCATCTGCGGCAACTGCGATAACAGGACATAACATTCCCGCAAATGCCATCGCCGCAAGCATCATAGAACCAGCAAATCCAAATCGCTTGTCCATACCAATATCAGCCTTTCTTATTTTATTCTGAGATCGTATCATACACCTCACGCACAGGAATGCAAAGACGAAAGCCCTTGTTCTCATACCTAGCTTTACCATTTTCGGCTCTCGTATCAACACATGCACGAGAATGACTAAACGTTCGATTCCCATCCGAGGCCCAAGCACCGCCTCGAGCGACATGATAATAATACCTCTGCAACTTAGGGTCGCCACTTGCGACCGGAACACCGCCGCGAGGCTCAAACAATTCCATCTCCTCTGTAATGCCGTTATCGTGCCAGTTGGCACACCATTCGGCCACATTGCCAATCATGCCGTAGAAGCCCCATGGATTCGGCGCATAGCGGTCAACATAGGATGTACCATACTCCTCCGGCCACTTGCCCTTTTCAGCGTAGAATTCATAGTTTTCCGCTGGATTGGAATTTCCTTCCCATCGATATTCTGCATTGGGATACCGCTGAGATGTCGTTCCTGCCCGGCACGCATACTCCCACTGCCATTCGGACGGAAGGTCCAAAGTCTTGATTCCCGTACGTTTGCGCAGTTGCGCAATAATGCATCCATCATCTACGGCATCCGTCTTGTCATAACCTTTTGTCCAGTCCGTACAGTAACGAACCGTCGAAAATACTATGGAATCCACCGGACGGGTCGCCGCATATAGGGAATTGGTAAACTGTGAACGGTCGCGCCCCTCCTGCTCATCAATATTCTTGAACTGCGCCTGGGTTACCGGAAATATCCCAAGATAGTAATCATTCGTAAGCGTACAGACATGTGTCTTATAGGAACCATAAGCGGTCATCTGAGTACGTCCCATCTGCACCGTGCCGGCCTTCACGCGCTTCAGCCAAAGTTCCGTCGTTTTGCACGGATCGTTCTGGCCTACCGTATGGACAGGGGCGAGAGTCGTATAACGCACCGGATATTTTTCTGCCGTCGGTCCGCCGGAGATGTCTATTACGCAGTACAGCGGCGTTGCATCGGAATAAGGGGTGGCCGTAACCGTCACCTGAAGGTCGTCGGCCTTGAACTCCGGATAGTCCGCGCCGAGATCCCAGACGATTCGGTTCGCCCCCGATCCTGCGATGGGTTCGTTCATGAACGTCTTCGCCGTAAGCGAACGATTTCCGTTGTCATATGTCGCGGATATGTCAATGGCGTAGGCGGAACCTTCAGGCACTCCGCCTATCGTGAAGTCCACATCCACCAGATTGTTCCAAGGCCAGCGCTGCCGCGCAGAGACGCCGCTGATCGTGACGTCCGCCGAAACCGCGAATGCGGCAAAGGCCGCTGCAATGATCATGATTCTTTTCATGGTTGATCTCCTTTCTTAATCTCTATAAATCCATTTACCGCAGACTCAATGCAAGCCCGCCCTTCCGTCGGAAGTCATCGGTTGTGTATTCAAGCAGAACACCGCCCGAACCGTCAAACAACTGACAGAGGAGTCTCCACCATCCGGCACTTATGCCCTGAAGCGGAGCCGTCCCTTCCGCATCAGATTCAGTCGTGAATACGGTGTTTGTGGAAACGGGGGCGCCGCCATTTCCCGAAAGACGGACCGCCTTGATCGTGAGGCTCGCCGCATTTGTCGTCCAACAGGTCGAATAGGCAAGCCTTATCGGCAGTTTGGCATCCGAAACCTTCTGAAGGGAATCAGAACGGCTATCCACTCCGAATGACGCGCCCGGCGCAGAGACATAACCGAAAGCCACATCAGACACAAGCGGCTCCCCGATTTCAACGCCATCCCCGGAATACACGCGATGGATGAAGTGCACACAGCGGTCTTCCTCCTCGCCCAACTCATATGTGTGTGAACCATATGCGTCAACGGAAAGCGTTACGACATCCTGCGTTGTGGCATTGAACATCCCGGCGTGATACACCTTTTCAATCTTTACATATGCGCCGTCAGTCTCCGCACCACACCATGCCCTGTCATACCATAGTTTGCAAGGCGCAACCGCACGCCGGGATCCGGCGCGCGAATCAACATAGATCTTCTCCGTCGCTGTGGCGGAAACTGATGCGCTTTTGACATCCTCCGCACGGCATACGCAGCAAAACACTAATGCGCCTATGGCAACAGCCATGACCATGCCATTACGCGTTCCACGGGAATTCATATTATTCATAACTTCGCCTCCACTATTCTAAAGCAGATCAAGAGCCTCGCGTTCCGTCACGAAGCACGGAGAATCATATACAGGTATCCGCACAAAAGTAATGCCGTCGGCATGACGTATCTGATTCTTCGCCGGAATCTCATAGACCCAGCCGGTGACGAGATCGACCCATACCGGATCCTTCAGTAGCCTTCCGCGCCATTCGAAAATGTGTTCGCGCGTTGTCAGCGAATCGCCGGGCTTGCCGTTTTCAATATCCTTATCAAGCAGAATGTCGTACTCGATCCTTGATCCACCTTTGCGCCTGGTGTATGTCAATTTGCCGATGTCCCAAAACACGAAGAGCGGCTCGTCCTTGCGGCTGCGATATTCGAAAAGCGCTACGGCAGGATCGGTTACCGAGGCCTTCTTTTCAGGAACACGCACAAGGTTGGAGTTGAAAACCGACACCATGTTCTGAATCGCATAGTAGGCGCGTTTCACCTGAATCACTTCGTTCTTTGAATTAAGCCGCAAATAACCCTTGCGGTTGCAGAACGGCACCTCAAACGTCGGCGGAGCATAGTTTATGTCCACAATGCAGAAAAGCCCGGACTCCACATCATGTCCAAGATCGCCAAGAGCACGGCGCAGATCGAATTTTGCCTGGGCCAACTCGCTCCATGGCATCCGCGCAAGCGCCAAAGTCGCGAGAAATTCGCTCGGCGCTCCGTTTTCACCTTGGCGGAGCTTTGCATGAGGCGCGTATTTGGCGATCACCGCCTTGCGTGCGGCATCGGTGAAGGACGTACGGTCAGGATTGCTCATGTATCCATGATAGACGAACGTATCAAAATATTTTACATCCTCGCCCATCGGCTTGATGAACTCTTCCAATCGTTCGGGACTCGAACTGGCAAGCGAAAGTCCGTGCAACCGGCAATCCGGCATATACTTCTTGAGAATCTTCGCGCTGCGGATATTGAAGGCGGCAACCGCATCCGGCGGATTGTTACCGTTGCGCAAATCCGGCTCGTTCCACATTGCCCATTCCTTGACTCGTCCCTTGAAGTGGTTGGCAAGGAAATCAATCCATCGATCCCACTCCTTCAAGCCTTCGGGCGTATTGGGGATGCCGTCGGAAAGACCCGCTCCGCCCGCTCCGGGATAGATAGGATTGCCGTAGCTGAGCTCTAAAAGCGGATTAATACCATGCGCCAAGCACCAATCTACGATATGATCAAGCCATGCAACATCAATCTTGCCTTTCACCTTTTCACTCTTCGCCCAACCGGTGAGAATACGGATCTTGTTAACTCCGAGAGGAAGAAGATAGTCGCGGTATTTGTCGAAATCTACGAAGTCGCGATCGACGGGAGCGCCGTCGATGGTGAAGTTGGAGTCTCCCACCTCCTTCACGCTTTTCGGACGCAAGCAGCCGATCTTCTTCAGCTGTACCTGAAGCTGTGTCGCATTGCGGTCAGGACCTGTTTCAAGCAACGATCGAATGTCGGAAGAGAAGGCTGACGAACCTAACGACGGCAGGGCGGCAAGCGCCACAATCACAGAAACTTCAAGAATGCATTTTTTTTTGTTGCTGCCATATTTTCTCCTTTACGTCCGCGTATTATAAGCAACGGCAACATAAAATGACATCCCCTTAAAACGGGGCATGGGGACGACCGGCACGTTTGGGTATAATGCACCCGTGAAAACACTTTTTCTACTTTGCACATTCATTTGCGCACCTTCGCTGACCGGGCTGTCCGCCAAGCTTGAGCATCACATGAAGACCCTCGCCGTGCAGCGCCTTGATCATATCCACAAGTTCGCGCTCGCCCGACGACCGGTCGAAATCCTGAAACACCTTGCGGCTTGAAAAGTCTCCTGGCAGAAATGGGTGTTGAGTATCATCCAGTTAGGACCCGCTTCCCGACTGATTGGTCCTGGAGTTTACCCATTTTTTCGGGCATGAAAATCACCATATGTCCATAAATAAAGGGTGAAGTGCCAGTTTTCGCTTTGCGATAACTGAAAAATTGCCTGTGGGTGCACCGTATGGAGTGCCTTCGAATCAGCGGCAATTGCTCCGCTTGGCGCGGAGGTGTTTTCGGGTCCCTCCCTTCAGGCGGCACTCGTTCGGCGCGCTTGTCATCATCCGGTCGGCTCGTGATCGCCTACGGCGATCAGCGGCCTCACGCGCCGAAATGCCGTGCTAGCCTTCCGGGCGTCCCGTGCAACACCTCCACCGCCCGGCTCCGCTCGGCTGAGGCGGCGCATGCGCCGCAGATGTGCGCAAGCGCGCCTTAGAGCCGTGCATGGCGCGGCTTTTTAGTGCAATTAAAGCCTTGAAGGCGTACATTGCTCAATTCGGTAGGCGCAAGCGCTTAAGCTTGCGCCGTAAAGAACGAATCGGAGATTCACGACGAATAGCGCGGGCGGACGAGGTGCATCAGC
>JAZOAC010000054.1:0-3662 GCA_045595285.1 Kiritimatiellia bacterium | reverse complement strand
GTCTCCTGTCGCGCTTCACCTCTCTCTGTCGCGCTATATGTCGTGAGGTTTCCGATCCATTGATGCGGCGCGTCCGCGCCTTAGAGCCGCGCATGGCGCGGCTTTGGGATGCAATTAAAGCCTTAAAGGCATACATTGCTCAATTCGGTAGGCGCAAGCGCTTAAGCTTGCGCCGTAAAGAATGAATCGGAGATTCGGGGCAAACACGGCATGGACCGACGGTACGAGAAAAAATGGGTAAACTCCAGGTGCAAAATGGATTGATTAGAGTGCGGGAATTATGATATCTTCTGGCGGAAAGGATATTTGATTTATTTTATTTTTTGTGGAAAAAGGGTCCGGGCGGTTCCTTTATCTCCAATAAGGAGACTTGTTGACATGGAAAATACAGAACAAAACAACATTTATGCCGGCGATGAGGCGTGGCGGGAATGGTTCGATGCATGCGCCGTTTCGCGGTGCAATGCGGCGAATGCATCGCGGCTCGGTGCACAGATCGCGGCCGCCATGTATTCGCAGCTTGCACGGTTCGGAATCTCCAGATACGAAATCGGAGAGGATGATCCCGTATCCATATTTGATTCGTATTTTATGCTGAAGGGTTCGCGCGATCCCGGCAAACCGCTGAAGTCCTATTTCGCCCATCGTATAGAGGTCGAGGGTTTACGTCTCTTGGATTTCGTGTGTGGCACGCTCTTTGGCGCGCGTTCCGGTCGCGTTCATGACATCGTTGCGGACTGGATCGCGTCTATCAAGGGGTGGAAGCCGCGTTCGCTCAGGGGATCGGACGGACGGCGGCATGTTGTCTGGGAGTCTGCCGGCGATGAGACGGTTGCCGAATTGGAGCAATGTTGTGATGCCGATCCAGCCGCGCTTGCCGACGTAGCTCCGCTCAAACGGCAGGTGCTCCTTGCGCTTGAAAAAATTTCCCGAAAAATAAAAACGGAAAAATCAAAGGTTGCGCTCCTTTGTTATGTGACGGCTCAGGACATACCGATCACGGAGACGGCAGTCCTTGAAGAGCTGGGAACAGGAAAATCGCGGGCTTATGCCGTGCGGGAGAAAGTCATGGAGACGCTGAAGAAGGAATTGCGTGAAGTGAAAGAGGCGGACAGCGCTCTTTTCGGACGCGTCCTTTTGGAAACGGTTGAATCCGCGATCCCCGAACGTCTGCTCGCGAAGATAGGAGGCGTAGCATGAACGCAAAGGAAGTATTCGAAAAAGAGTGGGCGATGTACGGGGAACGCGGCTCGGGGCGTGACGGAATATGGAGCAGGAAGGGGAAGTCTGTCAAAGATGCCGATTCGTTTGACGGAGACGTAAAACCCGGCGAAATCCGCATTTTTGCCGACATGGAGCGTCCGTTCATCGCGCTTGTCACTGAATCGAAAGGGTTGGCAGGTTGGACGATCGTTCCGCTTTCACCGTTCACGGTGCCGGCCTCTCCGCGCGAAATGCTTGCGGGCGAGCGGGTGCTCCAGCTTTGGAATGTGTGCACGGCGGCAAAGAGCTTTGTTGCGCGCAGTTGGCTGGTTGATGCCGTTTCGGAAGCCGATCTTTCCGACATCAAAGCGCAGATGACGAAAGTGGCGGCAGGGCGTATCGTTGCCGGTGAGGGTGCCGTCGCGGAATACGAGCGCAGGTTCCTCGTGACGGGCGGCACGTTCGAACCGGTTCTGTCGTGTGCGGAGAAAAAAGGCGGTGTCGGCAGAATCGTATGGAGGTGGTATGGCGGATGGAGTATTGCCGCCATGCTGCTTGTCTGCCTTGGTGCGACATGGCTGGTGCTGAACAATGAGCAGAAATCATATAAGGGTTTGAATGTGTTTTACACATCGGCTGAGCCGATAGCGGACAGATATATTATGAAACTGGCAGATGTACAAGCGAACGCCGAAATCGTAAATTACGCGCGGCGTGTGCATAAACCTGGGCCGTTAGGTGCGGCGGCTCCGGTTTGTGGGGCTGCGCAGACTGCGGAATGTTATGCTCCCGCAGCAGAGGCTTACGGGCGAGAGCGGTATGCGCAATTCAACAGGAATGAATTTCTGGAGGTTGTGCACGATCCGCTTTCGACATTTGGGCTTGATGTGGATACGGCGAGCTATACGACAATGCGGCGGTATCTTATCGAGCTCAAGCGTCTGCCGCCGAAGGATTCCGTCCGGCTTGAAGAGTATGTGAACTACTTCAATTATTCGTATGCAGAGCCGACGGGCGGCATTCCCGTTGCGGTGGACTGCGAACTTGCCGTGTGTCCTTGGGAGAAGAGCCACAAGCTTCTCCGGGTCGGCGTTCAGGCGAAGCGTATCGCCAAGAAGAATCTGCCGCCGTCCAATCTCGTGTTTCTGCTCGATGTGTCGGGGTCGATGGAGTGGCATGGTGGGTTTGATATGCTCAAAAAATCCATGCATATGCTCGTGGACGAACTGCGTTCGCAGGATACCGTCGCCATCGTCACTTATGCCGGCGGCGCGAAGGTGCGCCTTCCGGCTACGTCATGCGGGGATAAGTCGAAGATCCTTTCGGTCATTGACGCGCTCCGGTGCGGCGGCGGAACGTCCGGCGGTGAAGGTCTTCAGCTGGCGTACGGTGAGGCGAAAAAGAACTTTGACAAAAATGCCAACAATCGCGTGATTCTGATGACTGACGGAGATTTCAATATCGGCATCAGCAATCCTCAGGAACTTGTGCGATTTATCGAGACGAAGCGCGAAAGCGGAGTGTTTCTTACGGTGCTCGGAGTCGGAAACGGCAATTATCAAGATGATATGATGAAGCGTCTATCCAATGCGGGCAACGGCAATTATGCGTTCATCGATTCGATTCTCGAGGCGAAGAAGGTGCTTATGACCGAGTTCGGCGGCTCAATGTACACGGCGGCCAAGGATGTGAAGCTTCAGATAGAGTTCAATCCGGCGCAGGCGGCGGCATATCGTCTGCTGGGCTACGAGAGCCGTAAGCTTGAGGCCAAAGATTTTAACGACGATAGGAAGGATTCCGGCGAGATCGGTACCGGGCATACGATGACGGCTCTCTATGAGATCGTGCCGGTTGGTGTCGCCGTTCCGGGCGGAAAGGTGGATGCGCTCAAGTACCAGAAGCCGACGGCCGTTACGAGTCAGGAGCTGCTGACGGTCAAGCTGCGGTACAAAGAGCCGAACGGAAGCGAGAGCAAGCTTATAGAGACGCCTGTCGTGGCCGAGGCCATCACGGGCAGAAACGGTCCATCCGAAGACTATCGCTTCGCATCGGCCGTTGCTGAATCCGCGCTCATCCTCGGGGATTATAATTTCAAGGGCGTGGCATCGCTCAAGGCGGTGATCGAGCGTGCGAAGAAGGCGAAAGGAAACGATGAAAACGGCTGTCGCGCAGAGTTTATCCGCCTTGTTGAAACCGCAGATCTGCTGAAGTCGAAACGGTAAAACGTCGACTTCATGATGTGGATATTAGGATGGTACACTTTTCTGCCATTTTGAATGATGAATGGCGGAAAAACAGGTAAACTTCAGGTAATCCTTTCTGGAGTTTACCCATTTTTCGAATGACAAAATGCGTTTGCCCCCGATAAATAAAGGCTGAGGCAGTGATTTTCACCTTTCGGCAACTGGAATAGTCGGTTTTCCAGGTGCGCCGTATTGAGTGCCTGCGAATCTGCGGAA
>JAZOAC010000053.1:0-7895 GCA_045595285.1 Kiritimatiellia bacterium | reverse complement strand
GCCGCAGCTTTCGTGGTCGCGCCAGCGGCGCAATGACCATCTGAGTGACCGATTGCGTCATCTCTGCGAAAGAGTATTCTCTTACACACAATATAATGGTACAATATTGACAGTTTACCCAACTTATAAAACTCTGCGCCTCTGCGTTAAAAACAAAAAAAAATCACTTTCCCCGCTCCATCAGAAGACCTTGATGACCAGCCCCGCCGCTGCACACAGCAATCGCCCCATCTGCGGTCTTATTTTCGGTTGCATGACATTCCCCTTTCGATTCTTTGCCTCAACGACTGTTGAGCCAATGAGGATTTCCCCTCCGGATGCCGTGTCATGTTCTGCGTTCTATCCTCACATGGTCGAACTTTATCCGCCCGACGCCCTCCCCGCGTATGAGCAAGTAGTACGAAGAGGAAGCTTTTCCCTTAAGCTGGATTTGTGTTTCTCAATCCTCAAGCTCCATTTCCGGATATGCCGTGCCTATGACTTTTCGCGGCACCCGCCGCCACCACTGAACCTCCGTCGGCTGTGAACGAAACACCCGCCCCCACGAATCGGGAAGCCGCTTGTGGATGCCGATGCGGTATTCCAGCAGATCCATTGCCACCTTTCCGAAGTCCTTCCTGTTCATCGTATCGCGGGCGAGAAGGAAACGGTGCGTGCGGCGCGCATGTTCGCAGATGAGACGGCGCAGTTCAACGCGCTTCAGCTCAACGTCCGTAAGTCCGGGAGTCTTGGCGGCGCGGTCAAGAACCGCGAGATCTTCAGCAAACCACCTGTCGCAGTTTGCCGACATGACCGTATTGTAGAGCCTTGAATCGTCCGGAACCTGTTCGCGGTCAAGCGGCGGCTTCTTCTGCACTTCATAAAGCCCCTTCTCCGTGCGTTCGCGCACACGGCGGAAATACTCGCGCATCGTCGGCGCGGCGGCGCCGAACTGGGAGAGGAACTCTCTCTCCAGCGCCTCAAAAGGCACTTTCGGGTCTGCAATCGCCCGGGCGATGACGTAGCTCTCAAAGTCCATGACATGGCGAGGCCAGCCGTCATAATCGCAGGCAAGCATTCCGTTCTCCAAATTCAGCATGAAATTGCTGTGGTAGAAACGCTCGTAACCGCGCGGAATGACGCTGCGGTAGCAGAGGTAGTTCGGACGCAGCATGAAATGCCTGAGCCCCGCCTTCTTCCACTCCCGGAGAAACTGCGCGTTGTCATCCTCCTGACTCGGCACCATGCCGAAGATCATGTTGTCCGGATATTTGATCTTCAGCTTGCGAGGCGGGAAGCGGTAAGATTCGTAGATATAGGTGCACAGCTTCACGTCGGGACGAAGCGCTATCGCCTTTTCGGCGATGCGGTTCCAGAAATCGACATAACGGTCGGTTTTGTGCAGGTTGAAAGGTTCGTCAGGCGTCAGAGGATGATCGAGCGCACAGCAAGCCTTGCAGAAACAAAACCCTTTGGCGTCGGTCGGACAGATGTTGAAATATTTCGGCATTCCGTCATTCACCCAGTCGGCGATAATCTGGTCTACTACGGCATTGTTGGACACACAAAGTTTCACGTGTTTCGCCTTGCGCCTGCTTGATGGCGATATTCCGCGGGTGCCGTCCTCATTCATCGCCAGATATTCGGGATGACTTTTGTAGAACCTTTTATTCCAATGTTCAAAGGCGTGTCCGAAGGAAAACTGCTCGCGCGTTTGATGGCGCATCCTCAGCATCCATTCACGGTTGAGCGCAATGCGTCTGTTCTCATCATCCAAGGTTTTGCGCATTGCAACGGGAATGTACTTTTCCCATTTCGGAGAACCGTCCGGATCGAGATTCTTGCTTTTAAAAGCGTCTCCGCCTCTCATTCTGGTTGAGAGTAATGGCGGCACAAACCTGTCTTTCCAGCCTTCCTTGACGGAGATTCTGCTCAGTTTTTTATAGACGATGCCATCATCACCGGGATAGACCCATTTCACCCCGAGAACCTTGTCCAAAAAGGCATATACGGCAAACATCGATCCACCGCATGGAACCTCACCCTTATAAGCACGCCGTCCATCATCACCCCAGAAATACACTTTACCGCCCCTGACAGCCGCCAATGCCTCAAAGTCTGCCGCCTTCCCTTTTCCCGGCGCAGGAGTTCCGATCATAAATACGGCATTGGCGCCATTCGTCATGCGCGCTTTGCCCTTGCGGCCCGAAATCATGTTCAAGTGCTTCTCAAGTTCCCGAGCCGCATACACCTGATTGGAACTGCCGGGATCGCATACCGATATTCCCGCCGTCGCCAGATCAATGTCCAGCGCAAATGCGGCAGAACACGCCATTACCGCAACCGCGAAAAACACAGACACCGCAACAGACACTGATCTATTGTATGACATTCATTATACCTTTCTCTTATTCTGGCATGCAGTAAAATAGTTAAATCAAATCATACTTTATCAATCCGCAAAATACGCTCCGCCGCGGCGCGAGCCTCTGGCCTGGCAGTTGATCTGCGAGATGGAGCCGACAGGCCTTTCGCTTCCAAAGCAGCCCTCTTTGCCGCTCTGGATGCCAGCCATTCATCCCATGACAGGCGAATGATTCGTGAAGCGCTCTCAGACATTTTCCACCTCTTCCCTGAGTTTCTTCATCTCTGCAAGAACACCGAAATCAGGCAGTGCAGCAAGTCGCTCAGCCTCACTCCAATTGAAATCGGAATCCTTTACCGCCGCAACCATCATCTTCCGTGCGGTTGCCAAAAGTTCTTTGGACGGTGGATAGTAGGCAATCAATACGCGCTCCACCAAAGCCAGTTCCGGTGGAATCACTCTTACTGTACCATACGGAGTTTCCAACTCGCGATTCGGAAGAATAGACTCTGTTTCAAGAATCCCGAGAAAATCAACACAAAGACCACACACCATCCAACTGCGGGCAACACCTTTACCTCCAAGCTCAGCAATAACATCCTGCATAAGCCGTGGAGGTATCGCGTTCAGCGACTTGCGGCAAAAATCTATGTCGCCAGACATATATCCGCCCTCTGTATAAAACTCAACGGCACTACCACCCACCACTACAAGAGGAAAGCCATGTCTTTGAAACATGGTTGTGATTAGCCCCGAAAGTTTCATCGCCCGCTCCAGCAAATCCGGAGTGGATTCAATGTCGGCTACGGCGGATTTTACATCAATATTCATAGTTCAACATTATATCATACGCCAAAAAAGATTTCAGAGACCTCATTGAATGCCTTACGGTAGCCTAACATGACAATTTTCCAACCTCTTTTTAACGGCAAAACGGCAATAATCAATCCACCTAAAAACAAGGCGGTGTGAGAACACACCGCCCTATCCGTTGCAATGAAATCCTCAGCGGATCGAAATCACAAAGCCGCTTGCCGTGGGCGCCGCATAGACGACGCCGTCAATGACGGACATCCTGCAGCGATTGAAGTCGCCGGCGTTG
Source organism: Kiritimatiellia bacterium (assembly GCA_045595285.1). Taxonomy (GTDB): domain Bacteria; phylum Verrucomicrobiota; class Kiritimatiellia; order RFP12; family UBA1067; genus UBA1731. The sequence continues at coordinate 4,449 of JAZOAC010000053.1, read as the reverse complement.
CGAGCCCTGACCATTTCCGGAACGGAGACGGCTCCGGAGACGGCAGCGAGCGGACGCGATCCCACGTCCCCGTCCGCGAAGTCCACCCCCACGCCTGGCGCAAGCGTCAGATCTCCATCGACAGAGAGCAGCGAGCCAGCGTCAGCTGTCGCGATTGCATCGGTCACGGTAAGCGAACCGTTGCGGACAAGTCCGGAAGCGGCAATCGTCCCCACGCTCACGGTTTCGCCGCAGAGATCGAGCGTTCCCGCATCCGAAACGATGACGCCGCCCGGGACGGCCGCACCGTTCGTAATTGAGAGTATGCCGCCTTCCACCCTGGTCTGGCCGGTGAACGTGTTTTCGCCCGTGAGCGCAAGCGTACCGGTACCGCGCTTCGTGAAGCCGCCGTCGACCGCGCCATCGAGCGCGGGATCAGTGAGGAGGTTCTGCGCGATCGTGTAGATACCGCCGGGGGCAAGCGCGGAAGTATCGACAATCGCGCCGCCGGCGGCCACATTGGCCGTGTTGAGTCCGGAGAGCGTCTGCCCGTCGGCCGCTGCATTCGGGGCGTACACGCCGCCGTCGAACACAAGCCGCTGGCAGGAATTGTTGGCGGCGGTCTGAATGATGTTCTGCGCGGAAAGGACGCCGCCCTTGAGGAATATGCCGCCGTCTCCATAGTTTCCGGGGTCAAACTCGCAACGGGAAAGGTCTATCTCCTTCTCTGCCGCAAGCGTGCCGCCGTTCATGTTGATGATTCCTTGTGCGCAACCCCTCCCGTCATCGTCATTATTATAGTACGCGAGCCACATCGTGTTGCCCACGGTCATGGTCGCGCCGTCGTTTATGGTGATCGTACTCGTGCAGCCGCGGCGCTGCCTGTTGTGCCCAAGCCTCACCTGGTCGGTGACTTCAAGCGTTCCTCCGTTCAAGATTATTTCAGAACTTGCCCGACCTATACTTGTATTCTCGCCGACCCACCCCGATATGAGCCTCGTCACGCTTACCTTGCCTCCGGACTGCGTGTAGGTGCACGTGTGCCTGTCGTCAATATTGTTTCCATCGACCGGCAGATAGGCTATATAAAGATTGTTGATTGCGGAAATATCGCCGCCGGTGACGGCCAGGGACTTGGAGCCCACCCCCTCGATGTCGCCGACATAGATATTGTTGTATGCCACATCAGCCGAAAGGGTCACATTCGTGCCGTCCGTTCCGAGCGTGAGATCGTCCAGCCCGGTGTCACCTCCGGTTACGGTAAGGACAAGCGCCGTGTATCCTGCATAGTCGCCTTCCAAAAGGGCGACCGTCTCGACAGCCATCGCATAGGACGTTGCCGACGCGGGCAGACGGAAGAGAGACGTGTCGATGGGTGATCCAGCCTTGAATACCATCGCCGTGCAGACGCAAGCCTTCATGGCGGCATCTTTATCAGCCCCTCCACAGAACGAGACCTCTACCGGCGACAGGACGGAGAGCGACTCCGCAGCAAGCGCGACACCGCCGCCCGCAATCGGCCAAAACAGAACCGGCGACTCGGCTCCCTCCCTGCCGAACGTGAGCGAATTCACCTTCGCGCAAGTCGAACTGTTGTATTGCTTGAAAAGCGAACCCGGCAGAAGAGTGACAGCCTGGTTGGCAAGAGCATCCACAGCGCTGACTGTAATATAACCGCCCTCCTCTGCCGTAATTCCGCCGTTCATGGTGGATCCGGCAAATCCGGAGCCGAACCCGAGAAGCACGGCTTCACCTGGAGTGCCACGCACCGTAATGCCGCCGTCAGTCGCCGCACCAGACTGATCGTGGTTGAATGGGGCAGTGCAGTTGAAGCGGGTCCAATCCATTCCCACGCCGTCCTCAAGCCAATGCGTAAGGTCGTAAGTGACTCCACCATCGGAAACGAGCGCGCTTGACAATCTTGGCATATAGATGGTTTTACTCCCAGTTGCCACGGGATAGATCGTGCCGCCGTTCAAGCGGATGGGATGGGTTTCATCGTACGACGTGGCCGACTCGATACGCCTCGAATAGAGCAATCCGCCCTCGTTCAGATAGAGATCGAAGGTCGCACCTATCACCTGCGTTTTGACAATCTCTGCGACGTCAAGCACGCCACCATTGCCGACAACCACTTTGCCGCCCTCTCCGGTTCCTGTGAGATTGCCTTCGATGAAAAGCCTGCCGTTTACGGTAATCGTTTCCGAGCCGACGGAAGTGGCGCCAAGCGAGCAGTTCTCCCCGGAGGCCACGGTGAAATCGGCTCCGGAGGCAGACGCGGCGGCAATGGTCATCGAGAGCGTGGCGATGTCGCCATCTGTGGCTACGGAGAACGAATAGGAGTTGCCGCTGGATGCCGTGGCGCACGACCACGTAACGGCAGCGAGCGCGGCGGCGGACGCCGCAGGGGCCCGCAGGACCGCGTAGGTTCCGGCCGCAGTCACTGCGGTGGTGACGGGTGCGTTGGAGTCGTACAGCGCGATCTTCGCGTAGGCCGGGAGCGTGAGCGAGCCGGTGACGGTCAGTGTATAGGGCGTCGATGAACTGGTGCCGAAACCGAGGATGGCGTCTTTTTCGAGAACAAGATCTGAGACGGTCTTGTTGCCGCCAACGGCGCACAGCTCGCTGCCGGAACCGACTGTGACGGTTGAAGTGGAGGGGATCGTACCATTGGCATCGAGGAACAGCACCGCCCCGTTCTTGATCACGGTCGGGCCTTCGTAGGCATTGCCCGCCGCTGTGAATTCCCAGCAACCGCTATCGAATGTCAAACCCTTGGCCGTCTCGCCCGCCTCGGCTGCCTCGGCGGTAATGGCGCGTGCGATCTGCGCCGTGCCGGCCTTTGCGCCATTGTCGGTCGTGAACATCGCGCCCTTCGGTCCAACCTTGACCGAAGCGACACCTAATGACGAGATCCAATCATTCAAGGTCTCTTTAGTGGCACTCTTGCCTGAATTGTCGTTGGCCAGCGTTCCGCCATTGACAGACAGACGCACAGTGGCGCGGGCGGAAGTACTCTGGTGCCTCGCATTCTTGAAACCCAACCGCCCGCCATCATGGATGTTGGCGGAAAGGTCGGCGCCAGAGGGATTGTTTTTGTGGACATATAAGTAGCCGATGTTCGACATGACGGCATCGCCCGAGATGTCGATTGTCGAGTGAGATACGGCAGTGACATCACCTTTATTCCCGTACAGCAAGACGTTTTCGCCGTCTACGTTGAACGATCCGCCCGTCATGGTGAAAGTCGTTGTCGACCCCCTGCAATATGCCAACTGCAGATTTCCGGACAGAGTCACCGCACCGCCGCTCTGAAGATAGTTCCCGTAGCCGGGAACATCCTGTTCCGTAAGATAAAGGCTGGCGGCGGAAATATTGCCGTCTGCCACTTCAAGAGTGTTGTTTGTGATGTAGAGAGTGCCGGAGATTGTGCTGTTGCCGGTGAGGGTGATCTTATCGTCCGGAGAAAAGTATGCGTTACCGCCCGCGGTGATATCGTTCGGGAGCGTCCCGGAGCCGGTAACTTGCGCGTTGGCGCTCAAAACAAGCGCGCCTGTGCCGATGGGCGAAGCTCCGCTGGGAGACACGCCCGAAAGGCGAAGCTCCCCGCCAGAAAGAGTCGTGCCGCCGGTGTAGGTGTTGGCCGGATTGAGCGAGACAGTGCCCGGCCCCGCGATTTCAACCGAGGTCTCGCCCGCGTAGAGGGCAAGGACATTCGTGGTCGTCCCGCTCGGCGGCGCAAGCGTCACCGTCGCTGCGCACACAGTCAACTGCAATGCGGCTACCGTAAAAACCACGGTAAGGGCTTTGCCGAGCAAACCCGCGTACACCCCGTGCAAGCAGGGCTTTCTGCTGTGTTTCATCATCACAAGTTCTCCTTTCAGCCACTGACATATGCGCTTTGAACCATCCAAAACACATGCTATCCAATAATAAAAACGTGCCTTATTTTACCAAAATCATTTTTTTTTCAACCTAAAACACTAGTTCTGCAAACCACGAAAATGAGAATACACATCGGATCAATCCTCGCGTAATGATGAGTAAAGCAATCTCTTTGCATAATTACGCGCCTCCTTTAATTAACGCAATTATTGGTATTGTTCTCAACCCACTTACAGCCTACGACAGGATTTACCCTAAAAACGGCTGTTGATTTCAACGCAGAGGCGCGGAGACGCAAAGTAACGCAGAGAAAATGTGAAGTAATGTGAAAAATGGAAAATACGAGAATTTTTTCGACGGAATGAATCTTCACCCATCGGGTGTCGATGGTGTGGGTTTGCATAAAAGAAGATAACTTTCAAAAAACTCAAAACAAGCTGTTTTCTCTGCGCCTCTGCGTCTCCTATGAGAACATTTGTCAATATGCAAAATCGCTTTGGCGATTTCCGCTTCAATCCCGGTTGCTTGATGTAAGTCTTTCTCCTATTCGCAATGTTGGTCGCCTGTCAGTTAAGGCTTAATTGA
>JAZOAC010000052.1:0-30075 GCA_045595285.1 Kiritimatiellia bacterium | reverse complement strand
AACCGTACGTGCGGATTTCCCGCATACGGCTTTCCATTGAGTGCTTCTCTTTTTGTCACGGCTTTCGTCCTTTCTTCGCTTTAAATGGCTGTGAATTATATTTGTTTTTTTTTTCTGTCAAATCCGCGTTCTCGCAGTTGCGAGGCGAATCGGCACACGCCGACCTGTTTGAGGCGCTCTCTCTGCAGAAACCCTTCGCTCCACGGCCGTTACCCGCTTCTACGCTACTATGGCTCCCTCAGACGGACAGAGAAGAATGAGAATATGGTTCGGACTAATTCTCACATATGTTCAAAATCACGGTATTTGCAAAATCAGTGATTTACTGAGTGAAATTATCACTCTTCTATTCCGCCTCAGTCATTTCCGTCTCAGTCATTGGGCACTTAGTAGACCTTAAGTCCAGGTCTCTGAGCCTTGTCGCCCCCGTACGGCACATAGGGCATGGGCAATTTCACATTCGCTTCCGCTTCTGCGACATATCGACATCCCGGCATGGCGGGCAATCACGCACTGCCCGCATCAGCCCTGATTGGATTACCATCTTTCACTGCGCATTCGGATATGCGCGCGGCTCTCGACTTTCCCATGCGCGATCTCTTTCCCTGAAACCGCACGCAGGACATCAATCCCGCTTCGGCCAGTCTTTCGGCTTTTTATGGGATTTCGGACACAACTGCATTAGGATCCAACCAAGTAATCTAGGTTTACGGGCAGTTTTAAAAGGGTCCCCACCGAAAAAGGACGAATCACTTTGTCATTTTGCGGCGACGGACCATGCACGTTGCGGAATCGGCCTCTATGCCGTTCGCCGCAGCAAGGACGAGTCCGAAGTTCGTGATCGGGATTCCCGCCTTCTGGGCAACGGAAATGCGACGCATCATTTCACGTCTGGTAAGCATGCATCCGCCGCATTGCACGACAAGTTTGGGGCGGCATTCCTCAAACGGGAAGTCTCCACCGGAACAGAACCTGAAATCGAGATTCCGCCCGGTCAACCCTGCAATCGCCTTGGGAAGCTTGACGGTTCCGATGTCTCCGCATTGGCGATGGTGGGAACACCCTTCCGCAATAAGCACAACATCGCCGTCCGCAAGAGACTTCAACGCATCAAGCCCCTTGCAGTATACGGGCAGATCGCCCTTCGCACGCGCAAAGAGAATCGAAAATGAAGTGAGAGGAACATTCTCCGGCAGTGCAGCATCCACCTCTGCAAAAGCCTGCGAATCCGTAATTGCGAATTTGCAGCAACGGCAAAGATCGGGCTTGGACGACAGAGTTCCTGGCTGGCAGACCTGCGCGACGCCAGCAGCATCCAATATCTCCCGGATGACCTGCTGTTGAGGAAGGATGAGACGTCCCTTCGGCGCACTCCCATCCTGCGGACACACCAGAAGCACGACATCACCTTCCTTGACAAGGTCACCCACAAGCGGGTGCGACTGCTCAACAATCTTCACTGCGGCGACGCGCCTTCTAAAATCATCTATGCATTCTTCACGACTGTATTCCAGAACGGCGACGCCATGTTTGGTGCATTCGGAAGAAAAGCGGCGATAGGCCTCCGTTTCATGCGAATCGACTTCCGTCGCATCTCCATTCACCCATATTGCAATATCAGTCGTAGCAAGGACCGCAAAGGACTTCTTTACGCGCATCTCACCGAGTCCACCGACATCGTCAAGGCCAGCCGTATCCGTCAGAACGCATGGTCCGAGCGGCAGCATCTCCATTGCCTTAGAGACAGGATCGGTAGTGGTCCCGGCGACATCGCTGACAATGGCGATGTCCTGTCCGGCAAATGCATTGACAAGCGTTGACTTCCCCGCGTTCCTCAAACCAAAGAACGCAATGTGTATTCGATTCGCTCTGGGTGTTTCGTTGAGTTCTGCCATGCTGCTCCGCTTCACCATTCAACAATATTTCCAACGCCGAAAATTATATCACAACAGAAATTAACCCGACAGAATCCCCGTCGCAGACATTCCTTGATTACTGCGCACGATACGGTACCCAAGACGCGAACTTTCCATCTCTGGACATTGCCGAATCTCAATCAGGTGAATCGCAACGAGCGTAGATCCACCTCGCAAAAAGCCCCGGCTGATGCCGGGGCTTTTGTGTTGACGTGCTGGACTTGTTCAGTCGAGCTCTTTCTTGGACTTAAGGATCTTGCCTGTCGTCGCTTCAATATCATACTCGTAGTCGTAAATACCCGATTCAAATTCGACTTCATAGACCATGACACCGTTTTCGCGATCAAGTTCACATTTGAGATCGCGCACCGCATTGCGCGCAAGTCCGGCATGGGCAAGAGCGACGGCAATTGCCGCTTCTTCGCCAATGTACTTCTGATTGCCAGGCTTCATACAGCCCTGAGAGTTACAACACGACTTGCATCCAGTTCCATTGCTTGATCTTGGCAACGCAGAATTGCTTGCGCTTAAGGTTGCGGCTGTCGCCAACGCAGCGAAAAACAGACTCTTTTTCATAGGAACTCCTTTCAGTTTGTCATCTTGTTTACGCCGTCATTGTAGCAAAAGGCACCCACCTTAGCAATAAACATCTTAAAGGAAGTTTGGCGCTGACATCTTTCAGACGAAACGGCTCGCTTAAAAACCGGTTGTCGGCTGCAGGACATATCCGAGAGGTGGCATGTCAAGGTCAATGGCTTTCCCGCCGATCTTCACCTGCGTCTTTTTGGTTTCATACGACGCATTCACCGCCAAAAACCAGATTGAACCATTGTGCCGCCATGCCCTCACCGGCATGTCATCCAGCACTCCTTCGACCAGATTGGAAATATCCTCCGAAAGGAACACCGGGGACATCTTCACCAACGCCTCGCCTGCTTTGCAGGCTTCCCTCCAGTACTTGTCGAACTCTTCCGGAGTGTGCCCGAGCGCGTTCTGGCCGAGGTGATGATAGCTCCAGAGAAACACCCCGTTCGCCCCCGCCGCCACGCACTGGAGGCACATATTGAGCATCTCCTCGCCGGTTGGATGGCGCATCTTTGTTTTGTCCTTGCTGATGTAGCTGGTATCGAACGCCTGCGTGACCTGCCAGAGCGGACGCATTCCAAAGTATGCATCGAACACATTGCGGGTTTCCGTTCCAACCCGCTCAATCGGGCTTTCCGCTTGCGTCGCAGAAATGGGATAGGGGCCTTGCCGACGCACACCATTACCTACTTCTTAACCTCACACCTCAATGAAATTCCAAGAATACGAAAAATCCGAATTGAAATCCAGAATACGAAAACCGCAGGGGCGCATGTCAAAATTTGCGCACAGAGCCTCTGATCCAAATACAGTCAATGTCTTCCAGCCGCGCACGGCAAGTCGATGCCGATGCGCCGTGAGCATGAATCGCACACCGGCAGACACATAAGATTCAAGTCTTTTCGCCCGTAAAGAGATTGGACAATTATCATAGGAATCTTTTTCATCCTCGGAAAACGCAAACGGCGGAATGTGAGCTGCAAGAATCACGCGTCCGCCATATTTCCGGGCCTTCTTAAATTCACTCTGGAGCCAATGTTCGTACGCGACCCGTTCCTCATTCAATTCAGTCGGATGCCAGAACTGCGAGTTTCCCGCTACAATCCGCCAACCCTTGATGTCGCGGGCATCATAATCACGGCCGAATATCCTCCTGAAGCGATCGAGATTTTCTTTCGTCACCTGATTACCCATGTCATGATTACCCGGCGTAATCATCCAGGGTACACGAACCTGTTCAAGCAGGCGGGGCCAGTGCTTTTCAACATCCGGCACGTTTTGCACCATATCGCCGCCGAAAAGCAACAAATCAGGCTTCAATGCATTGATGCGTTCAACAGCTCTCTCGCACCGAGCCAAGTCTTCCGCATAATTCTTCTCGAAATGTTCCGCCGCACGCCACTTCATCGACCGGCGCCCGGTGACGAATCCAAACTGCGGATCGCACAGATGTGCAATCCGAAGCGTTCCGCTTTCAACAGGACGTGCTGCGCAGGCGAACGCGCCCGCTCCTAAAAGACTGCAGGAAAAATTTCGTCTGGATATCTTCATAATCCCGTCGCCTAAATTCACAGCCGTTTGACCATTGTAAAACGCTATTGCGCCGGATAGTAGGGATGAAGCGAGATGTAGTTGATACCCAGTTCTTCACCGGGAACCGCCGCTTCGTTGCTGAAAACGATCTTCGTCTCCGGCTTGGTGGCGGTAAACACCATCTGACCGAGATTGACGCGGGCGCAATTGTTGTTGTGCGCATACATCCCCTTCTCCCGTCTGTCGACATGCGTCCATGTAAGCGCTGGATCTACAATCGCCCCGTTTCCGACCGAGGCGGTTATACCGAACTTGCGCGGATTGAAGCGCTTCGCCCGCACATCCTTGACATCGAATGTAATGTACTTGAGTCGATACATGCGCCCGGGGACAAGCCCCTTTGCCGTCTGCCTCAAAACGGCGACAGAATCTTTTCCGCGGGGCATGGAGGCGAAATAATCCTCTATGGTTCCGCCCCAACGGTTCTGGCAAGACTTTACAAAGCCCTTTATGTTGTCGACCTTGACACCGCCCTCACTGCGCCACGGCGCCATCGTGCCTCTGAAATCTCCGTTGAGAATATGGTTCGGAAGATACTTGAATCCAAGCCGGTCGGAAAGCGAATCCGTGCGACCCTCCACGACATAGTGGCGCATGAGGGCGAAGCTCCACCGGTGAATCTCCTCGTCGGTCATGCCGCAGCCCCAGTAGCCCACGATGCCGATTCCGTCGAACACCGGATCAGTCGCCAACATCCGCACCTGGAGATCCAGATGGCGCTTAAAATCCACTTCCGGGTGGTGGTGGATGGAGATTATCGGCGCGAGATTGAAATTGCCCAGGATCACCCCGGTGGAGGCGGGCGAGATTGGATATATCGCCCGGTATCTGGCGATGCTGTCCACGAGCCGGGTTTTGAAGAAATCGACCGCCTCCTTCTCCGAAGGCCACGTGCGGCAATAGGACTCGTAGAGCACCCGGCCGCCGCCAAGGCCGATATTCACGCAATTGGCGAAGAACATCTCGTCGATTCCTGGCGCCGACGGCTTGCCGTATACCCAGGCATAGATGCTGTGATTCGGCTTGCGCTTCTTTTCGTAGGCGCTCAAACCGCTGGCGAACTCGTAGGTATCCTTCGCCAGCGCGAAGTTCTGCTCGTCGCACGTGAGCCCGTCGTAGCCCGACTTGGCGAACCACTCGGCTCCGGTTAGCTTCTTCACGAGCTTGTCGGCGGTCACGCCCACGGTACCGATGCTTCCGAGACGGCGGTAGCCGCGCTCGCGGAACTCCTTGAACCGGTCGCCCTTGATGCCGCCGCTGTTCGCCATCGTCATCGCGGGGAATACGTACCGCTCGCAGAAATCCCAATCGTACGCCCCGTATTCCGCCACACGGCATCCGGAACATGGACTGTAATCGAATATCTCGGCGATGCGGCGTACGACCACATCGGCCAATTGAGATACAGAACCGGACACCTCAATAAAATGCCGCCCTTCCTCCAAATAACGAAAGGTCTCACCGCGAGGCGTTGAAGGATCTATCACCGTTTTGCCGCCGTCAAGCTTAACGGTCACATCGCCAACCAATCCCGCCTTAATGAATACCCATCCATCGCGTGACATATCAAAACGATAAACTGCATTTGGGCTTCTTTGGGGATATGGCGAACGGACAAGCTCATAGCATAGATTGTTTAATTTCTTTCCCTCATTAAGATTCTGCGGCACATCTCGAATGCGATAGCGCCAACGTTCAGAGAACAACTTTTTACCGTCACCGCGCTTCACTATGGCCACGGTAAGCCAGCCTTGAGTAACCGATGAGGCACACGGAACAGAAAGCTTCATCCCGCCCTTCATCATCAGCGGCGTGCGAGAAACCGTCTTACACCCGTCGCGTTCGAGCGTCACTTCGCAATCCTGCGCCAGCATTCTCTGGGGCAATGTTCCGAAAGCACGGAACTCCACCTCCGGCGTATGTCTCGGAATGCGTCCCAGCAGAGGCGAAAAAGGCAACACCCGCAAGTCGTACTGCGCGGCCAGAATCGCAAGCCGTTTGGTTTCAGCAAGGGCAACATTGTCCACAGCCTCCAATTTGATGTCAGTCACGTCAAGTGCACCGGTAAAGCACTCGGCTTTCGCCACCACCGTATATGAACTGTCTTCTTTCCCCGGCGGCGAAAAAACCTTTTCCACCCGTACCCATTTACCGTCGGTATCAGACGGGAGCTTCAGCAGTCCAGCGTGAGCGCCACTCTGTTCATTGACAACCGCTACCGCGCCCTGTTTGCCTGAAAAACCGCGCGTACGCACCAGAGCAGAAATCTTGTATTTGCCGCCGGGCACCAAAATATAGCCTGTCTGCCAAGTGCCGATTTCATCACCTATGTCATCCTTGGACTTGGAGAAAAACGATACGCAACCGCGCCCGTTCGGTCCGCCGGACGCTTGATAAGTCAATGCCTCCACACGACTTCTGCGCCACCCTGACGGCCATTCAACCTGATCGGCTTCCAGCGCACCGTTCAAAAGCAGGTTCTCACCCTTTTCCACCGCTCCATGTGCAACAGGCACGAAGATGGCACAAAGCACCACCGCAAAGGCAAAACACTTCATACTTCGCTCCTTGATACCGCAATCAGTCCAAAGTCACACAGAAACGCGCACCGACCATACCAGGATTTTTCGCCTGATCGATAGTTTCAAATTCCTTGCGCGCGCGGACGCTGTAATAATATGTGCTCCAGCTATACGGCAATCCCTTGAGCACCGAATGTTCGCCCGTGGCCGGTCCCTTGTAATCAACCGGATCGACCTCCGCTGGCCAGCCTGCCGCCCAGCGATCCAATACCATTTCCCATACATTGCCCAGCATGTCATAAAGTCCATAGGCGTTGGGATGGTAATGTCCGACCGTCATCGTGCCGGTCGTGTCATTCGGATCTTCAGAAATACCGACATCGCCGTCAGCCACACCGCCGCCGTTTCCGTTCCCGTTCGTCCCTCCGCATCTGGCTACTTTGCGTACTTCATTATCGCCAATTGGCCCCACGGCAGGATAAATGCCGCGTTTGGAATCAGACCCCGTAGTTTCGGCGCTTCCTCCCAATGCGGCATACACCCACTGTGCCTCCGTCGGCAGATCAAATTTGTTCAGCCCCGTACGTGCGCGAATCTTACCGGCGAATGTGCTTACGCCTACAGAACCGGCAGTTCCCTGGTTATTGTCATTCGGCCACGGATAGTAATATAAACTGCCTCTCACATCATTTCTGGAAACAGATTCCACCGGGCGGGTGGCACGCCAGGTCAGGTTTGAATAATACGACGGCCATGTTCCCATCACCTGCGCCCACTGCTGCTGGGTGGTTTCGAATATCGCCATGTAAAAATCCTTGGTGAGACGCATCTTCTTGGCTTCAGGAAGATACGTCGTCATCCCCGAATCGTTTCCACCCATATAAAATTCGCTGCCGGCCTTGATTCTGCGAAGCCACAATTCCATCGTGCGACACTTGTCATTGCCGAGATCCGGAGCCTTGGTCGTATAGCGGACGGGATATTTGACCGAGTCCTTTCCCGATGAAAGATCAATAACCATGTACACGGGAATGTCGTTGCCGACCAGCGGCGTAGCGGCAACGGTGATGGTAAAATCGTCAATCTTCAATCCTGGGCAATCAGCGCCGAGATCCCATGTAACCCGCTTAGGGCCGTCGCCCTCCACTACCGGTTCCGTAAGATAGGAATTGGCATACACTTTATTTTCGCCGCCGTTATAGGTGGCTGAAAGTTCAATCCGGTAGGCCATGCTCGCGGAGCTGTCGGAAATTGTGAAATCCACATCAACCAGATTGTTCCACGGCCAGCGCTGATTGGCTGAAACTCCGGTTATTGACGCCGCCGATGCCGTCAGCGCAGAAAGAAGCGATGCTGAGAATACTAGTCTCTTGGTCAAGGTTTTCATGGTTTTCCTTTCACTTTAAAAATGTTTACGCGCCGTTTATCGTACAGTCAGCACAAAAGCGGCTTTACGCTTAAATTCACAAGTAACATATTCAAGCAGCACATTGCCGCCTGAATCCAGCGCCCGGTAGAGAAGTTTCCAATAGCCCGGCACAATCCCGGTCATCTCTGTCGCCCCGAATCCTTCGCCTTCAGCTGAAAAAATCGTATTGGTGCCTGTTTCGTCACCATTTCTGCCGGAAAGCCTTATAGCGCTGATTGTAACCGATGAAGAATCCTCTGCCCATCCGGTGGAATATGCGAGATTGACTTTATCTCCGGCTTCGGCGACCAGCCGCAGCGAATCTTCGCGGGAATCGACTTCTGTCGTCGCAGTCTCATCCGATTTAAATCCGAAGGAGACTATAGCGGTCAATGGTTCGCCGGCAGCCACTCCGTCCGAAAGCGTCCAAAGCAGAAGCTTGTACGCGGGAATGTCCGCATCAGGCTGAGCCCAGATAAATTCACCTTCCTCTTTCAAGCCGCCGGTCATGATGACGTTGGTCGTCGATCCAAGCACTGTTTCGATCCTGACCGAACCGTTTTCAGACGACCAGCTTGGGCTGTATCGCAGTTTTGCCGCCCCGACCACGCCCAAGACGCTTTCGGTGCGCAGGTCGACCGAAATCGGATCGGCAACGGCAATCAGTTCTCCGTCGCCCTTGGCGGTAAACGCAGTCAAGGTCAGCGCGAATATCAATGCTCGCGACATTGCAGACATACAACTGATCCTCCTTTCAAAACATTCTGATGAACACATTTTGCAACGAAACACTCTTCTTATGATGCGCATATTGTACAATATGGCAAATTGATAAGCACCCCCCTAATTATAGGGGGCAACCTAAAAGGCTGCACTACTTATGGTAAAATGTCGGGCATAAATGACTAAGACGGCAATCATTTTTTTCTCAATGGCGACAATCGCCTTTATCAGGGTTTCAGCATCTGATTCATCCGGTGGCGAAACCAATGTGGTACGGACGGTATCGGAGCTTACCAGAACCATCAACGACGCGCCTTCGGTAAATGTCCCTTTCGACATAACGGCAACAGTCACCGCACCGCCATCCTCTCCCTGCTGGATGTTTGCCGTAAGCGATGACACCGGCGCGGCAACGTTGCATCCGTCACAATGGAAATCGCCGATCAATCTTCGTTGCGGCGATATCATTCGTGCAAAGGGTTTTATAAGGCCGTACATTCCGACCGGATTCACCGCCGCCATGGCAGACAGCATCGAGATTATAGGCAACGCGCCGCCGCCTCAGCCGATTACGATGGATCATTCGCTTATTCGAACGGGGAAATACAACAACCGTTTAGTGAAAATAAACGGGCTTGTACGGGATTCATTTCGGGATGAGATTGACAGCAACTGGAATTATGTCCAGATTCAATGCGGATCAGAATCAATTTATGTCTGCTTCATCGGAAAGGAAAACGACGAATCCATTTTAAAATCTCTGATCGGCAGCGAAATAACCGCAACCGGATTATACACACAGCACCGAGGTGTACGCCGATTAATCGGTTTTACTGTTTATGCCGACGGCTGGGATGCCATTACCGTCACCCGACCGGCACCCGAAAACCCGTTCGCGGTGCCCGACCTTGACAAGCTCAGAAGTGATCATCTGTACGGCGTTCCCAATCTTCAACGCTACCGTACCGTCGGGCGAGTGATTGCAATTTGGCGAAAAAATCATATGTTGCTGCGCGACCGGAACAACTCCGTTGTGCGGGTAGACCTCATCGATGACACTCCGCCAAAATACGGTGACTTAATCGAAGTCGCAGGGATTCCCGAAACTGATTTGTACCGATTCAACCTGTCACGGGCCATTTGGCGGCGTATCAGTGATTCAAGATCGGTCTACCGCCCACATCCTACCGCTGACGTAACGATCAAGATGCTCACGACTGCACCTTCCGGCGAACGGGCATTCCAAACAAATTACCACGGAATGCCGATACGGATCACCGGCATCGTGGTAAGCCTGCCGAGCGAGGGCGACTATGCTCGCATAGGACTTAAATGCGAAGGTCAGATCATCCCCATTGACGCCGGCTCATATCCAGATGCGTTTAAGGATGTGGAAGTCGGATGCAAAATCTCAGCATCCGGCACATGCCTCATGGACACGGAAAACTGGCATCCGAATGCACCGTTTCCGCATATAGAAGGATTCTCGATCATAGTGCGCACCCCTGATGACATAAAGATTCTCTCATATCCTCCGTGGTGGACGGCAGGCAAGCTGGTGGCCGTAATCGGCGCCCTTCTGGCGTTCCTGTCCGGAATTGCCGTATGGAACAGGATGCTGAACCGTGTTGCGGAACGTCGAGGGCGGGAACTTGCCGATGAAAAGCTCGCGCATGTAACTTCCGAACTCAAAGTATACGAGCGTACAAGTCTCGCCGTCGAGCTTCACGATTCGCTTTCGCAAAACCTGACCGGCGTCTCTCTCGCCATCCGTGCGGCGAACCGTTTGGCGGATTCAGACGCCGACGGCATGCGCCATTCGCTCAACGTTGCCGCCAAAGCTCTCGATTCATGCCGTGATGAACTCAGGAACTGTCTGCGGGATCTGCGGAATCAGACGCTCGAAGAAACGGACATGAACGAAGCCATCCGACAGACGCTTGCGCCACATGTCGGCGACACCAAACTTTTCATCCGCTTCAATGTTTCACGTGAGCGCCTTTCCGACAATACCGCCCACTGTATTCTGCGCATAATCCGCGAACTTGCGTCAAATGCGGTGAGACACGGCGGAGCAACAACAATAAAAATCGCGGGGTCTATCGAAAAAGACAAACTCCTCTTCTCAGTTTCTGACAACGGTTGCGGATTCAACCCGGAGAACCGCCCGAATGCCGCCGGAGGACATTTCGGTCTTCAGGGAATCCAGGACCGAGTCGACGGATTTGAAGGTGAAATGTACATAAAGAGCGCACCGGGCGCCGGCGCAAAAATAACCGTTTCCATCAAAGCCGCGAACGCCTAAAAGAGACTGACCGACAATCGGACACGCCATGAACAACACGATACGAGTTTTGATTGCAGACGATCACACAATCGTAAGAATAGGGCTCAAAACCCTTCTCGCCGCCGAAGATGACATTGAAGTCGTCGGCGAGGCCAAAAACGGCGAAATGGCGGTGAAGGAGGCGATGCGCCTTTCGCCGGATGTCGTCATAATGGACCTGATGATGCCCAAGATGGACGGTGCCGAGGCGACCGCCGCGCTTCACGAAAAACTTCCCGAAACAAAAGTGATAATCCTCACGACTTTTGGCTCATCGGACGGCATCGCCCACGCGATCGAATCCGGTGCCTCCGGTGCGCTTATGAAAACCGCCGATGACGCCGCGCTCATATCCACGATCCGCTCGGTGGCAAGCGGCAAGACCGTAATATCCCCTGAGATACGGCGCCTTCTCGCGGAAGATCCGCCGATTCCTGTTTTAACTTCTCGACAGACCGAGGTTTTGCAGTCGATGATGAGAGGCCTTACCAACCGCGACATCGCAAAACAACTTGGAATCCGTCAGGACGGCGTAAACGAGCATGTGGCGGCAATCCTTGCCAAAATCGGGGCGGCAAATCGCACTGAAGCCGTCGCCATCGCCCTGCGCAAGCATCTGCTGAAATTGTAAAAACCGCCTATTTTCTCATTTAGAACAGAAAAAAATCCAAACAGTAATAATTCATTCTACTCTAAGAATTAGTCCGAACCATATTCTCAATTTATATCGACCATGAGATTTTGTCGAACTGAATAACTGTTCTATTTTCTCACGACTGTCGCATAGGAGACTTACTCTCCAGATAATGTATCTCATGGGCTGCACACCAACTTGATGAAATGCACGGGTGAATTCGCCCATGTACCAGAAACAAATTGCTTTCAATAAGTTGTTTCCAATTCACCAGAGAACATGACCGTGAATTACGCAAATGCGTGGTTTCCCGACATTGTAGAACGGGTTTGCCAGTCCTTGCCCTGTATGGTATGATTCACCACTAATGGAAAAGATCAGTTCTCAGATGGAAGTAAGGGCTCTTGCCGAAAAGTTTACGGCAAGGGCTGTCGCTGTTGCGGCTCGTGTAAGCCATGCCAACGGCGAGGGTGACGTGCAGCGTATTGTTGCGGAAGACAGGGCACGGTTCGGTGCGGACAATGTCGGCGTGGCATACGCCACATACGGCATCGCCGAGACTGGCACATGCGTTGTGGAGACAGACGACGAGGCAACGCGCCTCGAAACCATGCTACCCGAGACAAGCATAATAATACTGAAAATGTCCGATATCCTCCACTCTCTTCCGGACATCGCACCATATCTGCGCGAACGCCAGAAGGATGGAAAGATATCCTACACGTCGTTGATTACAGGTCCAAGCCGCACAGCAGACATCGAACGCGTCGGCGCGATAGGCGTACACGGGCCGCTGGACGTACACATCATTCTGCAGGAAGGCTGACCTATGTCCCACGAATCCCCAAAATCTCCCCGTGACTACCACCGACAGATCGCCGATGCGTTGGACGACTCGTTCCTCAGAAGGACGCTGGACAAGTTCGCGGTGGAATACCGGGCCAGCCGCGACGCCGTATTCGGCGAAATCGAAGGTGAATCCATAATCAGGCGAATTGCCGACACGAAGGACAACACGGCAAAACACCTTGAAGAACTCTATGTGCAGTTCAAGGCCGAGGCCGAGAATCGCGGCGTGACCGTACACCGCGCCGCAGACGCTGACGAGGCATGCAGGATCATCACGCAGATAGCCAGAGAGAACGGCGTAAAGAACGTGGTGAAGTCCAAATCCATGACCGCCGAAGAGATAGGGCTCAACGCTCACCTTGAGGAGGCAGGACTGGGCGTGTGCGAGACCGATCTCGGAGAATGGATCATCCAATTGCGTGGCGAAGGGCCCTCCCACATGGTCATGCCGGCGATCCACCTCTCCCGCGGACAGGTCGCCGACGAATTCGAAAAGGCGACGGGCGAAAAGCAGGACCGCGAAGACGTTCAGAAACTCGTCAAGGTGGCTCGACGCGAACTCAAGCCGAAATTCCATGAGGCCGACATGGGCATTTCGGGAGCGAACCTCTGCATAGCCGAAACCGGAAGCATCGCCATCGTAACGAACGAAGGCAACGGACGTCTCGTGAACACCCTTCCTCGCGTCCATGTGGCTCTGGCCGGACTCGACAAGCTCGTTCCGACCATTGAAGATGCGCTGAACTCCCTTCAGGTACTCCCCAGAAACGCAACATCACAGCGTCTCACAGCATACACTACTTTCATCTCCGGTGCAGGCCCTTGCAAAAAGAGTCCGACCGGACGGAAGATCATGCACATCGTCCTTCTCGACAACGGACGTTCGCAGATAGCCGCCGACCCGATATTCTCCAAGATATTCCGATGCGTTCGCTGCGGCGCATGCGCAAACGTATGCCCAGTATACCGTATGGTTGGAGGACACAGGATGGGGTACATCTACATCGGCGCGATCGGCCTCGTGCTCACGTATCTTTTCCATGATCGCGCCATCGCCAAGATGCTCTGCCAGAACTGCATAGGATGCGGGGCATGCAAAGAGGTCTGCTCCGGCGGCATCGACCTTCCCGCCCTCATCCGGGAGATCAGAAGCAGATTCTCGAAGGAGGATGGCGCGCCGATCCCGGCGCGACTTGCGTCCATCGCAATGAAGAACCGCCGCGTATTCCATTCCCTGCTGAAATTCATGCGCTTCTCGCACAGACCCATTGCCAGTGCGGACGGATTCGTGCGCCACCTCCCGATGGCGCTGTTCGGGAAGCACGGATTCAGATCACTTCCGGCCTTTGCGCCAAAATCTTTCCGCGAAATTTGGCCCGCGATCAAGCCTGTCCCGTCCAACAAGCCCAGGTTCAAAGTCGCCCTGTTTGCCGGATGCGCACAGGACTTCATCTATCCCTCACATCTGCAGGCGGCGATAAGGGTGCTTGCGGCGGCAAATGTAGAAGTCGTGTTCCCGATGAGGCAGACCTGCTGCGGACTTCCCCTCTCTATGCTTGGCGAGGCTGAGACCGCAAAAGCTGTCGCACGACAGAACGTGTCCGCATTCCCCCAGAACTGCGACGCGGTCGTAACGCTGTGCGCAAGTTGCGCTTCGCATCTCAAGCATGGCTATGCTGACCTACTCGGCGAAGAGGCAAAGGCATTCTCAGAAAAGGTTGTCGATTTCGCTTCATTCATCCACGACAGGATCGGACTTGATTCCTTCAGGATCAAGAAGTCCGGTGAGAGGGTCTCCTACCATGCAAGCTGCCATCTCTGCCGGGGACTCGGGGTAAAGGATGCGTCTCGCAAAATCCTGAAAGCGACGTCCGACTACACACCTTCCGCCGAAGAGGAAAGTTGCTGCGGATTCGGCGGCTCGTTCTCCGCCAAATTCCCGGAGATATCGGCTGAGCTGATGCGAAAGAAACTCGCTAACATTTCAGCATCTGGAGCAAAACGTCTCGCGCTCGACTGTCCCGGATGCACCATGCAGATCAGTGGCGGAGCTGACCGCGCGAGACTCGGAATCAAAGTATCGCACATCGCCGAACTCCTCGCCGAGTCCATATGACATAATTTACGCCCTTGAAAATGGTGGTCCAGTTGAAACTTTCCCATTGACCATTGTCCAGCATTTCGCACTTTGCCCCAATTTGATACGCGAGAAGATGGCCGGAGGGACGGAATTCGTCTCCATGAATGTACGGAACACACAGGATTGGATGTTTTCTCCATCCCATGTATTCCGTGGTTTTCCATGGGCCAGTAGGACAATGCGTTCACCACCTGTAAACGGTGGTTGCCGGAGCGACCACTACGGGCGCCGGCGTCGCGACTACCGGTGTGGGAGGCACAATTACGGGAGCGGGAGCGACAACTGTCGGCGCAGGAGTAACGACAACAGGCGCAGGATTTACTATATCGCGCACGATTGCGGCCGTTCCGATTGCCGCCGCCGCGATTCCCCATCCACAGTGATGGTGACGATGTCGATGTCCGTGGAAGTGATGCCGTGGCACATTGTGGCGAGGGCCGCCATGATGACGAGGGCCGCCGTGATGACCACCAGGGCCTGGACGGGCAAATACAAGTCCGGCCATTGCAACGGCCATAAGCATTACTGTCAGTTTCTTGTTCATGTTTTCCTTCTCTTTCTGTCATTGTTGACAACATTATAGGAAATGACATCGGAAAAACCTGACAAAAAAAAATTGCAGACGGCAAATTGTCGTCCGCAATTTTTATCATACAGTTTCAATTGGCTTAAAACGCAAAATTGAGTGCGACTCCGCCAATAAAATTATAGCTTTCATCCCAGCGTCCATGCGCCTCGTAATTGCGCGCGGCATCGCGGATCTGCCTGTCGAAGAGGAAATCGGAATACGCGACATATCCGGAGAGGGAAAGATACTCGCAGAAGTTCCAGATCAATTCCAGCTTTATGCAGGTATCCATAAGTCCGGCATGGTCGAGGTATTCGTCATCGTCGTCATAGAGATACACACGCTTACCGTTGCCGAAGCCCTGAGACACGGAAGGACGGAGTGCGAGAATGGGGTCGTCCTCTTCCGTTTCTCCATCTATGAGAGAGAACGTATGTCCAAGCTCAAGGTTGAGGTACGTTCCGTTGTCACGGTCAATGTCACGCTCATACATGAATGTGGGCTCGAGCCAGAGATCGGGAAGGCCAACCTCCAGCGTAACGAACTGGGACGGCTCCCCCCATGAACCCTTGGCGCGTCCCATGGACTTGGGATGGTATTCATAGCAGTAGTCCAGAGAGAGCTCGATGGTCGTGGGCAGGAGTTCGCAGTCCTCCGGCGTGAATGCATGGGCGATACCCACATACGGATCGAGTTCAGTGTATCTGCCTCCTCGGTTTGTGTATGTGCGCTCACCATCGATTTTCTTGCGACCATACGGAGTAAGATCGAATATCGCGTCAACACCGACAAACACCCAGTCGAAGAATGTGATGCATGCGGACGGGGTCATGATAGGATCATTGTTGTCCACAAGACCATAATACATCCATTTGGAGTCAAAGGCCAGCCCTGCCTCGACCGAGACGTAGTCCGAAAGCGAAGTGGATTCCTCTTCGACTTCAACTGCGGCATTTGCATTGTCCGCCGCCCACACACCACCGCAGAAAGCGGCCGCGCAGGCAACTGTTACCAGGTGTTTTGTGTTCATCTTTTTTCCTTGCTTGAGTTGATGATTATTGTTTTTGAGGGCGCGAATGATACCATATTCGCCCTCGTATTTGGATACAAATTTTAAACAATTTCACTTTCCATCATTCCAACGGAACTCACCGTACCCTACATTTCCGCCATCATCCTTCACAACAACGGCAGCATCGAGATAATGCGGCCATGTACCTTCGTCAAAACGCGTCACCACACCACGCCCGGCAAGGAAAGACGCAACATTTATGTCATGGGTGACCGCCACCACAAGACTCGATGAAAGCGTGTGAAGCGACTCCAACGCCTCATCCATCGTATTCGCCGCCGGAGCCAATGGACGATAGCCAAGCTGTTCGCCGACACAGTAATAGTCGTTGAGCCGTTCCATGTAACGACCTTCCGCAATGAGCTGCATGCGTTCATCCAGCGAACCGAAGAACGGGGTTTCCCCGCCAAGAACGCCCTTTACGTCCACAGATGCCGCACATCCAAGCCGACTGTCAATGGCACACGCTGTCTGGATCGTACGAAAGGTCTGGCTCGCATACAGCAGAACAGAATCAGGATTGACGATCTCAGCCAATCGCGAGCCAAGCTCCTCAGCCTCCCGCCGTCCACGCTCCGTAATAGGCAAAGTCTCCCCGAACGTAGTGTCGGAAGGATCCAGCGGAGGACGTTCTGCATGGCGCATGAGGAGTGTGACGCGCTTCCCATCCTTGATCATGTCCCCCATGTCACGGACAGAAACCCGGCCAATCACCTTTCTCGAACGTCGACCCTCCCTGAGTTTCGCTCGCGCAAAGATCCATTCTGCCGGGAAATGCGCCTTTAAATAAGCGCACTGATGCCCTTTCTCCGGCATATAGGCAATATCCGGTGCCCTACCGCCCGATGCCTTGATCATATCTATCGTGAGCGAAATAAGTACTTCAATGTTCTCATTCATCTTAACACCTGTAAATTGCGTTTCTATTCCACTGTTTTCGGCACTTCTGCATAGCAATAACCGTGCCAATATCGTAAAAGCCCTGAAATCGCGTGATTTCAGGACTTTAGATGTTCAAAAACTTATCAGGTGTTCAAAATTGCGCCAGCCGTCTCGACACTATTCAACAATGCGGTCCACAATGTTGGGACCGATTCCGGGAACAGTCACCTCGTGGACGCCATCAGGATGAATTGTGACCGTCCAGTCGAGAGTGAGTCTGGAATCTTCCTTGTTGGAGACATTAAGCACCACATCGCCATTCGCGCCCGCACTTATTTCGTATTGCAGCGAAAAAGCATCCGAAACCCTATCGAAGCCATTACGGATGGCATAGGGCAGCAACAGCAGCTTCATTGCCTGAGACATGCCGAGAAGCGTCATGGCGATCTGTTCTCCATTATCTTCCCCGCAAAGCGCCGTCACAAGCGATTTGATCTCTTCGCAATGTTCCTTTAATTCGCCCGCCCGCTCCAGACCGTCCACACCGGCACCCGGCTCGAACACCATGGGACGTTCATGACCGGGCATCACAATGGAAATCCGGTACGGCTCTCTGTTCATGTCGTTCGACAACTGCTTGACGGCGCCATCGGGATTTACACCAAATTCCGGACCGATGACCTGATAATGCGGATTTATGTGCGTAAGCGTTTCCGAAATTGGGATTCCGACATTCATTCCTTCAAGTTCATGGGGCCTCAGAAACGCCCGTGCCTCTTCAGAGCCGAGATTGTATTCAAACACCAGCATGTCCAGCATGGTTTCAAACTGGACGTCCAGATTGGAGACTTCCTCTCCCTCTTCTCTTACGTCCTTTGCCGCGTCCGCCACCGACTGCAGGGGCTGCTCAATGACATTCTCGAACGTCCATTCGGTTGTTCTGTCAACCATGGTGCCAAGCCCATTCGCAACATCCTTGAGTATGTTCTCGGCAGTCAGGCGGCCCGCATCCCACAGGTCTTTCATCTCATTCCTGCGCATGGCCAGAAAATGAAAAGCCCTTTCCTTGTTCACCGCCCCGTCCTTGACGAGCTTGAACGCCACAGCCAAAGACTCGCGATATTCAGGCGGAGCCGCCAGCAGATTGTACTTGACTGCGGAAGGCAGCCCGTCAAACGAGTCGCCGAATATCGCCCTCAGTTCAAGCACTGCGTTGCGGCGCTCTCCCGTAAATACAGCGTATTTGGCGGCGCTCATCTCATCCGCTATCCTGATCGCCTCCTCGACCGAGATTCCAAAGGTTCGCATAAGGCGCAATCCGTCGGCTTGCGCCAGAACCATCTTCTCCAGGCTCCAGCCTCTGTCGGCAAAAGCCTTCTCCATTTTCCCCGCCGCAACTGTCGCACAATATTCAGCCATCCCATTTTCAGAAGCCACCATATTCCTGGCGGATGCAATGCATTCCGGGAGCTGCGCCGTCTCTCCCTCTATTGCACGAAATACGGCTTCCGGGGTCATGTTCCCGTATGCATGCAAATCTCTGATCCTGTCCTGCACGCCCACAAGCCTATGCATGAGAATCATATCCCTGGAGTCCCCGAACGTTTTCATGGCGGAAAGAATCGGTATGCGGTTTTCGACAGGCAGACGCAACAGCAGTTTATTTACTTCGGGACCCGAACTGCAGAAATCAAGCGCCACGCCGTAGGACTCCAGCTCGACAGGAACCGCTGTCATGGCGACCAGCATATTCTGCGGAGAAGCGTCATCCTTAAGCCTGGCAAGAAGCTGCGTCAATGCACCCCGTACCGCTGCTGAATCCCTGCAATCGGCGGCAATGCGGGCAAGTTCGCAGCATATGACCTGTTCAAGCCGTGCAGAGCCCCCTTCTCGTCCCGCCATCGTCATAATCTCAAACAGGGCGTCTCTCGATGCGGCATCCTGATGGATCAGCATGAAGAAATTGTACAGGCCGGAGGCGACTTTCCCGGGAATGCCCATGCCATCGGAATTGGTCTGGACTTTCTGCAGCAAGTCAATCGACGATTCCATGGTGTTGCCGTCGATCTGACGCATCAGCATCATTCTGACCATCGTAGACACGACCGCTCGCTCCGTCCCGGCATATCTGACGGAAAACGCCTTCCATCCCGCGACATGCCTATCTATGAATTCCGCCGAAAGAGGTTCGCTGCCTTCCGCAATGGCCTTCACGGCGGCATTCTTCATGTCACTCAAGACATCCGGACATTTCCTGGCCTCGCGCTTGAATTCCTTGATTATAGACCTGATCGTCGCGGATTTGATACGTTTTTCTCCATCCACGCTGTCGAAAAGTCCGTTCGTATTGGCCTTGGCCCCATGAAAGCGTCCGCCCTCAGCCACTTCGGCGGACAACGCCTCCTTGATTTTGGTCAACGTCAGATTGTTCTTCGCCTTTGCTTCCGCAGTACCGAAGAAAGTGGCTATGGCATGACGTTTGCCTGCACGCTCAAACTGCTGCGTCCTGTCATTGAACACAACATGGTTGTAACGGCCACTTGCCGCTTTAAAGTTTGCCAAAAGGTCGTTTGCCATGGATCTGCTCCTTTCTGATGAATGTGTTGCGCGACCACCGTATCAGATACACGTGAAAGAAGAAAAGGTTACGACTCCGGTATCTCTTCGAATCAAACCTGGATGAAGCGTTCGTCCAGAGCCGCAAGGACGGTTTCATTCTCCGGTCCCGGTTCGGAGTGCCCGCCACTCTCCAGCTGTTCGGACATCTCTGTGATCTTGCGCGAAAGCGCAAGCAGCCTATCGGCAAAGGTCTCGGCCGTGAGATCAAAGGATGGCACCGCATCGGAAAGCACGAGCGCATTTCCGTGAAGCCCTATATGGAATCCACCCGTCTCCGCGCCGAAAAGACCAAGTTCCAGCGCCTTGGCAAGGGTTCCGCGCGGAATATCCTCATCGCCGCCATCCAGCACCACGCCAAAGCACAGCCAGTCCTCGCTTGCCTCACGGTAGCGCATGACCAAAAGGTTGCCGTCCGCCACAAGTTCGCAGATTCCAGACGCATCCAGCGCCACATCCGTTGCGGTCACTTCGGACAGTTCCTTTATCAGCAGCTCTTCTTTGCTCATTGCCATGCCTTTCTTCTTTTTATCCTTGATATGAATAGATCACCGAAAGATGGGGATTCCGCAACATGTCCAGGTCTGATCGAGACCCGACTTCCCCGGTCAGAATCATATGGATGTCCCACGCCGTCACCGACATCCCTTCCGGCGCGTTGTGCCTGGCATCCGTCTCCGCGCACTCATCTATATACATCTTGAGACGCACGAGAGTGTCACGATCCTTTGTCATCATCTCAAAGAGCTTCCCGTCCGATGAGCAGTCGTATGCCTCAAGCGCCAATATCACGGCCTTGCGATAGATTACAGGCACTTCCTTCTCAATGCGGTCCAGCAGATTGCCGCCCCACTGGGCTAGCCGGCAATAGCGATTCACAATGCGCCTGACCACGACTTCATCCGGGAACATGCCCTTGTTCTCCTGATGAAAATGCGCGATATGCTGCAACGCCAGCTGCTTGACACGCACCTTGTCGCCGTCAAACATCCGTCTGCCAGCGATGGATTCTTCTATCCATTTGACGGCGACGACGGCTCGCGCCATTCCTCCGCCTTCAAACTCCTTGTAGTCTTCAGCCCTTATCTTATATGCATCGGCCTTCGTCCCCGTGCGTTTATCCATTTCATACCTTACCCTGACGGCTTTCGATACATTGAACGCATTCGCCGAATCGACCTGATACCGGACGCCGTTTCCGCCTTCCCAGTACAGATCGATCAAGAACTCCAGTGCACGCGCACACTGCGCACAAAGGGGGCCTCCAGCCCTGGCGTAGAAAGCCTTCAGGTTGCGGGCTGAAGACGACAGCATATAAGAACCGCAGACCTGCTGCGGGAACCGAGCCACATCAGACATCGATTCACGGAACTCGCATCTCAGTTTAGCCATTGAAGAAAGGATGAACTTCGTCACAATCCAATCCTTCTCGTTCTTGGCCACCGCAGACCGTATGCCGCCCCCCGCAAGGCAGATTGACGCCAGATTCCTGTCCATGTACTCGGTGAACGACTTTTCCGCATCAACAATATCGCCCAGCGCGGTCTCCGCCATGCGCAACAGACGCCCCATCGTTTCCGCGTCAATCGGTGCATGCAGGTCCTTCATGAGCTGCACGCCATCCTTCACGGCGTCCGGATGCGCACCAGCCCGAACACGCAGAAGCGTAAGCGTCTCATTTACCGCCCGGGCGTTGTTCGCCACAGACTCGCTCGACAATCCTGTGCCCGGATTGTTTTTCACCAAGTCCGCCATCACAGAAATAAAATTCTCGACATCTTCGCTCGCAACCTCGGGGAAAACCGAAGCAAGGCCCATCAGGACATCTGTCTGCCCAAAATCCCCGAACCTTCCGCCAAAAGAAAGTCCAAGCTCAAATGCCGCGAAATAGCTGTCGCTCAACGGCCTCAGACCGCATTTCGATATCGTCTTGAACGCTTCAATCAGCCTGGAGAACGAAACATCGTCCCTCGTGAGAAACTCCATCCCCTTTTCATGGTCCATTGTCGCCATGAACAGCGAAATGCTAACGGTGTCGAACTTCTCCGATTCGGCAAACTCCGCAAAGGATGTCATGAACCGTCCAAGACGGTCGGTGCCGTTCTCGCGGTCGAATGCGTCAAGCGTCTTGAACAGGCGTCCGAAAACGTCCGCATCATTGGCCTGATTCTGCAGAAGATACCTTGCGATTCCACTGAAACGGCTTATGACATTCGTGGGCAGGCTACCGCGCAGCGATTCAAGGTCCTCATAGTTCTTGATGGGATTCCGGGCAAGCTCGTCATCAACCATAAAACCGATGATTCGCTCAGCCACCGACCGCACGTCGCCATCGTCTCCGGCGCATGCCTGCAGATAGGACAGTTCCCCCGAACCGTCAAGAAAACGATTCATGGACGCATCCCTGACCGCCTTCTGGACATCCGGGCTTCCCGAAACTTCATCCCTGAACCCCGCCACAATCCGCGCTATGGCCGAGGACTCGACCCTTTTGGATCCAAAGTCATGGATTTTCACGCTGCGGGCATCTGCGAAATACTTCCCGTCAAAGGTGTCGACCCTCAGATTGTTTACCGATTTCTCGGTGCGTTCCGCGCTCAAGACCTCCTTGATCTTGGCGAGTGTCGCCTTGTTCAGCTCCTTCGCGCTTTCCGATCCGAAGAAAGTCGCTACCGCATGGCATGCTCCCGCCCGCTCAAACCGTCCTTCGCCATTGTCGTTTTCCCGGTATACGACATGCCCTCCCATTCTGCATGCATCCATCAGACTGTCGAAAAGAGCATTGGCCATGACTAGACTCCTTTGCTTTAGGGATTGAATTGCGTATTCCCGATCACTACACACAAACAGCGGAAAGGTTACATCCTAACATTCCATACAATCTCCATCTGGGGCGGCGGCACACTCCCTACGGTCGTTTTCCCGGAGGACAGACGTCGTCCAGAATGTCGGCAAGCTGCCTTTCGATCACATCCATCGACAGATGCCGTTCAAAGAAGTCGCGTGCGGCGGTGAAATAGCTTTCGCGGTTCGACCAGTCGTCGCGGTAGGCGCGCACCGCATCCGCTATCGCCTTGGCATCGCCCGGCGGCACGAACTTTATCGACTTGCAGTCCTTCGCCTCGGGTGGGTATCCGGTGCAGAACTCGTTTATCGTGGGGCGACGGCACGCCATGCACTCATACACCTTGTTTCCGATCACGCGCGCAGCCTTGGCCGTGGTGCCGAACACGCCGAGTACGACATCGTGCGCGGCGATCACCTTAGGGACGTCCACATACGGGACCTTGTCCAGAAACTTTATGTTTTTTATCCCTGCCGCCTTGGCCTCCGTCTCGGCCTTGTACGCACCCCAGCCGAGAAAGTTCCACTCTATGCCCTCGCCCTGCGTCATGCGGGCGGCCTCGACGATGTACTCCGTGCCGTGCAGCGGGAGATATGCGCCATGGTACAGGACCCTGAACGGTTCGCCAGGCTTCGCCGCAGGC
Source organism: Kiritimatiellia bacterium (assembly GCA_045595285.1). Taxonomy (GTDB): domain Bacteria; phylum Verrucomicrobiota; class Kiritimatiellia; order RFP12; family UBA1067; genus UBA1731. The sequence continues at coordinate 6,753 of JAZOAC010000052.1, read as the reverse complement.
TCTTCGGCGACAGGCTTGAACACCCTCTCGTCCGTTCCGGTGAGCAGCACGCGGAGCTTCTCGCGCGGGACATCGAGATACTCGGCGCAGAAATCCACGTGACAGCTCGTATCCCAACAGACAAGATCGGGCGCCGCCATCATCTTCTTCTCGCGCGCAAGAAGCCTCCTTGCGCGAGGCTCATCGGCCTTCCACTTCAACTGCTCCAGAACCTTCTTGTCCCACGCCGATATCATCGGGTCAAAGATCACGGGAATGCCGCGTCTGTGCGCCCAGCGGCATGCGGCGTGGACATCGCGCTGACGCGCCACAGGCACCCACACGAGATCGGGCCTCTCGCGGAACTGCAGTCCGCGGAAAAACGCCTCGACATCCCCGAAGCGGGGCCACAGCTTCACGAAGAAGAAGTCGACCTCCCAGCCAAGCTTGGCGAAGAGAGAGATGTAAACCCGGTTTCGGGAATATCCAGGATCGAATCTTCCCCACCACAAAACCTTCTTCGCCATGGGACACCTCCCCTGCTTTGCTGTTTGAACTATCAGAGCGAATCGAACGCGCCTGACGTGAACGAGGCGCTAGACGCATTCACCTTCGCCATCTCGGCGGCAAGGTCGATGGCGGGCTCATCCGACACCGGCTCATCCTTGCGGGGCTTGAGCGGCTTCGCCTGGCATTCGCGGATCGAAAGGGACACACGGTCGCGCTCCCAGTCCACGGACAGCACCTTCACCGTCACGTAATCGCCTGGCTTAACGTAGTTTATCGGGCTCATCACCTTGTCCCAGGAGATCTCGCGCACCGGCACAAGGCCCTCCATTCCGCCGATATCTACGAACGCGCCGAAATCCAGCACCTTGGTCACCTGGCCGTTGACCGTCTGACCCTCTTCAAGCGTGTTGCGGAGATCGTCCTTGAGAGCCTGCTGCTCAAGCTCGAGCTCGGCTCGGCGGCTGACGATGAGATTGACGCCTCGGTCGTCCGCGCCATACTCCTGCACTTGGAAAAGGAACGTCTCTCCGACATACTCCGCGCCGGGCCTGCGGTAGCGGTCGATCTGGCTGAACGGACAGAACGCGCGCTGCCCCTTCACAGTCACTTCATATCCGCCCTTGACCTCCTTCTCGACCTTGCCCTCGACGGGATCGCCGGACTCGAACGCAGACCGGATAGACTCATTGAGGGGATTCTTCTCCTCGACGGCGGAGATCTCCTCCTCGACCTCTCCTGTGGCGGCCTTGAGGGCGGCCTTGCGCTTTTCGGGATCGGCCTCCACGCTCTTGAAGTCGTTGAAGGACTTGGGGAACTTGAAGCCCGGACGGAACGTCTTCATCTGTGCGCTCACCATCGAGCCGAAATCAAATTTTTCTTCACTCATTTCTGAACCTGTTGTGTTTTGTGCTATTGGTGCGAATTATACCACAACCTATCCCAATCCTCATGCATTTCCTGCAATACGAAACCAAAACATTGTCCATATGGGAAATATTTAGACAGAATCACCGAATGAATATTCTACATGATTTTGAAAAAGCGTGTGTTAAATTACCGAGTTGCGGCCGATAACACTATCGTAGAGCCATGTATACTTCTAAATCACATAGAAGGACGCAATTATGAAAATGACAACAGCCCAAAAACTCCGACATACTCCGTCCTCCCTGAATCAGGTTTGGGCGAGTGACGTTACGGAATTGGCGGAAGAGCCAAGTTTCGAACTCGCGGACTTCCGTTTACCTCAACAGGACAAAATTTATGATAGGCAAAATTGAAATCTGCCATTCTCTACACTTATAGAGAACGTGGCTATCATATCATACTTCATAATTTTGCTCTGATTCTCTATTTCTCTCCACAATATCGCTTCTTTTTCTCTATTTGTAATCTTTAATTGGTTTTAACTTATTACGGTTTTCACTCTTCTATTCAAACCGATATTACCCTTACATTTCACACGGTTTTCAATACCCCAATGTATACCCCATTTGAACAGTTAACGGACGAGCGCAACAAAATTTCATTGTCCCTTATTATTATCGGCGCAAAAATGATATAATCTAAACGTTTTCTGCCGAGAATTTTATAGGACATGAACGAGTTGACCATACAGGAATTATCAAACTCCGATTTGATCCGTTCGCGAATCTTCACGATTCGCAGCGTTCAGGTTATGCTTGATAAATGTTGCCAATGTGATAATGTTGCCAATTACCAGGTCCAATTTCCAATAGGCGAAGCGAAAATTAAAGGTCGAAAATTTCGACTTTAGAAGACACTGACAGAAAAGATGCGATGAAAAAGACAGGAGAGCTTGATATAAGAGGAACATTAGTTCGCGTCGTTAAAATCAACGGCGAGGATTATGTTTCGCTTACAGATATGGCAAAGCTCAAGTCTGAAGATGCTCAACAGACAATCAGCAATTGGATGCGCAATCGCATGACACTGGAATATCTCGGGCTTTGGGAAGAATTGTACAATCCGGATTTTAAACCCCTCGGATTCGAAGGGTTTAGAAAAGAGGTTGGGCTAAATCATTTTACAATGAGCCCAAGCAAATGGATTGATGGAGTAAATGCGATTGGTATTGTAGCGCAGTCAGGGCGTTATGGCGGAACGTATGCCCGAAGCGATATTGCCTTTAAATTTGCCGCTTGGCTTTCGGTTGAGTTTGAACTTTATCTCGTTAAGGAGTTTCAGCGCCTAAAGGCGAAGGAACAAGAGTTGATCGGTTGGTCTGCAAAACGGGAACTTGCAAAAATCAACTATCGGATTCATACAGATGCCATCAAGGAGAAATTGATTCCAGCGCAAGTATCTCGTGTGCAGATGAGTATCATTTACGCAAGTGAAGCCGATGTTCTTAATGTGGCCCTTTTTGGAATGACGCATCAGCAATGGCAGTCACAAAATCCTGAACTCAAGGGAAATCAAAGGGATTATGCAACTGTTAATCAGCTGATTTGTATCTCAAACATGGAGAACATCAATGCTGTAATGATAAACGATGGCATTCCTCAACCGCAGCGCCTGAAAAAGCTGAACGAAATAGCCATTCAACAGATGCGTATTCTCTCAGAAGTTGATGGGCGAAAGTATTTAAAGTGAATTCTAATTTCAAAACCGCAGAACTGAACAATGAAAGGGAGAACCCAATAACTCAGTAAAACGGACAAAAGACGGAGTAGCCGCTTCGTCACCATAACAATTTGCAACAACTGCAAAGCGATCGTCGGTAGAAACGTGAGAAATTTCAGAAGGGCGATACTTGGCAGAGGAACGCATGTGCGTTTTCCTCTCTTTGTATTTCCTTCAGGGTTATTCTCACGACCTCTACCGGAATACGAAGAGAGGCTTTTATTTTGCCCTTGATTCGTATTTGACTGCGGAGCAGTGAAGAAATGACCGCATATCTCATTCTTTGCGCCGACGTAGCGGTACTGACAAGAGGTACAAAACAGAGGAACATAAATGTTAAAGAAAATAATAATGTACGTTGTTGCTTTTGCATCGTTTTACGCAAAAGCAGATTATCAAACAGTTGATGGTATTGAATGGTGTTATTCTGCTTCATCATACCGAGCGGAAGTCGAGGGAATTTCGAGCTACCACTACGAGCCTATCGAAGTTACAATTCCATCCGTTCTTGGTGGTGTTCCTGTTAATGCGATTGAATACGGTGCTTTTAGAAATTGCGACTTCTTGTTAAGTGTAGTAATCTCGGGTGCTGTAGAGTATATTTATGATGGTGCATTCGAGGATTGTGATCGCTTGATGAGCGTGACAATTCCAAATAGTGTCAGATGGATATATGGTGAAGTATTTAGAAATTGCAAAAGTCTGACGAGTGTGACAATTCCCAAAGGTGCATATATAAGTGGTGACAGGGTATTTGAAGGGTGCAGTAGCTTAACACATGTGACTGTGCCAGAGGGCAGTAATCATCATATACCAACTGGTATGTTCCGAGATTGTGTGAGTTTGACGAGCGTAACATTTCTTGGAAATTTTCGTAATCTTCAATCGGAGGCATTCAGCGGGTGTACCAGTCTGTTGAGGATAACGATTCCAAGCGGAGTTTATAGCTTAGGAAGTTATGCGTTTCAAAATTGTACCAGTCTGACGAGTATAACAATTCCTGACAGCGTGACGAGCATTGAATGGGGTGCGTTTGAAGGGTGCTCTAGCTTAACAAGTGTAAAAATCGGGAGCGGTGTTACATCTATTGGTAGCGGCGCGTTTGCAAATTGTTCATCGATTGAAGCCTTTCAGGTTTCGGCGGGAAATACATATTTTTCGGCGCGTGATGGTATGCTGTGCGACAAGAGCGGCACTGTGTTGGTTGTCGGTAAGTTAGGGGATGGTGAAGTGGCTATTCCCGGCGGAATTGTTACTATTGGCGAAGGTGCGTTTAAAGGTTGTGGTGGTTTGTATGACATAATGATTCCTGAAAGTGTTAAGAGTATCGGTAATTCTGCGTTTTATGAATGTAGAGGCTTGACGAGGATAACGATTCCAAATAGTGTTACGAATATAGGCACGCAGGCATTTCGAGATTGTGATGGTCTGACGGAAGTATTTATCCCTGAAAGTGTTACAAGTATTGGACATGATGCGTTTTGGCTTTGCGATAATTTAAAGACGGTTTATTTGCCAGAGCGATTGGGAGGTGTCTCTGCGTCTTCGGCATCTATAATTAGGTACAGGTCTGTGCTTGTCCAATTCGATGGAAATGGTGTAGCTTTGGATATTGATTCTATGAAAGCAAGAACACAGTTCAAGATAGGGGAACTTCCGTCCCCGAAATCTGAACGGATGGTTTTTAGAGGATGGTGGACAGAAAAGGACGGAGGTGAGCAGGTTGATGAGAATACAATTATTCAATCAGATATGGTTTTATATGCTCATTGGGAAACCGTGCCGACTCCCATAATAACATCATCTAAGGGGTTGGCGTTTGCAAGTGAATTCTCAAGCATTTCCATTTCATGTACAATGCCGGAGGCGACAATATATTATTCTGATACCGGGAAGACGCCCAAGGATAACGATCTTTATCGATATACTGGAGATTTTGAAATCACAGGTACTAAAACAATCAAAGCTGTCGCTATGTTTGACGGGGCGAGAAGCGAGTATGTGACAGTAACCATCAGTCCAAAAGAGATTACATTAGAGGAAGCAATAGAGCAGAATTCGCTGGAAATAAAAATGGGCGGCGATGCAGATTGGACCGCTAAATTTGTTGACTCTGCGCCTGTTGGTGGCCAATGCGCAAGAAGCGGTGTGATTGATGATGACGGTGAATCCTGGATGGAAGTAAAAGTTTCCGGTGCCGGCACATTGTCGTTTTGGAGTAAGACATCGTGTGAACATGATTACGATGATACATTTACCTGGGATAGACTTATGATCTATACGAATGGCGTAGAAATTACGCAATGGCGCATGGATGGAGAAAGCGATTGGACAAAAAGGATGCTTGTTTTTGCGGGTGGTGAAAATACTGTCAAATGGTGTTATTATAAGGATGAGAGTGTTAGCGAAGGAAAAGACTGCGCCTTTGTAGATGCAATAACGTGGACATACAAAACGTCTTCGGAACCGTTACCTACATTGCCTGATTCGGCTACAGAGGAACAAGTTGCTTTGGCATTGGGTGGTTCGGCGGATGCGAAGCTTGCGGCGAATATCACCGACGCGGCGGAATATGCGGCGTATCGTGCTTGGGCGTTGGGGCTTGAGGGTGTTACGCCGCAGCAGGTAAAGGATTCGCCTAACGCCTGGCTTTCGTACGCGCTTGATGCGGATGTGCTGATAGCCGCCGCGCCGAAGGAAGGGGATGTTGTCATTGACACGTTTGAAAGCGCGGCGACAGATGGGGCGTTTGAGTTTACAGTTAAGATTGACGGTATTGAAGTCGGTGATGGCGCGCTTGAGGCGAACATTAGGAAGGTGTTTGATATTGAAGGAGCGGAAAAGTTGGATATGGGTGATGAGAGGTGGGATATGAGTAATGTGGAGGTGAATGCTACTGCATCAATGAATGGCAATGTGAAGTTCACCGTCACGCCGAAAATGGATGGCGGAGAGAAGCCGAATTCATTCTTCTTCCGTGTGAAGATGAAGTGATGTTGGGGAATCATTAGTTCATAACGCGCGAGCCGCGCGTTCTACTGGTGCCGTGTGTATGGGGAATGTTGCCAATATCAATTTCCAATGAGGAAGAGTTAGTTGGAGTTCAGAGTTGGAGTGGGAGGGGTTTTAGTTCTAGGTTGGAGTTGGAGTGGGAGGAAGGAATTGTAAACTTCCTTTCTTGAACTCGAACTCGCAACTCGAACTTGTATAGCCCTATAGAATTCTCATTTTCTTTTTTAACACAGAGGCACGAAGGCAGAGAGGCGGGGATGTGTACAAAGCAGGCACTTTGTGCCTCTGAGTCTCTGTGATAAAAATCCACACTTCACCTTCACCTTTAATCTTCACCTAAATTGTTAATTGGCAACATTGGTAACTGGCAACACTGTCACATTGGCAACATTCCCTCTTCCCCATTCCCCTCTTTCGTGTATTTCTGTATTTCGTGTTTTCGTGGTTAAAACCACCAACCTATCGTTTGCTATAATATATGACAAATGGGCGTGGAACACATTCGATATAAAACTCTATTGGCGGCGGTTCGTCGCATTGCTGTTGTCATATCAGCAAGCGCGATGAGCTTGTCGCCTTGTGTTGTCTTTGCTGAAAAGACAAATG
>JAZOAC010000051.1:0-4639 GCA_045595285.1 Kiritimatiellia bacterium | reverse complement strand
TGGACTCAAGTTCAACTTGCTGATTACGCCGGTGTCGGTTTGCGATTTGTCCGGGAGTTGGAGCAGAATAAATCCACGCTCAGGTTGGATAAGGTTAATCAAGTGCTGGATCTTTTCAGTGCTTGTGTCGGGCCGGTGCCTATCGATAGGAGTATTTATGCGGACGGCTGAGATTTATGTTTTTGACAAATTTGCTGGTAATCTTGTTGAGGATGATTACGGCACATTTACATTTCAGTATGATGCCGCGTATTTGAGGGATGATTTGCCGGTCGCCGTCAGCTGTACGATGCCGCTCAAAAGCGAGCCGTATGTATCGAATTCACTATTCCCTTTTTTTGACGGCTTGATTCCGGAGGGTTGGCTTCTTGGCATTGCTGAGAAGAATTGGAAACTTGATGGCCGTGATCGTATGGGGTTGTTGCTTGCATGTTGCTCGTCATCAATTGGTGCTGTGCGTGTGCTGCAGGCTGGTGATTCCAATCCCATGGCGGGCGAAAAAAAGCTGACTGTCGCGCAAGATCTGTTCAAGTCTGAGTTTGAATTTCCTTATTCCGATGACGAAATAAATGAAATGGCGCGTAACCTCATTGCCTCACGTATCAGTGTCAGTGGTGTTCAGCCGAAATTGTCGGTGCACCTGGAGCGCGATGATGGTGGCTCATCGCGTATTACGATTGTGGGGTTTGAGGGCGATTATATTCTGAAACTTCCGTCGAAAGAGTATCCCTGTCTCATTGAAAGTGAAGCGGCGGCTATGACTCTTGCAGGGAAATGCGGCATAAAAACAGCTCAATTTTCGCTTGCGAGACTCTCCGGTGGACGTCGCGCCTATGTGACTAGACGTATGGATAGAAATCCGCAAATAAAGCACATGGAGGACTTCTGCCAATTGACCGAACGTTTGACGGAACGCAAATATTTCGGTTCGTATGAACAGATTGCGAAGAAGATTCGTCTTTATTCATCGACGGGCGGTGCGGATGCGGTCAAATTTTTTGAAGTTGTACTTTATTCGTTTTTGATCGGTAATTCCGATATGCATCTGAAGAACTTTTCTCTTCTGCGGGAGGATAATTCCGCATGGCACCTTGCAGATGCTTACGATCTTTTGCCGGTCAAGCTGCTTCTTCCTGAGGATTCTGAAGATATGGCGTTGACACTGAACGGGAAAAAGGCAAGAATCGGAAGAAATGACTTTATTGAGTTCGGGAAAACAATCGGACTCAACGGGCGTCAGATTGCCCGTGCCGTCTCGCGGATAATTGATGCGCTTGCCGCAAGTATTGAAAGTGTCCTTGTTGAATCGCAGTTGACGGATGAATTTGTCGATAGATTCAATAAACTCGTGAAGCGCAATATCGGGATGATGCGTCAGCGGCTATAGATGCGGCTATCGGATATCATTGAAGGCATCAAACAACGGGTTGATGATCGGCTTGATTTCTACTTTCCACATTTGGTGCCGTTATACCAGGAGGGTGCAATTATCCTGATAGTCTTGGTTGCGTGGGTTTATGCAAGTCGCATATCGTTATTGCATTAAGTTGTATAGATTATTGCAATAAGGATGCTTGAAATGCTATAATTGCCGCCATGAGGAGGATTTATGAGCCGAAATTTGCGAAAAATCATTGAAGACCAGAAGGTTGAACTTGCGCGTTTGCAGGCGCAGGATATGCTGGATCGTGTTCCGATGAAAACAGTGGACGTGTTCAGTCATTTGGCTCAGGCGGTAATCGGAATGCGCAGATCCGGTAAATCAGTTGTCTGCAGAAAGGCTATGAAAGATTCCGGTGCGGCTTACGGGTACGTGGATTTTGATGATGAAACGCTTGCAAAGATAGAGGCTTCAGATTTGGATTCGGTGCTTCAGGTTGTTTACGAGGTGTACGGCCCTGTTGACCATTTTCTGTTTGACGAAATTCAAAATGTTGAGGGATGGCATCTTTTTGTGAATCGCCTTCTGCGTAACGGGAAGCATATTGTCATAACAGGATCGAATGCGCGTCTGCTTACTGGAGATCTCGCTACACATCTGACGGGCCGTCATATCCCGATTTCGGTACTACCTTTCTCGTATGCGGAATACAGCCGGTGGATTGGAGGCGATAATGAAGAAAATTGGAAGAGATATTTCTTTGATGGAGGACTTCCGGAGACATTTTCACTTGTGGACAAGCGGGGGTACATTTCGGCGCTGTATAATTCAATAATTTCAAGGGATATTCTTGGGCGGCGAAAGGTGCGCAATGCTCAGCGCTTCGTTGATGCCGCGTATGTGCTGATGCAGCAATTTGCGCGGGAGGTTTCGTATGACAATATGGCGAAGAAGGCCGGTGTCTCCAGTGCGCATACTATGCAAACATATGCCGGATATTTGGCAGAGTCGTTTTTAATTTCCCTTGTACGGCGGTATTCGCCCAAACCTGTTGAACGTATTCGCAATGAAAAACTGTATGTGTCAGACCCCGGACTTATATCGTACTTTACCGGCGTTCTGGGTTCCGATGAAGAACTTGGATGGCGACTTGAGAATATTGTCTATCTGGAATTAATGAGGCGTCGGGTGAATGATGAAGCGGAGGTGTATTATTACAGGGATCAAACGAACGACATTGATTTTTGCCGGGTTAGATACGGTAAGATAGTGGAATTGATTCAAGTGGCGTATACTATTGACGGTGAGAAAACAAGGAAGCGGGAAATCGCGCCGCTATTCTCGGCAGGCAGAAAGACGAATTGCAAAAAGCTTCTGCTGATAACAGATCACAATAAAGAAACGATAACCGAAGGCGATATGACAATCGAAGTTCTTCCGGCCCGTGAGTGGCTTATGCGTTATTGAGATATCGCGGCGACCGGAATTCGCCGGCCGTTGCGACAGGGCGGCGTGCGCGCCGCGCCCGCCCTGCCGAATTTGCAGGGTTTGGCAAGTGCTTCTTTCAGGTGAGTGTTGAGGTTTAGCGTAAGGACGGGAGATGATTGGCGTTTAACATAGAGAAGAAAGGAATATGGGATATGAATATGAATCAAAAAAAGAAAACAGGTTCCTCAGGCGTTTTTGTTCAACAAGCTCCTGACGTTTTTCGGGAATATGGTCGCCAATTACCGCGATGAGGTTCGCGACGATGACTTTTTTGATGTTGTCCGCAACTGCTTCGACCATGACAAGGCGGTTGAACTTATTGAAGCGGCGTATACCGAAGATGAAATTGAGCAGATGAAAAACTCCCGTTCGCGCCGCGGGCGTCTTGATTTGAGCGATTCCCTGGACAGTGTCTTCGCCGCGCTTTGGAATAATGAGAAAGCCCGAGAGAAATGCAGAATCGTCCTCAATTCGATTGTCGACTATATGCGCGCCGACAGCGGGAAGGTTAAGGATGAGACGATTGAGAAGCGTTTCCTTGAACTGAAGCGCGTGCTCAAACTCGATAATCTTGAGTATGATGTCATGATGGTCATGTATGTCCTCAACCAGACCTGTTTCTCCTGGCCGTGTCGCCTTGAGAACCGCGACAAACCGCTCTTTGTCGCGATGGCTCTCGACCGTTCGTATGCCGAGGTACTCAATGTGATGACCCCCAAAGGCCGGCTTCGAAAATGAGTTCGATCTCGGCGAGACGCTCGGCGCTCTCGGCGTCGATGTGGGCTACATGTACGAATACCTGCCGCGTCTGGACGATGAAGTCGGCGACACGCAGTACTTCACGGCGGAACTCTCACTTGGCGACCTCTGGTTTGAACCAACCCTCGCATTCGAGCGCGACATCATGGCGGACAACGGTACGTATGTCAACTTCGAGATTGGCCACACATTCGAGCTTACCGAAAGCCTCACACTCCGTCCCGCTGTCGGCCAGGGCTTCGGCAACTCGCTTCGCACCAAGGGTTATTTTTCGGAACTGGAGAAAGTCGAAGGCTTTGACCACGGCGGCCTGATGGATACGACGGTTCGTCTCGATCTTGAGTACGCCATCACCGACTGGCTCACCTTTGGTGCATATATCGCCTACTACGACTACCTCTTCGACGGCAATATGCGCGAAGCGGCGGCAGCCTACAACGGGGAATGGGGCGCTGGCGAGGACAAGACATGGAATGTTGTCGGAGGTCTCTCTCACAGCAACGTTCTAAATGCTATAATTTACGCCCATCAAGGAGGATTGTCTGAGGCAAGGCACTTCTTGCCGTCAGACAGTCCTCTTATTTTGAGGAGAGATTAAATATGGATATGCTCTTGGAATTCTGCATAACATTCTGGAATGTGTTTGCAATGATGGCGCCCTGGCTCATCATTGGATTCTTCATCGCCGGAATCATGGCCGTATGCCTGCCGCGTGATTTCGTGATGCGCTTTCTCGGTGCTTCAGGAGGAATCAAGAGCATCATCCGCGCCGTTATGATCGGAGTGCCGCTTCCGATTTGTTCCTGCGGAGTGATCCCGATATCGACAGCCTTGCGCAAAAACGGCGCGAGCAAAGGCGCCACAGCCGGTTTTCTCATCTCAACTCCACAGACCGGCATCGACTCCGTTCTGGCGACTTACGCGCTCATGGGACCACTTTTCGCCATCGCGCGTCCCGTTGCGGCGTTTGTGACAGGGCTTGCGGGCGGTTGCGCGGTCCATGCGCTTTCA
>JAZOAC010000050.1:0-11617 GCA_045595285.1 Kiritimatiellia bacterium | reverse complement strand
CAGTCTTCCAAACCACGAAAATGAGAATACACATCGGATCAATTCTCGCGTAATGATGAGTAATTACCACATTGAGAATTCGGTTCGGAATAATTCTCGAACAAACCCGGATAATCATAATATTGAGAATTGCATTCGGACGAATTCTCAACTCGCTTACAGCCTACGACAAGATTAACAGGATTTACAAGATTTAGGTGCGGACGAAATCACATCCTTGATGACCAAGCCAAGTGCATACAAGGGGATGGATTTCACGATTCCGTCCACTGAATAGTTTTTCAACGACGACTTCACCGAGAACAGCGGTGCAAACTCCCTGCTATAGACTTGAAGACTTTTTGCCTTCGTGTTCGTTGCGGATTTAACTTCTATTGGATATACTGCCCGCGTCCCTTGAACGATGAAATCAATCTCTGCTATTCCCGAATCTGATGTCCAATATGCTGAAACTATATTGTTTGCGACCAGCTCCTGCATTACAAACTGCTCTGTAAGTGCACCCTTGAAATTTGTAAAAAGAGCGTTCCCTTCCAGAACAACCTCTGGCGCAAGAAAGGACATCGCCCCTAAAAGGCCTACATCATGCACAAAAAGCTTAAATGCACCAAAATCAGTATAATGAGATATCGGCAATCTGGGAGGTGAGGCGCGATGCAATTTGTAAACCATGCCAGCATCCTTTAACCACTCCAAAGCCACCTCATACTCACGTGCCCGCGCACCAGATTTCAACGCGGAATAGACAAACTTCTTATTTTCCTTTGCAAGCTGCGCCGGAATATTGTTCCAAAGAAGCCGAATCTTCGGCAACAGCTCTACGGGAGCATGTTTTTTGAAATCGTCGTCATAGTCGGAAAGCATCCGCTGTTGTGTCCGCCGCACTTCCGCCAATGATGACGTATCCAGCCAATCATTGACGGCTTCAGGCATTCCGCCGACAACAAGATAATCTTTCAGCAGCATTTCATAATCATGAGATAAGGCGGCAACGCTTTTCCAGTCGCCAACTTGTATGGCATCTACCATCGATTCCTTGCCGTTCGCCCGGAGAAATTCCGAAAATGACAGCGGATAGACATTAAGCCTATCTATCTTTCCAACCGGGAACGATATCTGAGAACTATTGGATTTTTTATCCGTACAATCACTATTTTCTCCAAACGACAATCCAAGCAGTGAACCAGCCGCAATCACAGCAAGTTCTGGCATATCCTCATGAAAAAACTTCAACGCCGTCAATGCACTTGGACATTCCTGTATTTCATCAAGTATCAGCAATGTCTTTCCAGGAAGAATCAATTTACCCGTTGCAGTCTGCAATAATTTAATAAGCGTAGCGGGATCTATGTCACCCTTCTTGAGCTGCTCGCAAAGCGAACGCTTACGCATGAAATTTACGATTACATAGTTCTTTGGGTATTCAAGTTTGGCAAACTCTTCCATCAACCAAGTTTTGCCGACCTGCCGCGCTCCCATCAAAACCAAAGGTTTCCTCTTGGTCTTCCTATTCCAATCACACATATATTTAAAGCAGTCTCTTTGCATAATTACGCTCCTCCTTTAATTAGCGCAATATTATATCATATATAAGCAATTTCAAAACAACCCAAATCACATTTTCTTGACGAATATCCCCATGTCCAATCACATTTTCCTGACGAATATTCCCACATCCAATCACATTTTCTTGACGAATATTCCCACATCCAATCACATTTTCTTGACGAATGCATTTATGAACCTCCCCTGAAATCCTCACTGGCACACCATTCCCCGTTCTCCATTCCCCAGTTCCCAATTGGGTATTGGCATTGTTCCCAACCCACTTACAGCCTACGCCAGGATTTACAAGATTACTGTACGGACGAAATCTTGCCACCGACGGAGCAAATTCTGACGTGAATAAAGACAACCCTCAAATCGCCCAACATGCCCCTTAATCAAGCCCTTTTGAAGGGCCTGTCCCCACAAGAACCAACAGAAATCATTCAATTAACCAAATATCTACCCACTATTTTTAATTTATCTCATCTTCTTGAAGGGTGTGTCCCTTGATTTTCCAAGAACTGTTTTAAGGCTCATTTTCATCTTCATTTCAATTTCCATCCCCTAATCGGGACAGTCTCCTTTCTTTTGTTTTCAGATATTACGGTTCAATCGTTAAGTTCCATTTCGGGATATGCCTTGCGCATGATCTTGCGCGGCACGCTCCGCCACCATTTAACCTCCGCCGGATGAGAACGGAACACCCGTCCCCACGGATTTTCATTTTGCCTTGTTCCCCTTAAGGTATTTTCTGAGGTTTTCGTAGAGCCACGGACGCGTCTCGGGGTTGCGTTGGAGTATACGGCAGTGCGAATGGGGCTCAAGCCTGGCGACAAACGGCACGCCCGCTTGAGTAAGGCCGTTCGTAAGCGTTACGTAGTTCTGCGTGGCGACGATGCCGTCCATCCTGACAGACTCCGGCGGCGCTTCTTTCGAGCCGACGAGCTTCCAGAACTCCGCGTATGTCTCAGCCGGGCCGTTCTTCGTGCGCTTGAACGTTCCGCTCGTCTTGACGCTGCCGGTATCCCCATACAGGCAGATCGTCGGCGGACACTTCCCGTTGAGCAGCGAGATTGGAGAGTATTTCGTGAGCCGTTCGCCTGTCACCCGGAAATCCTCCTTCCCGAACCGTCCGCCGGCCAGAACGCAAAGCAGCCCATAGCAGTTTTTGAACGAGCCCTTCTGCCAGTCAAGCCCAGCCACTATGAACTCGGGGCTTGCGATATCGCTCGGCCCGCAGTCGCTGAACACGCAGGCGACGGGAATCGAGTGCTTGAGACCCAAGCCGAGGACGGATGGATTCGCACCGTCGTACGCATAGAGAAGCGAGAGATGACCGCCCGCAGAATTGCCGCCGATTGCGATGCGCGGAACTGATATCCCCACCGCCTTCGCCACCCTGGGAAGATGCGATACCATCGCATCGATATCCGCAAGCATTTCCGCGAAGGTGTGAATTTCCCCGTTTTTGGGATTGCAGAGCACATAATTCATCGACGCTACCGCAAAACCCTGTTCGGCCATCTCAGCGAACAGCTTGACGTACCGCCCCGCCTTGCTGCCGCGCTTCCACGCGCCGCCGTGCACAAAAAGGAAGAACGGGGCGTCGCGATCGATCTCGCCGACATTCCCGGGCAAATAGAGGTCGTACGTCTGCGCGGAATTCGCATCCTTTGTCCCCTTGCCCAACTGCCGCCCGCCGTACTGAAGGTCATTGCACACGTACGCCTTCGAGCACCCTGGAATCTTCGCAGCATTGAGTCGAATCGGCGACATGGACGCATCTCCGGCGGAAGCAGAGGTGCCGGGGAGCGCAAAGGCGGCAGAACTAGCCACTGCCGCAACTGCGAAAAACACAGATACTGCAACAGATGTCGATCTATTATATGACATTACAACACTCTTCCTTTTTTGCATAAAGTAAAACAGTTTAATGAAATCATACCTTACCAATCCGTAAAATATGCCCTGCGGAACCGTAATGCATCACAGCCCGATGATATGAAGTGTCTTGCCTCCGAGGGAGATGTCGCGGGTATAGAGTTTCTCCTCCCAGGATTTCGTGGAATCCGAGTCGAATATCGGCATCCAGCCTTCGTCGAGACCAAGCTTGTCGAGATAGCCGAGGAGCTGCCTGTAGGAATCTTCGCCCTTGAAGTTCTTAGACGTCTTGACTTCCACGGCATAGCGTTTGTCTCGATACTCCACGCACAGGTCGAGACGTCCGGAGCCGAGCGCCATCTCACGGTTGATGCGTCCCTGCCCGTTGGTGACGCGCTGAAAAAACGCCATGAGCACGAGGTGGGGCGTCGCCTCGCCGTATTCATATGCGCGGCGGTCGGCCCCGCTGTTTTCGCGCCAAAACTTCTGGAAAGCCGCCATGAGGCCGGGCATATCGAGTCCGTCAGGCGTCGCCCACGGCGCATCCGGCACGGACTGCATCATGCGCACCTGATCGTCGCGGGAGAGGTAGCGTCCGATGATTTCCGCGTACATCCTGTTCGACGGCACAAGTGCGCCGTTCACTTCCTTCAGAAGTCCAAGATCCTGCGCAAAACGATAGTCTTCGTCATTGACCGAAGTGCCGGAAAGCTGTCCGCCGAAAATGACCGGCTCCATGATGCGGCGTATGCGCGGTTCGCGAAGCCGCTCCATGAGCGAGTCCACATGCGTGTCGCGACGGCGGATAATTGCCTCCTTGGCGGCCTCGATGTCATCGACCGTGACCGTCTCACCGTACCGGAAGCCGTGCACCTCCTCCACACACTCGCGGGCCAGGGCATTGACAAGCCAGGGTTGCCCGCCGGTAAACTCCATGACCTTTTCAAGAACTCCAGAGGCAAAAACCTGCCCTGTTGCCTCCGTATGCTGCGCGTACAGCGCAACAACTTCATCTGCCGTGAAGTTGCGAAGAAGCATATCCTTAGAAATTATATTGAACGGGCTTATCTGACCGAGCGATTCGCCGTCAGAACGGACCTGCGCCTTGTAGTCCCGGACGTCCAGCATGCCGACGAGCGCGATGGACACCGGGAACGGAATCTCGTCACGGTTCACATAGCCGTCGCGCAATTGGCGAAGAAAAGATATCAGCACATCCCCGACAAGGCAGTCCGCCTCGTCGAAGAATACGACGAGCGGCTTGCCCGCCCTGCGGCAGAGATCCGTAAGCGTATCAGAAACCGCAGTGACAACCCAACCCTGCCTCTGCTCGCGTACATCCAGCCCCTCTTCCCCGCCATCTGAAAACGCAAGGGACGGCACGGCTCCTGCACTGCGAAGCAAAAGCCTTTTGAGCTTGGGCATGGCGTTTTCCACATCCTTGGCGTTCTGGAGAGTTTCAAGCGTGCAATATACCGCGACCATATCGCCTTTCGCGTTGATCTCGCGCACGAGAGCCTTGAGAGCCGTGGTCTTACCGGTCTGACGAGGCGCATGGACGACAAAATACCGCCGCTGAGAAACCAGCCGCCGAATCTCCGGCAACCGGTCAAGAGCCGGAAGCATATAGTGTTCAGCCGGAATGCACGGCCCCGCTGTGTTAAAATACTTCTCCATACCACAAATTATACCATAACTCCAATCACCAAAAAAAATCCTGGTTTTCTCAGCAGAACTAAATAAGCCTTTAGCCACAGTTTGCAAATCAAGGCTTTAGCGCAGAGTCAATAAGCAGACTTAAGAAACTCTTGCCGTGATTTCAGAAGGCGATTGCCGCATATCAACATTATCCACTGTACAACGTCTATAACTCTAAACTTCAACCAATAAAACAACTGCTATCTCACAATAACGGGTGCATTTACCTCAGTAATGGTGCATTTAGTTTCGCGCACTACGAACTACCCGAAACCCACTCGTCCCGAGATTCAACCCCAAAAGTTTCAAGAGCAAGCGCGAAACAAGACAGGCGTTGCTACCTGCGCTCGAAGATGGCCACAGCACCACCAACATGCGCAAGCTCAAGTTCAAGCCTGTCGAATGCACATACAGGAAGTTGTGAGATGCAGATAGCACGTGCATCTCGCTTATTCTTTGACGGTTCGTCCGTATACAACGTCATCTGCCAGTTTCCAGATTCAAGAAACGCTAACGGCAACGTCAAACGACGCGCGTCTGCCGTAATTACCGCGAGATAACGCCGCCCGTCCTGAGCCTTTCTCGCCACCGCATACCACGAACCGATCTCACCGCCAAGACAATGAGTCTCTTCCCAAGCCGCAGGGAGGTTTCGAAGCGCATCCAGACCCTTTTGGCTTTGATAGTTCTCAGGAATGTCGCAGAGCGTCATGAGCGGACTGTCATAGGCAACGCAAAGAGCGAGCGCATGTGCGCGCGTACCGACTTCCGGCGTCGCCTTGTCCGACAATTTCTTTCGTCGATTTGCGGGTGTGAACTGGTGTGGCAGCACATTGTTGAAACCACCTGGCGTGTAGTCGGCAGGCCCTATCAAGAACCGCGTAAACGGCAACGCCGCCGTAAGTTCCGGCGTCAAGCGCCAACCGTATCGATAACATTCATTTCCGGCAACGGCCTCGCGCGTAATTTGATTGGGCCAAGTTCGGTTCATGCCCGTCGGATGGAAGGCTCCGTGGAAGTTGATGAGCAAACGATACTTCGCCGCCAACCGCACAACCTTCTCGTACCAGTTCACCATCTCCTGATCCTGTCGATCCATGAAATCGACCTTGAACCCCTTCACGCCGCGCGCAGACATGTTGGAGAAGACACGTTCCACGCCGTTCGACTCAAGTACGCTCCAGTAGGCCCACAGGAAAACCCCGACTCCCTTCTCCTTTGCATGGGCAAGCACGGCATCAAGATCAAGTTCCGGTTTCGCCAACGTAAGATCCTGCGCATGATCCAGCGATTTTCCCGCTTGCCATCCGGCGTCTATCGTATAGTACGGCCAGCCCATTTCGGCCGCAAAGTCGATCTCTGCACATTTCGATTCCTTCGTCATCTGCACCTTCACGCCTTTGGGCCGAGCCCACCAGTCCCATGCGCTTACGCCTGGCGTCACCCAGTCAAATACGGCATCGCCACCTTCCGGCGGAGGATTCAAGTTGAGAATTACGTCATTGTGCTCCGTCAATTCTGCAGGCGTATCGCCCAGGATCACAACCCGCCACGGAGAGACGCGCGGAGCTGACGAGACCACCAATCCATCACCGTCGAAACGCGGAGTGGGGGCGGCCTCAAGCTGCGTCGTGCCGCTCGGTACGTGCCATGCGCCGGTCCGCTTAAGAAACAGGCCGGCCCAGTCCGTGAGATCAGCCTCGCATACGGCGACGAACTGCCCGCCTGCCTCGATAATTGCCGGAAAGCCGATAAGTGCGTCTTTGTCCGGAATCGAAAGTATAGATCTGCGAAAGAACGCCTGCTCCTGCGAGTCCTTGTGCTTCGGGTACAACGTGAACCAGCCGAGCGGATTGCCGGCAAAGCGAAACGCTGTCTTCTCCCTCGTCACCACGAACCGCTCAAAACCTGGCTGCGCAGGAATGCCGTAGCGAAGCGCAACAGCACCATCGTACGCGCGGAGATGGATATCGAGTCGCCGCATCGCCCCCTTCTCCTCCGCAAGTTCAAGCTTCACCTCCCGTCCGCAGTCGCGCACGACACGTTTCTTGTAGAGGCGAGTTTCCCAGGACGTGTCAAACGTTCTCTCCGCGCGATTTGCCAACTTGAACACCCCGAACGGACGCTGGTCCTTGAACTCCAGTCCGATTTCGGAATCACCGAAAAGCTCCACGCCATTGCGCACCACGCACCATGACAGACGAGCCCCCTTCGCGCTTACGGTCGCCTCTACAGAACCGTCGGGCGAACGTATCGACTCCCGCCAATCGGAATATGCCGGCAATATGCCCGTCAACGACAACGCGAGAATCGCACAAACGGCCGTTTTACTTCGTTTCACTGATGAGTCGGCAAGCATATTGCGCATTACCGGCAGACAACCGTCAATCCTTTGATTTTCGGTGAATATCTGCCGTTTCTTCCATCACCGGAAAGACGCACAAAAACCTCGCGGCCCTGCGGTATTGTCAACACCTCCCTGGCATCGCATGGATCTATGGCTAACAGGACAGTCGGGGGAATGGCATTGAGCAAAGTATCAAGATACGACTGCGTGTCCACTTTGAACACAATCGAATTGAACGAATTGACCCACTGCACATTCTCCGACGTAATCACACCTGCCGCCACTTCCAGCATGTTCGTTACAGTAATGTGCATATCCCATCCCAAATACGTCTTTAGTGTCGGAGCAACTTCCAACATGGTCGCAAACGCCGTTCCGTCCGTGGGTATCGCGGTAATCTTCCCAGCATCATCGTCGACAATCAGGTTGAGATTCGTGTTGGCACCGTAGTAGATAGCCTCGCTGGGACCATTATCACCACTTCCAGGAATAAAATCATCCCATTTTCCGTTTGCAGGCACAAACACCTTACAGCCCAACATTCTATCATATCCATCCGCAGGAACTACATTCCACCCGATAAATGCAACTTGCAACCCTGACGCTCGGAATGTACTATTTCCGCTAATCATTGCCGTTCCTGTATCCGGACCAGGCGCATAAAACGCACTGAGGTTTGTGCTTCTAAAAGCGTTCCCTCCTATCACAGAAATCAACTTATTCGCCTTTACCACCCCCGTCAAGCTCGAACACCCACTGAACGCGCGGTATCCAACTACCCCACCACCCAATGATGCTATTCGCTGTATCCCTGTAGCGGCAAATGACCATTCTCCAACACGCGTGACAACCTCGGGAATCATAAGCGTTCCAGTCAATGTAGTCCATTCTCCAAAAGCGTTATTTTCAATCGCTGTAACCGTATATGTTGTATCGTTATTGGTAAACGTCCACGGGATGTTGGCCGCATCGAACGGCACGGTTTTGTCGCTTACACCAGTCAGCGTCACGCTCGTGCCGCTTGTTACCGTATAATTCCATGTCACCCCACCGAAGGTGTACGCGTCTGCGTATGCGCTAAACGTCGCGCACACAGTTGCGATAGAGACTACCAACCGTTGCACAGTCCAAATTGGATCAAAAAGTTTATTGTTTTTCATTTTACAATTTCCATCATTTGCGGTTATTGAAGAATCTACCGACAGAAACAAAACCTCTGCAACTCCAAAGGCCCTGACCTGCCCTAATAAGCCAGCGGTCGTATAAGATAACATAACCTATTTTTTTTTGTCAAGGTTTTTTGGTAATTTTATTTTCTCAGCAGAACGGTTACTCGGTTGCGGTAAGCGGATCGGAGTTCATTCTCATTCGTACGATTCCCCAACGGATCGACATCATTATAGGCTTAAGATCAGTTCCGCGATCCGCCGGCGTGCTGCGTTGTAGTCGGCAATTGAACTCTTCGCGGACTTGCGGATCGTCTCCAGCACCTTTGCCGCTGCCGCGTTTCCATGCTTTTCGCAAGCCGATTTCGCCAGCCTGAAATACAGTGCATCGATGATTCCGTCACGTATATTCTCGAGACGGATGCAGCTGACCGGGTGGTAGATTTCACCATCCTTGCGGATATAGACAAGCAACGTATCAATCTGCCGATCCGGCGGCAGTTCGGGGATGCTGTACTTTTTATTGTAGCCTTTATAGCCAGTCCTGAAGCCGAGATTCGGCCTGATTCCGGCAGTCCAGCATGTGTAACCATCAAGCCCGTCAATGATAAGCGCCTCCCATGGCTCGCTGCGAGCCTGCAACGGAAGAGTACGACCCGCCCACGATGCCTTGTTCATGTAGCGGCTCACCTTCACGCCCTTCGACCTCAGGTAGGCGATATCACGCATCCCCTCATCCCCTCCGCGATAGGCCGCTGTGGAGAATGTGAAGTCGGTGAAGCCTTCCGCCGCCGGCTTTATGTCCCAATATGACGTACCGGACGGAATCATCATCACTCTCAGGGACGGTATCAGTTCCCGCAAACGCTTAGCCACCGGCAGATACACAAGTGACCGGTCTTCATCGCCAAGCTTGTAGATGAAATCATCCGCACCGATACCGACCTTCGCCAACGCCTCCATCATCGCCGGGAAGTACTCGCTCTTCAGATTGCCGCCACGGCTACTCACCACGGCGCGCAGGTTGTACTTCGCGCAAGCGGCCAGACGCTCGTCCATCTTCCACGCGGAGAGATCCACTTTCACGCGTCCGGACGGAGGAACAGGAATTGGGCTTACCATCCATTCGGCATAACGCGCCCATTGCTCCTCGCGCGTCTTCAGCTTCGAACCACCAATGTCGACGGCATCCTTTCCGTTCACGCATTTCCCGTCCAGATAGACCGGCGGATGCTCAAACGAAACGTCCGTCATATAGTGGTCGCGGAAAAACTCCGCCCATTCTTCGGCGGATGCGCCACCCCATGGAATAGTCGTGAAGAGATATACGCTGAACGGACGGGTCTCGGCAAGCGGGAGTTCAAGGTTGATGACTTTCGCCGCAACCCTCAGACGAGTCACAACCGCGCCGCCTGCCTTTATCGCCACCATCCCGGAATAATCGCCAGGCCTCGCTCCGCGCGTATCAAGATAAAGCCGAAAGAGGGAAGATCCCCCCGCCTTGAACGACTGAGGTGTACGCACGCGCTCTACGATCTCAGGATATGGGAGGCGTACTTCGCGGCCATGATTGCTGATATCAGCCGGCGGATGCAAGAACGCAAATCGCGCAACATGAAGTCGAGACGAAGGAATGCGGCAATCCTTGCCAGCGAGATCGGATATTTCGAATGTAACGTCCTTCACCGCCTTTGGAGCGGAAAGAGCAAACGAACGATGCGTTGTCTCGTTGACCGCAGAGATATAGTCAAGCTCCACACCCTTGCCGTGCAAATCGAGGGCGCGCCCCAAGATGTCCGCCTGCGCCGCCGGCGTCTCCCCGAAAAGCGCATCTGGATCCCACGGCTGTGCAAGAAGCTTCGGAAGCCCAGTTATCGCGGCTATCCTTGCCGAGAGCTTTTCGACACGTTCGGAGTCCTTCCGCTTGCGTTCTTCCGCCAATGCGCCAAGGAAGGAGATGTATCCGCGCTCATCGCCCTTGGCAACCGAGTCAACGGATGGCTTCTCGCCATAAGCCGACTCAAACACGGCGATCTCGTGCGCCGAAGCCTTCGCAAAGCTGCCGATGGCGACATAGCCCATATCATCCACGTTCTTGAAGCCGCTTCCGCGGGCAAGCGACCATATCGCCGCACACTTCAACCCTTTTACGTTGGTCGGTACGCTCATGCACACATTCATCCGTATCATGTCGGAAAACTTGTAGTGCTTGCGCTCGAGCGAGGTAAACGGGATGCGGACTTCAGCCTGCCATCCGTTCGAGTCGGCCTTTGCCACCCCTTCCCAGTCCGGCGTCACAAACGAATCACCGTCCGCACCATCCTGACGGTCACCATTTGCGGCTATAGAGAACTGGTAGAATCCGTTCGCGCTCTTTGATCTGGCGAAGAAGAACTCGACAACGCTGTTGCCATGCCATATATCCCCGTCACGGCGGACGTGTTTCTTTGCAATGCGATACTGCCCGTCAACTCGCCAAGCAACATATAGATTCAGGCGGTCTCGCTTCAGGGCGAATCGGCACTTTACGGAAGTATGAGGCTGTCCGTCCAGATCCAGGAAATCCTCATGCCACGACATCCGTCCCCAGTCCGAAAAGTCACCGTCAATGGTTAGCGGCTTCTTACCCCACGGAAGTTCGATGGCCTTGAGCGTTGCCGGAAGCGTTGCTTGTGCAACAACCGACAATGCCATTACCACAAAAAGAAGTATCGATTCCTTAATACCCTTACATCGGAAACCACGCCTTGCAGTTCCCGAGCCCTTACATGTTGATTGCAATATCTTATCCACCATTTTAACCTAAAAGAAAACACCGCTAATTGTACCAAAATCATTTTTTCAAGACAAATGCACCTCCGTTCGGCGGTTTGGCATAATCTGTGCTGTCCAGAAGCAAATACAAGAATTACTTGCGTTTACACCTAAAGTTTATTGAGCAGTATCGATAGTGGTGTCTTTCCCTACTATTCCTTCC
>JAZOAC010000049.1:0-11245 GCA_045595285.1 Kiritimatiellia bacterium | reverse complement strand
AGTTTCCCATCTTCGCGCCGGGAACGAGGCCGTCCTCGGTACTTTCGTGCATCCCCGACGCGCTGTAGTACATCAGGTAGCGTCCATCGTGGCGTATGACCGTCGGGTCTTTCGCAAACGGTTTGCCGTCCAACTTGCGGACAGGATCGCCATAGAGCATCGTCCCTTGCGGCAGCGGCGAAAAACGGATATCGCGGCATGGACGAGGT
This sequence comes from Kiritimatiellia bacterium, assembly GCA_045595285.1. Taxonomy (GTDB): domain Bacteria; phylum Verrucomicrobiota; class Kiritimatiellia; order RFP12; family UBA1067; genus UBA1731. The sequence continues at coordinate 11,036 of JAZOAC010000049.1, read as the reverse complement.
ACCGAGTAAAACCTGAAATTCTCCAGTTCGCAGAGTGAGCGACCCTTACACGGTGATGAAAAGACGAAGTAGAGCGCTTCACGCCCCTTTCGTTGCGCAAGCGGCGCGACATCCGCCGAAAACGTCTGCACGCCCTCGGGCGCGTCCTTGCCTATTGTGAACTCTCCGATCTTAATGCCGCCCTCCGCCGCAGACGGGCGGACGATCCATATCTCGCACTTTGCCTCATGGCCAAACGATTCGAGGGCAACTTCACATTTGAGGTTCGCCCGTCCATGCGACTTGGAAAAGTCGAAATACTTGTAGCCGACGACCGAACCATCCGTCACATGCACCATGCGGCATCTGTTGAACCGCTCTGCGTACAGATCCCTCCTCAAGTGAACATCGCCGCACCTGAACGGCTGCGGGTACGGCCCGGAGAAAACGTACCTGTTCTTCCCGTATTTGTCCTTGATCTCCTTGGCCGGTTCGCGTCCTGTATAATGGCAGGCTATGCCCGCCGCGTAGCGCTTGAATGGATCAAGCCCGCGGGTCTCAAACCCCTCACAGGTGAACTCGGCCTCCGAAATGCGCACCTTTCCGCCTGGGCGTTCGTCAACCTCGACATCAATCGGCGCAACCATCGCCTGGCGCGAATATTCGTCAAGTCCCGTCTGCCTATGGTAGAAGACATACCACTTCCCTCCTATCTCGCAGATGCTGCCGTGCGTATTTCCGCTGGGATGCGCCGTCGCCACAACAGTCCCGTCGGGACGTTTCTCGCGTCCCCGCCCGTCTATGATCGTGCCGCCGTATGTCCATGGTCCAAGCGGCGTGTCGGAATAGGCATAGGCAAGCGTATAGTGGGATTCTCCAAGCCCGAACTCGCCTTCCTTTGTCCGGCGGCAGTAGATGAACACGTACTTGTTTCTGACCTTGCGCAATGACGCTCCCTCAAAGAACCTGAATTCTCCATCTTGCTTGAATCCGCTTACCATGTTCTTGACAATTTTCGTCCCCGGTTTCAGCGCCGTCATCTTCAACGGGTCAAGTTCCGCGCCGGACGGCCTTCCAAATCCCCAGTAGCCGTACGCCCTGCCGTCATCGTCAACGAACACCGCCGGATCATAGTCCACCACTCCTATCGTCCTTTTCGGATCGGCGGGATCCCAGTTGCATGTCTTGAACGGCCCGTCAGGACGCCGCCCCTTGGCAACCATCGTCATGCACCCTTTCGCGCGGCAGTGGGGGAAAAGCCAATACGTCTTATCGCCGGATGGCCCCGTAGTCACCGCAACGTCCGGCGCATAAAACAGCGATGCGAGGTTGCCCGCGAGAAGCGGATCTCCGTTCGCGTCTTCCGACAGCCGAAACGCCACTCCGTCAAAACGCCACTTGCCGGGTTTTTCGACCGGCGCCGACCATACGACCAGGTCCCGTCCGCAATAGCCGGTGGCCGTCGTGTCGTGCGATCCGTAAAGATAGACGCGGTGTTTGCCGGGGTTGTCGGGATCCTCGAACACATGGGGTTCGCCGTCCGGCACAAACTCCCAAAGCGGCAGTATCGGGTTTGACGCCCACGCTGTCATCGCCACTGCCGCCATACTGCCGATTATCGCAACTCTCTTCATCGATCTACTCCTTCGCCTGCGAATGTTCATTATTCCGGCTTCACCTCTTTGCCGTATTTTTCAAGCCTGCCTGCCAGCGCTGCAGCGAGGCTGAGTACTTTGTCCATCGGCGGCTCGACCATCTTGCGCCAGGCCGCTATCCGCGCCGTCGGAGGTATCGCCATCGGCACCATCTCACACGCTTCAAGATAGTTCGCCGCCTTTTCCATTTCATCAAAAAGCCGATTTCTGCCATCGCCGGAACCGGCATCCATAGCCCGACGCAACCCATCCACGACCGCCTTCAGCCGATACTCTTTGCCGGGCTTGAACGGCATCGCCGGAATTATCCCGTCCAGGTCGCGCTTGCGGTAGCATCCCATCATCGCCGCAATCGCCGCAGGGTCGCGCACCGTTCCGTCATCGTAGAACACGCCGTGGAACGTCTCGGTGTAGCCGCTTATTATCAGGTTGAAGAAGAACCACCCGAACCTGTGCCTCTCGCAGGCCTCCAGCGCCATGTCGTAGCCGTTGCCGTATGCCGTGCAGCCCGTCTCGCTCTGCATGACGCACTTGCCGGTTTTTCTTCCGAGCATATCCATCCTTGCGTAGTTCGCCTCTACCTCGCCACGCGTGGACGAGTAGTCGTGGAAGGAAAGGACATCCACACAGTCCGCCGTCCGGTCCGCCTCATCCGCACTTGCGCAACCGAGCGTAACCGGTGAAGCGGGATCAAGCTTCTTGACAAGCGCACAAGCCCTACGTATGAATTCGAATGTCTTGCCCTGCCGCCGATTCTTTTCGTCCTGATCCGGTGCCTCGCCGACCCATCTGTTGTATGTCGGCTCGTTCATCACGTCCCACATGAGAAGCCCCGGCTCGTCCTTCAGAGCAACAACGACCGACGTTGCATACTTCTCGCAATCGCCCCAACGATCCCCCTCCAGCATCTTCGGATCGAGACCATTGCCGTTGAAGATGATCGGCATCGAATAGTACCCCTGCGCCCACGCCTGACGCACGAACGTGCGATACTTCTCTGCAGCGGCCTTCGGGTTCTTGCGGAAATCGCCCGGGCTCACCCAGAAGCGGACGGCGTTCAATCCTATGCGCCGCCCGTAGCCGAGTTCCCGAGCGGTCTTCGCCGCGTCGCCGTTTATCCGGTAGTGCGTCCCGCGCACCCACGAATAGTTGTTGGTGATTATCCCACCGTATCCGGCGAGCGCACCCAAAGCGCCCGCGCAAAAAACAGCGCCTGCCGCCTTCCTTATTTGAAGCATATCATGTCTCCTTTCAGTTGTCTGCCGACGATGCCGAGCGAATTGCGCGGGAAAACTTCGACACGAACATTGCCCCGCACCTTGAGACGGCCTACTGGAAGACGGCATACCGTCTCGGCGTTCTCATGGATGCCGTCCGCCGCGCGGTAGAACGACTTGGCGAAGACTGTGCGCTCATCGCAAGCACCGGATTCATCGGTCAGCCGAATGCGGTAGTCAAGCGCCCGCGCGCCAGACACCGCATTCGCGGCGGGAATTGCAATCACGAGAATATCCTGCTCGACCGAGGGCACGCCCTTCCCGCCACGGTTCTTGCCGCGCCCCATTTTCACCGAAAGTTTCGCCCCGTCAGGGAACTCAGGTGCCGCGAAGGCCGAGGCCGGCGGGACGTAGCGCACTCCCGGCGCGAGCGGAACCTCCCAGTCGTCACCCAAATGCCTCATGCTGCCGACGTCCATGCGCTCGAAGACGATCCGGTCGTCGTAAACGCGTGCGATCATCGCCTGGTGGCCGTCGGACGTGTCGATCCGGCGCATGATTTTGTAGGGATCCTCGGTGTTGAACGGGCCGGGCGGGTTATCGTTCTCGCGACCGAACGGCGCCACGTCTTTGTACCATGGCCCGGTGTATTTGAGCGACCCCGCGTTCACGGCGGAAAAAGCCCCGCGCCAGACGGATCGCTCGTCCGTGAGCGACGCATGGCTGTGGCCGGAAAGCACCACGGCGTTAGCAAAAGCGGATAGCAAGGCCGTCTCGGAAGCGTCTGTCGGCAGGGTGCGCGGGTTAACGCAGTCGGCCATGCATGTGCCGGGAACGTGCGGATGGCGAATGTAGAAGAACGGTCTGGCGGGCAAAAACGACGCCGCGTTTTGCGTCAGCCATTCATCGCATTCGTTCTCCTTGCCCCAGTTCGCTCCGACGAAGTCGTAGCCACGAATGCGCTTGTGCCAGACCGGCGCGTATTTTGCGCCGGCGACGATCTGCCACGCGCTGTCGAGATTGCGGCGGATCAGATGGGCGGCGGCGTCTGCTCCGAAGATCTTTTCCGCCCTGCGGTTGAAGCCGTCGACATCATGGTTTCCGAAGACGAACAGCCGTTCCGGGGCGTCGCCGGCAAAGACCTCGCGCCAGACGCGCGCCTCTTCGGCGAGTTCGTCCAGAATGCCGCTGTCGGCAATGTCGCCGCAGTTCACCACGGCATCCACGCCCGCATCGCGCAACCATGAAAGGGCCTTGCGGTATGTTTCCGCGCCGTCGAACGTGTCCGCGCCGTTTTCCCGGCGGAGCGAAATGTGGATGTCGCTCACGACGCCGAGAACGAGATTCGCCTTCTCGCCATTCCCCGTTTCCCGTTCCTCGTTCCACACAGATAGCGAAATCTCCCCATCGCCTGTGCGCCGCACGATGGCCAGGGCGCGTCCGCGGTAGAGCGGGTGCGAAAAGGTGTCGGCGAAACTGTCGTAGCCGTTCGCGTTGCCGTTGCCGACGGCAAGCAGGCGGCCGGGGCCGGACAGCGCGAACGCCACGCGGTCGGAGGCATCCGGGACGACTGTCCCGTTCGCATCCACCATTTTCACGTGAAAGAAAAGCAGCCCGTCGCGCTCCGGCTCCTCCTCGATCTCAAGGCGCGCCGGTGCGCCCGGCAGACGGAGCGTCTCGCGCCCGATTTCCTTGCCGTCCTTGTACGCGACGGCGGTAAGTTCCTTCTTCACGGCGGGAACGTCAAACCATCTGAGACGATACTTGTCGCATACGGCGTAGTAGGGGTTGGCCTCGCACGACTCCGCCTTCGGCCAGTCGCGCTTGAAATCGAGCGGGTAGTCGATGTCTTTCAGCTTGCGCTTCATGCCGAGAGAGCGCCCGTCCGCGAACAGCTCCGCCGAATCGCCGTCGGTATAGACATAGGCCGCACGGAGCGCAGGGGAAGACGGCGCGACGATGCGGACGGTGTGCGCCTTGTCGTTCCACTGCGAACGGTAGAGGTAGTATTCGTTCTTAGGTACGCCCGTCAAATCGACGCAGCCGAAATAGCTCGAACGCGACTGCTTCGGAGACGGAACCTTGTTCATCCCCGGCTCGAACGGATACGGCTCGCCGAGGTAGTCGAAACCGCACCAGACGAATTCGCCGGCGCAATAGCGGTCGCGCTCGACGCGCAGGAATTCCACGTCCGGTATGTCGCCGAATTGCGCGGCGCAGGAGTCGTAGGCGCTCACCTCGTTGGCCTTGAAGTCGAAATCGAGTTTGTTCGCGGGCGGTGCATCGCCGTACCAGTCACGCGACGAGCAGTTGCAGGAGCTTTCGGTCATCACGACGGCCTCTCCCGCCGGATTGAAGGCATGCTGCGCGGCGTAGGCGCGGGCGTAGTTCCAGCCCGTCACATCGAGGGCCTCGAAGATCGACTTGTCCGGGAAGCCCTGTGGCTTGCAGTTGCCGCTCCCCACCGGGCGCGTCGGATCGACCGAACGCACGACGGCCGCGAACGCCGCGACGCGCTCCTTCGTCTGCCCGTCGGGATACGCATCCGTCGCGGCGCGGATTTCGTTCGAGATCGACCAGCACACGACGCACGGGTGGTTGCGGTCTCGCCGCACAAACGCCGCGAGGTTGCGCGAGACGTATTCCTCCAGGTTCTCGTCCTTGCGGCGCGAAGCGGTATCGTTCCACTTGTCGAAGCATTCGTCCCAGACGAGAAAGCCCATTTCGTCGCACAGGTCGAGAAATTCCGGAGCCTGAGGGTTGTGGGCGGTGCGAATGGCATTGACGCCCATCGAGCGCATGATTTCAAGCTGTCGCCGCGCCGCGCCCTTGTGGAACGCGATGCCGAGCGGACCGAAGTCGGCGTGCAGGTTCGCACCTTTGATCTGCACGCGCTTCCCGTTGAGGTGGAAGCCGTCGTCCGCCGTCCATTCGCATGTGCGGATGCCATAGCGGTATTTCGTTCCGTTCACATCGACCGTGTAGAGATGCGGCGTCTCGGGCGACCACAAAACGGGATTTTCCACTTTGAAAGTCTTCTCGTGACGTCCGGTGCGCGTCTCCCATTCGACATGCACCGTGGCGGACTTTTCCGAAACCTCCGGCATGGTGATGAAGACCGAGCCCGGCAGCGTGTAGCCCGGCGCGCACTCGACAAGCCGGACGCTGCGGTAGATGCCGCCGCCGGGATACCAGCGCGAACCGTGGCAACGCGTGTCGGCGCGAACCTCCAGCGCGTTCTCGCCGTCCTTCACCGCCGCCGTGATGTCGCACCAAAAGCTCATATAGCCGTAGTCCCAGCCGCCGACGCGCACGCCGTTCACGAAAACCTCCGGCCGCGCCATCACGCCATCGAACTCCAATCGCGCCGCGCCGCCGCCGACTGGCTTGCGGCATGTGAAGGAACGCCGGTACACGCCAGTCCCCTTCCACGGGAGTTTTCCGGTATTGCCGTCGCCGTCCTTTTTGAACGGCCCCGCAATGCCCCAGTCGTGCGGCACTTCCACCGTCATGAACGGGCCGCCATCCTTCGAGAACCGCCATTCGCCGTCGAGCGCCGTCGTCCGCTCCTTCGGCAGAAAAGGATTCGACGCCACCGCCGTCTGCGCGAGGACAAAAACCGAGAATGCGAGGAAAATGCGCTTTGGCATTAGCATTGGTATTGGCAATTGGCAACATTTCCACATTGGCAACATTTTCAAAACACCTCCGTTTCTACCGCTGGATGATCTCGACAGGGCCGAGAAGCCCCGACGGAACGAGCGGCGAGTCCTTCGTAAAGTAGTTCCAATCGACAAAGCACTTTCGCCCGTTCGACGGACGAGACGCCATCCCGCTCCCGAACCATCCGGGATAGCGCACAAGATACATGAACGGTCCGCCGGACTGCTTCGGCACGGGCGCGAATTCGCAGTCCGGTGGCTCGTGTTCGTCGCCGATGAGTCGGTTTGCCCACACGTTCGTGAACTCGATCTCAAGTTCGTTGCCCTCTTCACGGAGAACACCCTGCGGAATCGTCACCTCGTATGGCTCGCACCAGACCGTGCCGCAGTCTACGCCGTTGAGGAGCACCTTCGCCACCTGACCGTTGCAGTTGCCGAGGGAGAGGATAGCCACCTCCCCAACGCCACACTTTTCATTTTTCATTTTCCATTTTACACTTTCAATTTTGCACTTGTACACCGCCGTGCCGCTGAAGTATCGTATGCGAGGATCGTCGAACGCCGTCCAGTCCTTAAGTTCCGGCATCTCGATTTCCACCTCTCCAAACCGCACCGTAAACTTTCCGCGCAGCGGCACGACGGTTGACGGCATCGTGTTCGTTGTGTCCTTTGTGTTCTTTGTGGTTAAATTACCATCGCACCCTACGACCGACGCGGCCAAGTCCCCTTCCCCCTTCGCCGTCACGACGAAAGCGCTCCCATGCGGTGCGAGCGAGACGGACACGCAACCGTCCTCGACGGCCAGCGACGAGATTTCGCCAGAGACGGGATTGAACAACCTCGCCGAGACCGGCGCATCCGGCAACCGCACTTCCACCTCCGCGCCTCGCCCGGAATGGTCCGCCACGAAAATAACGCGCCGTCCGTCCGCCTTGCGGCAGAGCATCGAGATTGCCTTCCGCGCTTTACCGGCATCCTTCCCACCGTCCGATAACTTTACACTTTCGATTTTACACTTTCCGTTCTTTTCCGGCTCTCCCCACTGCAGGAGCGCCTGGCAGCGATTGAGGTAGTCGAAGAACCCCTTGCCGCACTTGGCCCACGTCTGGTTGCGCCCGAAGTGTGTGCCCCAGCGCCCCAGCGTCTTGCCTGGCTTCACGTCGTCTCCCCAGGGCTGGAGGACGCAGCCGTGGAGAATCATGCGGTTGACGCCGCGCGCAAACTGGTAGTCGGCGGTCCGTTTCAAAAGCGACGGCGTCTCCTGCCAGTTGCCCCACTTGGGGCTGGCCGAAAACGCCTCGGCCGCGATGATGTTGTGGCGGCGTCCGTCGGGACCGATCCATTCGTTCCAACCGAGGGGCTTCGGCGCCTTGCCTGTCCTGTCCGGGTCGAACCAGAACTCGGTCATGATCCGGTCGACGTGCGCGGCGCACTCGCGGGAATCGAACGGCCCTCCGTAGGGCTCGCAGACGAATTCAAGCCCTGCGGCATTCAGCCGCTCGCGCATGGTCTTGAAGAGGACGTCGCGGTAGAGGTCTTTGACGGTGCGCTCGTAGTCGCTCTTGAACTTCTTCTCGTCGGCCTCGGTCGGCGCGGCCTTCGTTTTGAAGCCGCCCAGGACCGGCAGAAAAGGCAGAGGGTCGTAGCCGCGCCGTGCGATGAACTCCTCGCGCATTCGAGGCGTCCACGTGGGGCGCCCCGCCTCGTAACTGTCGAGCAAGACGAACTTGATGGTGCGCCCCGCATGGTCGCCGAGATGCCGTTTCATCTCGCCGATCACATGGTCGATATGCAGCGCCACCGCCTCCGGGTTCATCTTGTCGCATTCAAGGCCCAGGAGCTCCCACTGGCTCGGCTGGTTGAACGCCCCCATGGGAATGTGCTGGACGCGGACGCCGTCGACGACCGCGATTTCCTTCAGGTCTTCGCGGCGGCAGGGCATCTGCGGTTTTTCGACCTTCCCCGTGCGCGGGTTCCGCACAGGGTGGTTCGCATGGGCGGTGAGGGATATCTGCTCCTCGGAGTTCGTCACGTTGAAGACGAGTTCGCGCATCGCGAGATGCGGCGGAATCCACGGCCCGCCCGTGGACGTGTAGCCCGGCGTATTGTGGAGGCCGAGCGAAATGCCGCGCTTCGCAGCCTCGTCGCACGCGAAGCGCACGAGTTTCCACCACGCCGGCGTGAACGCGACGAGCTTCCCCGCAGGGCAGTCGTAGATTTCCGTCGCGGGCGGGGTGCAGATGTCGGCCATAGCGAAGATAGCCGCTTCGCCGATCCCCATCTCCGCAAACCAGTCGAGATCCTTGACGATTCCCTCGCGCGTGACGTTCGACCCCATCCAGTGCCACCAGACGCCAGTCCGGGCGTCGGCGGGCGGGTTGCGGAAAACGGACTCCGGCGAAGGTGCGCCGACGGCGGCGCAAATCCAAAACGCCGCCGCCAGCACCGCAACAACCCTCTGCATTGTCAGCATCCCCATGACGAGCCTCAGTGGAAACTGATGATAAGGCCGGGTATGGATGTGACGCACTGCGCCTCCGACGCAGCATTGACGGCGATGACCTCCGTCTCGCTCGTCGGCGTCCCTGCCGTAAAGTCGCCCGTGCCGGAACTTGTCACGAACGTCTTCGTGGCGCGGTCGTAGAATCCTACCTTGTTATCCCCCACGCGCCGCACCGGCACGTAGTCGAGGATCTTGTTGCCGTCCTCGTCGTCAAAGCTCACGTGCGACCACCAGCCGTACATGGCTGCGTCGGACTCCGCGCTCCTCCCCAGATACATATTTTTGCCGCTGTAAGTGTCCGTTACCTTCGCCACCGCCCCGGAGGGAAGCCCGGTTTTCTTGAAATTGACACTGCCGTCGGCGGTGGAAACGGTAAACATGCGGTTGGTGAACGCCGCTTCGTTGATTTGACTCGTGCTCACGTCGGGGCGACTCGTCCCACTATACTTGGTCCCTTGATACGCCCAATACCACGAGGTGATCTCGGTTTGGTTGGCACCGACAATGAAACCGCCATCCCAGTTCGTTCCTTCGCCCGTGCCGATCGCCCCACCAAAACTTGCCGATTTGCCCGTGGCATAAAAGCCGAATCGGATGCCATACACGTCCAAGTCCTTGATCCCGGTGTCGATGTATGTCTGCCTGCTCGTCATCTGGAGCATATCGAGCGGGAGATAGGCTGTTGCGGCGAAGATACGAATCGTATCTCCGTTGCGGATACCGAACGAACCAAGTCGCTTCGAGAGTTCTCCCTCGACTGCGCTTTCCGCGAGAACGGTGCTGTTCGCCCAATCGTCGAGGTCGTCGCCCTTGTCGGCCAAATCCCACGCGAGAATCAGCCGCTCCCCGACTAGACCGGCGGGAACCGTCACTGTGAGCGTTCCGCCGTCAAGGACGACCGCGATGGCGCGGTTCGGCGTAAATGAGTCTGTGGCGGCTTCAATATCCTTCGTCATCGTCTCGCCCGTCGGCGTCCCTGCCGTGAAGTCCCCCGAACCGCCCGACGTCACGAAAGCCGATGTCGCGTAGTCCCAGAAACCGACCTTGCCGTCACCTCGCCTCACCGGCACGTAGTCGAGAATCTTGTTGCCGTCCGCATCGTCAAAGCTCACGTGCGACCACCAGCCAAATGCCATTGCCGACGGAACATTCGGGCTGCGGCCAATGTTGATGTTGTAGGTCTCGTTCGTACTGACCGCATTTGGATGATTGGGGGGAGATTGGTTGTTTAGATTATTGGCGATTATTTCCCCGTTCAGCGTGAATACGCCATTCGTAAACGCATATTCATTGATAGAATCGGTTTTCGCGGACGGCTTGTTGCCGGAGTTGTAGTATCCGCGATACATCCAGACCGTTTTCCCGAGATCGTTCGTATCATTGTTGGACGCGACAAGAAACCCGCCCTGCACATTGGCATAACCGGATTTGTTGTCCTTGCCGCAGCCTATCGCCCCGCACCAATCTCCAGATTTCTTGTTCAATCCCGTTGTGTAATACCCGAATCTGACACCATAGACATCCGTGCCCTTGAAGCCGGTATCGATCCAGCATCCGGTCGTCGTCATCTGAAGCATTTCCAGTTTCTCGTAAATCACGGCGGAGGCGATGCGGCAGGACGTGCCGTTGCCGATGCCGAGCGACGCGAGATCGACGGTGTATTCCCCGCCGACAGCCGGGACTGCGGCGACGAAGTTGGTCGCGGTCGTCCAAGTCTCGTCCGCCCCCGTCTGCAGAACAAGCCCCTTTCCCGCGAGAGCCGAGGTCGCCCTGACATGGAGCTTCGCGCCCTCGAACCAATACATGACATCCGATGCGCTGGCACCGGCGGACGCCGTCGCGCAGAGAAGCGCGGCAAGAATCTTCGCAGTTGATTTCTTGTAGAGTAGAGACCCACGCCTCGACGTTGCGCACCCGCTTGTGCGCCCTTCGGGTTGCCTTCGGCAAGATACCCTCCGAAGCGAAGCTTCTGCGGTGCATGTCGATGCGGCTTCCCCCTCGTCAAACCGTACGTGCGGAT
>JAZOAC010000048.1:0-10469 GCA_045595285.1 Kiritimatiellia bacterium | reverse complement strand
ATTTTTCTAAAACAAAAGAAAGGAAAATAAAATGAAATACTGGGTAGGATGCTGGAAAAAGTACGCGACATTCAACGGTCGCGCAAGGCGTAAAGAATATTGGATGTTTATTTTGTTCAATATGCTGGTTGCGTTCGGGGTTAATATTGTTGATGCTGTACTGGGTATGGAGGGAGTGTTGGCGGCGGGATATTCTTTGGCGGTGCTTATTCCGGGGTGGGCTGTATTCACGCGCCGTATGCATGACATCGGCAAGAGCGGTTGGTGGTGGCTGATTGGTCTTGTTCCGGTTGTCGGCGCAATTGTGCTGATAGTCTTTGCCTGTACTGACAGTCAGCCCGGCGACAACGCCTACGGTCCGAATCCGAAAGGCGTTTGATAAGTAAGCGATTGGTAACACCCTCGAGATTGAGGGAGGGGGGTGCCAATCGCTTCGCTTGGAAGTCTGCAAGTGAATGATGCTTTTAAAGATTGCTACAGTCGGCCACTTGACGGAATGCGGCTCTGCATTCCGTCTGAGTGGGCGCGGATTTTTCAGGATAATGGCGAATCACGGCGTGTTGGGGCCAACGCGCGCGGCCAATGGTTTAACGGAGATCATTTACCGGCGAAGGAGCCATTCGCGGAAGAATGGGCTGGTGAAGCGGTATTCGCCATCGAAATTGTATATGATTTCCAGATGTTCAAGTTTCGCTATGGCCTTTTTGACGGAGGCGGCATTATAGACATGGGCGGTTTCAAGGAATGCGCCGGAGGTCACTTCTTTGCCGCTGTTTTCGGCGATTGCACGGAGAACGCGTGTCTGCAGTGCGGTAAGTTGCCTTACTGCAAATGTGTAGTGGTCTTGCTCGCGGGCAAAAATCACCTCAAGCGCCGCAGTAATGTCTTTTTCTTCAAATGCGGTTCCTTTGTCGCTCATCTGCCAGAGCGCATCGCACAATTCCTGAATGAAGCCCGGAGTGTCTCTGGCAAAACGCGCGATTGCGTCGAACATCGGGCGGGAGAGTTTTCGTTTCCCTGTCTCAAACCGTTTTTTGATGAATGGATAGAAATCTGCGGCGGCAATATTTCCGACAGAGAGTGCCGCGGCAGAGTGATAGAACGGGCTGGAATACTTGAAGAAGATGTCTGCCATCTTGTTGCGTATGCTTCCAAGAAAGATGTATGGTGTGTTGGAGTCAAGTTGAATCTTGGAACGCAATACGGCCAGAATCCGTTCGCCGTCATCAATGTCGAGGATGTCCTGAAATTCGTCGAGGAATACGCAGATCCGTCTGCGTTTTGTTTGCGACAGAAGAGCATTGAGAATAGTGTCAAGCGTCATCGGATCGGCGGCGACTTTCGCGTCAAGCGTCACCGTCGGAGAGCCGGTGGAAGGGTCTATCGAAACGGTCGGGCGAAGATTCGCCAACATGCGGAATACTTTAGTGAACCATCCGTCGGATTCTTCGAGTCGGGCAAGCGCGGCGACAAGCCTGCTGCAGAGATCGACCTGATCGCGGACGCAGAGAAAGTCCGCATGAAAGAGGGCGATGTTTTTCAGGTGGCGTACCGTTTCAAGAACAAGAGAGGTCTTGCCTGTTCGCCGTTCGCCTTGAATGACGACATTCTGACCGGATTCTATGCGCGAGGCAAGTTCGCGTTCAAGCATCGGACGTGGGCAGAAGAAATCTCCGGCGACCGTGCAACCGTATTTGAATGGGTTCATGTTTGCTCTTCCTTTCTTGTTATGCCCAATAGCATTACACCATTTGGCATTATACCATTTAGTATAATACCATTTGGTATAACGCAGGTAAGTATAGCACATGGGGGTATCTATGTGCAATCGGGAACTTCCTGTCACATGGGACGCGTGATCTTGCCGGATGGGGGCGTATGGCGGCGCGTTGAGGACAATGCGTCCTGCCAATGGTGTGGAGGAGGAAAATGAAAAAGCGGGGTGAAAATTATAACTATGCGGAGATAAGTGCGCGGCATAAGGAGATTGTGCAGCGTCTATGCGATCCCGATGCCGGCGCGTCTGATTGGGATGCGTTCTTTGCTGAGATAAGGGCGTATGTCACAGTGCATTTCACAAAACGACTTAAGGATGAAGCTGGGATCGAGGTGGAGGATTTTATCCATGGTGAGCTGATGGAATATTTCGCTGCTGAGAAATGCGAGAAGTTCCGTCAATTCTTGAATCTTAAAGGTGAAACTCATCATTTCGGCTCTATTTGGTTTACAAGCCAGTTGCGGGCTGCGGTCGACAGGGCGATCGAGAAATCCCGCAGCAAGATAGAAATGGTTTCTTTAAGACGGCAGGGTGATGACGGAGAGGAGATGGATGGTCTTAAGGAGATAAAGCAATCTGACGGACTTATTCCGGCGGAAAGCAAAGATTCGGGATCGGCGGTCACTCTCGCGCTTGAACGCGGCGGCGGCGCGCTCTTTACTCGTATTCTTTCCAAGATGTGGCAGCGAAGTCCTCATGAATGCTATGCTGTTGTCATGGACTGGTGGCTTAAATTCGACCATCTGAAAATCGCCAAATTTTTGGGATATCGCGATCATAGTCCTGTCGCGGGGAATATCAGGAATTTCAAGCGTAACCTCGTGAAAATGGGGTCGCTTGCCGTTCAATCTGTGGAAGAACAGGACAGAAATGAGATTCAAGGACTTTTTCGTGCCGATGGCGTCTGCGAGAAAAAGGAGATAGGTGATATCGCCTCGTCCCGCTCTCTTATGGAGTTTGAAGGGCACACTTCCGATATGAGGCGCAAGTTTACTCTTAAAGTGCGTTTCCCGTTTCTTGCCGAGAATGATACTCTAATCCGCTGTTCAATCTGTGACGGGATAGGAAATGTTCCGGTTGGACGGCTTGTCTTTTGCGGCAAGGAGCGATCCTTCCGTGCATCGGGTGATTTTGAAATAAGCTGCGCTGAATTCAGTCAAGGCGCGAGGAATTCCGAGATTTCATTTGAGTGGGATGACGGCGTTTGTGCAAAAGCTTTTCCGGTCGTGTCGGGTGATGAAGAGCGGTATGAACTTACGGGCGATAAGATACGGAAATGGATTTCACGAAAAGTGACGGATTCAAATCGCATCGCGTATGCAGCTGAAATGATGAATGATTTTGGTCCGGTACTTGCTTTTCTTTTAGTTAATGAACGTGTGTTTGGCGCTGATGTTTTTAAGCTGTTCGGTTTTCCTGATATTCCTAAGTTTGCACTTAAGCGAGCTGCCAATGAAGCATGGATTCTTTTTAAGGGTGAGATCAATGTTGAAGAGGACTCTCCGATCAATCCGAACGGGTTTATGCTTCCGGTTGAATGGACAAAAACCTATCATGATAATGTAACGCGATACGGAGAACTTCCGGATAATCTTAAGACTCTTGCACGGCAGGTTCGTGATTCGCTTGGAGCGGACGGTTGGCAGATAGTTCCCTCGCGGCAGTTTTTTGCCGAGCGGGTGAACTTAAATTCCAGGGACGTGTTCGGGTTTGACATGGCATCGGTGTCATCCGCGTCGCTTGCCTTGTCGGTCGCTCTTGAATATGCGAAAAACCGTTTCGCATATCCTCGGTGGAATTATTCGTCCATTGCCTGGGATTTTGCAAATTCTTTGCCGCAACCGGTCGGTGGTCTTCAAGAAAAGATGATGGTGGTCAAGTCGTACGGGGCAGATGAATTATTCGTTTCTCCCGGGCAGAAAAAAGATAAGTGCGATGTGAGTGTACGGCTTAAGGAAGTCCAAGCAAGGACATTGCCCGGAGCGACGCATGAAATAGCATACAGTCATCTGGAGGTGTTGCGACCTGAGGAACCTGCCGAGTTTCGTTTGCCGATGGATGATGAATATTTGGAGAAAAGAAGAAAGTTAATCGCAAATATCCGTGCGAAGGCCAATCCGGATAAGGCGACGTCGAAGATGCGGTTTGTCACGCTTTTCGGTAAGCCCGGGATGGGTAAGAGTGTCCTTGCCGGACTTCTGTTCGCAGAAATGAAGAAATGGGGTTGGATTGTTCTCCCGTATATCTGTCGGGCAAGCAAAGAGCGTCAAGGTATTGAGTTTATAAAGTCGCTCGCATACGCATTGACTGTGTCATTCGGAGAGCTCTACGACCTCGCTGCCGAAGACATAGGCGAAATAAAAGTTGATGATGTCAATAGTCTCGTCGCGGCGTTCAAGCGATTTGTAATAGCGCCGCTTGAAAAGATAAACGGTCTTTATCGCGGCCGAAAATTCGTGATTCTCGTTGACGGGCTCGATGAAGATCGCAGCGGCATGATACTTGATATCCTCGGAAAAGTTCATAAGTTGTTGCCGAAGGGCGTATCGGTTGTCGTCTCTTCGCGGCGCATTCCTCAGGATGAATTGCGTTTGACGGCGCTTTCAAGTGATGTGATCGACCTTAACGGGGAAGATAAGGAGATCAACGAAGGCTGTTATACCGATTTGCGCGCTTACATAGATTTATGGCTTCTTCGCGATGCCCGCGTAAGCAAAGCGTTGTTTGATGCCAAGATTTCAAGAGAGGATGCGAAGTCGGCGATTTGCGAAAAAGATCCGTCGTTCATCTACGCATATCATGTCTTGAACGGTGTTGCGGAGGGCCAGTATTCGTTCGACAGGCTCAAGGAGCAACTGCCGTCGGATTTGTGCGCCGCCTTTTACGATGCATTCAAGGCGAGATTTCGGACGGCAGAAGAGTATAAATCTGTGAAAGGGTTGCTGGCAGTGCTTTGCAGAGACGGAAATGTAAATGTTTCTGAAGCCATGAGCGCATTTTGCGGGGATGATGAAAATATCGGCAAGGTTATCCGAAGCCTTCACGGATATGTGACGGTGGAGGGTGACCATATCCGCCTTTCGAGTGAGCCTTTGCGGGAATGGTTGACGGATTGCGTAAACAATCCAGAATTCGCCGTTGGAAAAGTTTTGAAGAATGTTTGTCATATTGGTGTTGATCAGTCCTTTATGGAAGTATGAAAGGATACCAATCATGAACAGACAAAAAGAAAATCTGAAAGCGGTGGCGGGTGAAATGTCGAAACTTGGGATGGAAATTCCGAGGGATGTGGAACTTGCGATTGAAGAACTTGAAAATCCCGTGTACAAGGTCGCGGTTGTCGGCAAATTCCAGACAGGCAAAAGCCATCTGATCAACGAAGCGTTTTTGAATCAGTCGCTTTTGCTCAAAGAAGGTAATGGTCTTTGCACTACGGCCATCTCAACGGAGATTGCATTCGGTGCGACGCCGCGTCTTGTCATCGACTACAAAGACGACGCGCCGACCAAGATCATAGAAAATCCAAATGCGGAGGATATTCACTCGTTTACCGGCGCAGACGATGAAACGGCACGGATTGAACTGGCGGCAAATGTGAAGAATGTCAGGCTTGAGTGGCCCTGCGAGTCGTTAAAGCATTTTACGCTTATCGATACGGCCGGAATAGACGATCCCAACCGTGAACTTCTCAGAGCGACAACGTACAGGACCATTCCCGATTCCGATGCGGCGGTTATGGTGGTGTCTGCCAGGGCGCTTTCCGCGGTGGAACTCAATTTCCTCCGGCAGAGTGTTTTTTCCTGCGGCCTCGGGCATGTGATGGTTGTGGTTTCTTACCGTCCGGAAACAGATTCGCTGTCGGAGGAAGGCCGGGAGAAGATTTTGGAGACAATCAACGGCCAACTTGCCGAAATCGGGCGAAGCGACATTCCTGTCCGTATGGTGTGCTATGACCAGGAAATCACGGGAAACGCGGTCAATACGCCGGAGGGCATACGCGAGATGCTCTGCGGGTTCGCAGAAGCGGCATCAGGGAAGAACCGTGTCTCGAAAATAGCCATGTCGCTGAAGAAGATCATTTCGGACAGGATCAGAGAACTTGAATTCAAGATGTCGCTTTCCGATAAGGATGAGGCGGAACTGAAGGTTGTGCGGGCCGGGTTGATGCGCTTGGCTGATGAATTGCGCTCGGCGAGGGAAGAACTTCGTGCAGGTCTCGATGTCGCGCTCTGCTCGATTCGTGACGATGAGACATTGCGCTTCAGGACGGCTTGCAGCGCTATCGGCAAGCGGTATTATGAAGCTTTCAGCGCCTGTGACGGACTTGGAGAAGCGCAAAAGCATTTTGAGAAAGCGAACGAGATTCTTGTTCCGCAACTTGAAAGCGAGTTCGTTCTCGGATTCGAGTCGATGCGCCGCAAGGTTCTCGATGAGCTTCTAAAGCGGAGTTCCAAAATCGCGGAGCTTTGCTCGCGTTGCAATCTTGCCGGCGTCGAGATGGGCGGAGATCTGAAACTTGACGGAGGCATGTTCAAATCGTGGAATTCGAGACTGGTGACGTTCGCGGACTACCTGCTTACGATTTTTCTCCTTCCCGGAGGACTTTTCATGGGATGGTGCGTCAGGTTTATCTGGGGGAGAATTCCGATAATCAACGCTTTGGTTCCGTCTGAACTCATCAAGTCGCAAATGACGGAGACTGTGCGCGAGTCTCTTGACAAGGAGCTGATGAAATACGGGGACCATTTCCGCGATTCTGCCGATCAGGCTCTCGCACGGTTCAAAGGTGATGTCTTCAAGCAGATTACCGACGAAATCGAGCGCAGACTGAAAGAGGCTGTCGATGCGGCCGAGGCAAAATATGAAGGGCGTTCAACCTTTGACAGGGAAGCCATCGCCGAGAAAATAGATGTTTGCGGGAAATTGCTCGCAGCGATTTAAGAAGGAGAAAACTCAATGGATGCAAGGACATACGAAAAACGCCGCAATGAGCTGGTGGGATTGATCGACAAGGCGCTTGCGCTCGGGACGATCCCGGCAAAAACGGGAAATGCGCTTAAAGCGGTGCGCCGGAAAGTTTATGAAAACCAGTTTCGTATCGTCCTTGTGTCCGGATTCGAATGCGGAAAATCGACAACATTCAACATGCTCTGCGATGGACGAGAGGTCAGTCCGCGCGGACTGATGATTCCTACAAGTGCAACCGTAATTTCCGCGCAGAACACGCTTGACGAATCGCTTGACGGAACGGCGAGTGTCGTCTGGCGCAGCGACCGTGATCTGACCGCGATTTTCGCGAAGAGTCTTCTCCGGTATTTCAAGGAATTGGAGCCGGTACGGTTCGCGGATGTCAACCAGTCCGAACAGCTGTGCGATGCGCTGAAGTATCCGGATGATCTTCCGCTTTTGAAGAATGTCGTGTCCAAACGCATGAGGGAAGCCCAATCGCCTGCGAATATCGAAACGGCGGAGCGCAATGAACTTCTGATGGCGCACCTGATTGCGGAGCACTATGATTCCGATTGGATAGAAGCGCAGAAGTCGCGAAAGGATTTTACGGTCGAGAACATTTCGCGGATGATCTGCTTCCCGGATGACATGCATCGCGACTGGTTCGGGAAAAGGAAGTGCGCGTTCAAGGCGGAAGAGTGTGCGTTTGTGTTTGTCCGGCAGGTTCATTGCTATTTAAAGTCGGAGAATCTGATGCGCACCGGAAGCGTCGTCATCGATTGCCCCGGACTTTTTGCCAGCGCCTATGATACGAACGTGGCACTTGACATCATCGAGAATGCCGATGCCGTCTGGTATATTCTCAATGGAAGAGGATTCGGCGAGAGCGACATTGATTCAATCAGGCAGATTGTCGCCGCCAAGCCTGGCGCGGTGTTTTTCTCGGTTAATCTTTCGCAGAATACGGAGCGGAATTGCCGAGAGCAGATTCTTGCAAGATATGCGGCGGAGATAAAAGCGAATACGGGTCTTGATTTGACGATAGACGATTTTCATATCTATCATGCGCTTCTCGGACTGTCCGCGATTCAGGCGCAGAAGGTCAAGGACGGTACGCTTGACGGGCATTCCAAGTCGGAGATACTTCGCATTGCGAGATATTTTGGAAGAGGTGGAAATCCGAAATTGGAAGATGCGATCGAAGATACGGTATTGGATACATTGCCGAAGATGGAAGGGGTGGAGCGTACTCGCCTCAAGGGACTTGAGCTTTTTGCGGATGATGCGGATGATATTGCGTTCTGCAGAGAGAAGAGCGGAATCGACGGGATCGTGTCTGCGATTGAGAACGAGGTTGTGACGAAGAAAGCGAAGAGCATTCTTGTCGACAACGGCAGCAAAAAAGCGGTGGAGCTGATCAGGGAGGTGGAAGGTGATCTGAAGGTCTCTGAAGACCTTGCCAGGGCTGATGAGTTCAAGATGCGCGGTGAATTCGAAGCGGCGCAGGAGAGGCTGGAGGAGTTTTCCTCGTTCTGTGAAGAACAGCTCGACGATTTGCGCGTCAGCAGTGTCGACAAAGCGCTTGCGGATGACTATTGGAACGAGGTGATTGAAAGCAGCATCGACGAGGTCGCTGAAAAATCGGCAAGGCAGATTGCGGAAACCAACCTGAATGAACTTCGTCAGGAGTTGAACGAACAGATTATCAATGATACGTTCTCCGAGGTGGTGAAACCGAAAGCCGTCGCGTGGGCGGATAGGATAAAAAGCGGGACCCATTCATTGTTCGATGATTTGTTGGGGAGAAAAATAAGGAAGATAATCAGGGAAACATCCCGTGAATGGGAGGTTGTGATTCAGGATCAGCCGATTTTGGCCGGTCTTCCTTCTCCGTCACCGGGAGTGGGAACTGAAATTTTGAGTACAGAGCTTATAGAATCCGTTATTGCGAAGGCGCCCGGCGTAAGCGGGGATATTGTAGTCGGAGCTTCCGTAGGTGTTGCGGTAGGGGCGATGATCGGCAGTTTCGTATTTCCGTTTATCGGAACCTATCTCGGCGGCGCAATAGGCGGGGTGGTCGGTGCTGCCATTGCCGGAGGCGTCGGGACCGACAACCGCAGGCAGCAGATATATGAGGGTGTCAAGCAGAGTCTGCTGTCCGGGGTCGCTGAGCCGCAGAAGAAATCGGAAGTTGTCGCGAAACAAGTCAAGCGCATAGAGGCATTGCGGCTTGGGATAATTCATCAATTCCAGAATGCATACGAAAAGCCGATGGATGCGTTACGCAAGCGTTATGATGACGCGGAGGCTCTGTTTGCCGAACAGAGTGAACGGCGTCAAAGCATTGCCGAGGCCAACCAGAAGTTTCGTACCGAGCGGCTTGCACCGCTGCGCAAGGAGATAGAGAGGTTTGAAAAGCGTATAAAAACGGAATTGGCAAATCGTTCTCTTCACGAAGATAACGATTTTTTGAGGTCGATATAAACTTGTCATATTTGCTTTATTAAGGTGTCTATGCATAATGTCCGCCATAGTGGCGGGATAGAAAAAAGAAAGGATGATCATAATGAGTAACTACAAAGAAAACGCAGAATTCGTAAGGATTGTAAGGGCTGATAAATCTGCCGATGGGGCGCGTTGACGGAGGTGCGCCCCACGGTAAAGAAGGCGAAAAGCGTTTGACCTATCTTTTCTTCTTGGAAATCTGCGAATGAATGATGTTTTCATAGGCTGCTACAGTCGCCCGCTTGACGGAATGCGACTCTGCATTCCGTCCGAGTGGGCGCGGATTTTTCGGAACAGGGGTGGTGTTGTCGCGGTTGAACTTCCTAATGGGCGGTTGGCGTTGACGACATACGAAGTTGCAAAAAAAGCATCAAGAGCAAAATCGTTAAAAGCGGTTCACTGCAAAATGGATTCACGAGGACGAATAACAATCCCGAAAGTGTTTAGGAGGATGTTTAAGGAGGTTAAAAATGTTGTTCTGTGTGGATTGATACAATATGTTGAGATTCGGAGAAAGTAAAGATTTCGCTTTCGGTCAGACGGAATGAAAAGGGAAAGTATATGTTGAGAGAAGTGTTGAAGAAGATTGCGTTGCCTTGCAGAGATAACGGATATGAGTTTATTGACTATCGTAGATTGAATGCTATCGCCGGATGTCTTGACGAAAAGTGGAAGATGTTTTGGGATGGACGTTTGGCTAAGATATTCGTCAGGCGTGACTTTAATCCGTCGAAGCCTGTTGTTGTTGTTTCTTCGCATGTGGATATGGTTGCAAATCGTTGCTATGCCGATTGTAACGGAGAAATGTGGCGGGGTTCATTTGACAATCTGATTACGAATGCCGCTGTTGTTTCTGGCATGATACGGAAGACGTTTGATGCGAATGTAATGGTCGCTTTTACAGGCGATGAGGAAGAAGATAGTCGTGGTGCGTGTGAGGTTGTTCGAGTGCTGAATAAAAAGCGGATGGACAACAGGATGATTATCGTTACCGATGTTACGGAAATGGGGTGGAAACAAGGGAAGCATTTTACAATTGAGAACATTTTCCCCGTTGAAGGACAGCATGTTGCCAATTTGCTGTTAAAGTTGCTACCTGTGGCATTGGAAGTAGATAAATCTCCTAAAGTCATTGTAGAGACGGAATTTGCCGATGAAACCTGGGAATACGACGATAGAGATCAAAGATGCTGTGCAATCTGTCTGCCGTGCCTTGGTGATATGCATTCTGAGTCGG
>JAZOAC010000047.1:0-38895 GCA_045595285.1 Kiritimatiellia bacterium | reverse complement strand
GTAGCACATAGCCCATATCCGAATCAACTGGAATATGCCATTTGAAATGGCATATTCCGGCGGAATCCGCCATTTAGAATGGCAAATTTCGGCAACGTGAGCAGGAAGGCTGAAGCGAGCAGGGGGAAAAGGGTCAGAGCTTATTGATACAGCTCTATTGATACAGTAACTCATGCTAGCTTGTACTCATGCCTCTACGCGACGCATCAGCGCAACCGCGCGGTCCTTCTCCTCGTCGTCAAGGAAGAACGCACGGTGCGCAAGCCGGCTGACAAGGTGATAGCACCTGTTCTGCTCGATAACCCTGTTCTTTCTCATGTGGACGTTATACCAAAAGCTCGGCTACTGTATCAATTTTACTGTATCAATAAGCTCTGACCCTTCAGTCTCTATCTACGCCACTTGATGACGGGAAACGGCTCGTTCGGGGAAAGAGAGCAAAGATATCTGCCGACCGGGACAACAAGAATGTTTCCGTGCATATACTGTACATCGCCCCTGTAGAGCAGTACGGTTCTCGCTTCCGGATAATCTGACGCAAACGATTTAAGCCCCGAAAAATCCTTAGAATCAAGTTTTGCGGCATTCTTGACTTCTATCGCAAGAAAATCCATATCGTCATAGACAACAAAATCAACCTCTTTACCTTCTGCCGTCCGCCAGCAGTACAAACTGTCCCTGCGCTCGGAATAATCAAGATATGCTTTCAAATGCTGGAATACCAGTCCTTCAAGTGCAGCTCCGTCAATCTCCTCCGGTCTGTCAAGAGGGCCTTTCGGCCGCAATGTGCGAAACACGCCTGTGTCAAAGAAATAAAATTTTGCCGTTCTCGCCATAGACCTTTTTGCCCGTTTCAGAAAGACCGGCAAAGTAGATGCTATCATCAGATCGAACAATATCTTGAGATAGCCGTCAACTGTTGTCCGTCCTATACCGCAATCACGGGCTATTGCACTTGAAACCAGTTGCGATCCATGTGAAAATGACGCCGACTCCAGGAAACGGGCGAACGGGGAGAGCGTTCTTACAAGACCTTCCTGCTGTATCTCCTCGCGAAGGTACAGGTCAATATAGGCGGAGAGCACCGTATCCTTCTTTTTGGAACCAAACACAACCGGAAGCATGCCATATTTAAGGGCCTCTTCCAAAGAGAAATCCTCGCCAAGTTCGCTCGCGATGAAAGGGTGCATCATCTTGCGTACGGCACGACCGGCAAGCAGATCAGCACCGGTTCGCTTAATCTTTCGAGCACTTGATCCTGTCAGTACAAACTGCAATCCCAAGTGCTCTTCAATAAGCGAATGGACGACACTGAGCACTTCCGGCACCTTCTGCACTTCATCAATCACAAAACACTTTGCCTGGGCATTCCCCTTCACAATATCCGACAGACTTTCCGGTCGAGACTGAAGAGTTCTGAATACATCCGGTTTCAGCAAATCTACAACAGTAGCATCCCTATAGCAATCCTTCAGCCAAGTCGATTTGCCGGTCCCGCGTGGCCCAAGAAGGAAAAAGCTTTCACTATATGGCGATATTAATCTGTTAATTTTCTTCATGACGCATATTGTAGCACATAGCCTATATCCGAAGCAACTGGAATTTGCCATTTGAAATGGCATATTCCGGCGGAATCCGCCATTTAGAATGGCAAATTTCGGCAACGTGAGCAGGAAGGCTGAAGCGTAAACCTAAATTCGGCAGTTGGGTGGGTTATTTTCAGGGGGCAAAAGGGTCAGCTTATTGATACAGTTCTATTGATACGTAACTCATGCTAGCTTTTACTCCTGCCTCTACGCGGCGCATCAGCGCAACCGCGCGGTCCTTCTCCTCGTCGTCGAGGAAGAACGCCCGGTGCGCAAGCCGGCTGACAAGGTGATAGCACCTGTTCTGCTCGACAACCCTGTTCTTTCTCATGTGGACATTATACCAAAAACTCGGCTACTGTATCAATTTTACTGTATCAATAAGCTCTGACCCTTCAGTCCCTTTCCGTCCGCCATTCGCGCATGCTCGTGGCAGAAAGCGACTCCGTCTGGAACTGAAACTGCCGTCGGTCTTTCCTTTCGCCGCAAATTTTGCATTCCTTTACATATCACCGCTTCATCAGTGGAAGCTGATGATAAGCCCTTTGTTGTTGAACGCGGCAGAGACAGATACGCCCCTTCTCCGAAACCCGGACGAACAAGCCAAAGGCCGAAGACACCGCCAGCCGTGTTGCCGGCCCTTGGCACAAACCGCACCTCTATCGTCTTCTTGCCGTCAAGCAGTTTCGCAGGTATTCTCGTTTCGCGGAAAACGAAACCGGGGCTGCCCGTGTCGCCAAGCGACTCCGAGCGGACGGGCGTACCGTCCACCAGCACGTCGAAAGCCCTTCTGCCGCGCTCGCGCGCATAGTATTTGACCACGAGCGTCCTGTCGCCCGGCCCGTCCCCCACAGCCAGACGGTAGGAGAAAAATCCACCGCTCAAGGCATGGCGCCAATGATACTGGTTGTATTCGCCATAGAGTCCTGTTCCCGTCGCGCTTCGCTCGACAGCGAGCCCATGCGCCTTCTCCGACGCGTCATCGCCAATCAGCACCTCGTCAAGACACGTTTCATGCAATTGGGCCGCGCGCGCATCCGCCGCCGCCAGCGCCTCGGTCGTCGCCTTGTCGACAAGGTGCCAATACATCGTGTAGCGGCGGAAGTGCAAGTCGCTGATCGGCACAAGTCGCATGCCGCTTCCCTCAAGGCGGAACGCAAGCGCCGCGCCTTGTTCGCGCTTCAGGAATTCGCCGGGATTGCCGAGCGCCGACGCAGGCACGTCGGGCATTGCGAGCGGCTTGCCGAGTTTCATGCTTGAGTTGGGATTCGACGGCGGCTTCGCGATGTAGTCTTCCCGCGCCAGCCCCTCGGACCCCATGTCGCCCACGAGCAGCGTCGGCCCGTAGAAGAACGCGGCATAATTATTCGACCCCGGCAGCCGTTCGGCGCGCAACGTCATCGGGAACGACAAATCGATCCTGTCGCCCTTCTTCCACGCGCGCTCGACGGCGACATACCCGGCAACGTCCGCCGCCACATTCACGCGCTCGCCGTTCACGCTGACGGCAAAACCGTCCTTCGCCCATGCGGGGCGGCGCACCTTGATTGCGAACTTTGCATCCTTGCCGACGGACTCCACCGTCACGAGCGATGTCTCACCGTACGGGAAGTCTGTTTTCTGCCGAAGCTTAACGCCACGCTCCTTCCAGTCAAGCATCGCCGAGGCGAAGAGCTGCACGCTCACCGAGCTGTTGTCCGGCGCGTGCGTGAAGACCATCTGCGCGTACTTGCCGGGTGCCTCGAAGCCCGTGCCCGTGCAGCACCACATGGACTCGAACTCGTCCGAATACGTGCGCGACGCACCGGGCTTCACCGGCGTATAGTACGCGGTGCGCCCAAGCATCGGCTCGTGCGTGGACAGAAGGTGGCTGAAGAGGACGCGTTCGTAGTAGTCCACCTTGTCCGCCGACGGCTCCGTCTGGAACAGCGCCTCCGTCTCGCGCAGCATGTTCACCGAGTTGCAGGACTCCGGCCCGCCGTCCATAAACAGCTTCCGCTCGAACTCCACCTTCGGAAAAAGATGTTCGCGATGCGAATTGCCGCCGTTCGCCCAGGCGTGGTCGCGCGCGAACGCGTTCCAGGCGTTCACGAGCGAACGGTGCAGCCGCTCCTCGCCCGTGATGCGGTAGACGCGCTCAAAGCCCGTGAACTTCGGTATCTCGTTGTTCGCGTGGTGGAAGACAAGGCGGTCCGCCCTGCCGTCCGCGAGCGGCGCCAGCATGTTCTCGTGGCAGAGGCGACGAGCCCAGCGGCGGTATTTCCCCTCGCCTGTCATCAGGAACGCGTCGGCGAACGTCTCCGGCAGGGAGCCGTGTTCGCAGGCGAGGAGCCTTTGAAGCTGCGCGTCGTCAAGCTTCTCCACGATAGCGTCCCCGAACCAGTCGGAGAGCCGCAGAAACACCCTCTTCGCCTTTTCACTGCCTGTGGCAATGTAGATGCGGTGAAGCCCGATCAGAATCTTGTTGAGCGTGTAAACGGGCTCGAACCGTCCGTTGACGAACGCGCAGTATTCCGTCTTGGGGTCCACCTTCACGTCGATTTTGCCGGACGCGATTTCCGCGAACAGTTTCCGTCCGTCCTTGACGGCAAGGGCGTAGCCGTCACCCTGCGCGTTCTGCACGGCCTCAAGCTCGTCCACGACATATTCAAGCCGCCGCTTCAGTTCCTCGTCGCCAGTCGCTTCAAAGGTCATCGCGGCGCCGGCCATGTAGAAGCCGAGGATGTGCCCGGCGAGATCGAGCCTCCCGTCGGGCGCCTCCCAGCCGTTGTACGGCTCCGCCTTGGGCTTCAGCCCCGCTTCGCTGCGGAACCGGCTCAGGAGGCGGTCCGGCTCAAGGCGGAGAAGATACTTGCGGTTCTGTTCCTGCTGCGTCTTGAGGACGCCATCCTCCAGCCGGATGCGGCTCAACGGGAAAAGCTCCTCTTTCGCCTCCTTGACCTTCGGCTCCGGGATCCACACAGCGGCGCGACCGGCCGCGCGGTTGAGGCGCGCGAAATTCGGCACGGCGACAAGTCCGCCCGCGCTGCGGATGGCGACCACTCCGCCGAACAGCCCGGACATCCAGAACGCGGAGAATTCATCGTCCGGCGCGGCCATCGCCGCCGAAAGCGGCATCTTCTGGTCAACCTGCTCGAAGCTGTACACGATCGGTCCGCGCTGGAATGCGACGAGTCCGCGATTCGCCGCGACGCGTTCGTCGCAATGGACGCGCTGCACCGGCATCGGGAACTCCAGCGCCACTTCGTCGCCGTTCTTCCATGTCCGCGCGATGCGCAGGTAGCCGTCATCCGAAAGTGCGGCGTCCGCCTTCTCGCCGTTGACGGTGAGCGTGAACCGGCCGCGCACGTCGGGCTCGACCGTATAGAGCGCGCTGTCGATCCTGTTCGGGACGCGAACGGCGAAGGTGAACGCGACAGGCTTTTCGGGCGCAAGGCGGAATGTCGCCTTCCCGTCCCACGGATACCCCGTCTGCTGACGGATTGACATTTCAACGCCCGCGACCTTTCCGACCGCGCCTTCCAGCGTCAGAAAATGGTCTGCGTAGAGCGTCCGACCGTCACCCGACACGGAATAGGCGTTGTCCTTCAGCGCGAAAAGCGCGCGCGGCACGTTGCCGACGCAGCACGGGCAGGCGTGCCACGGATAGCGCCGCTTGTCGCTGTCGAGCGGATTCTGGTAGAAGAACTTCTCGCCGTCCTCGGATATCGCGCCCAGGAGATTGTTGTAGACAAGCCGCTCCTGCACATCGACCGGCCATGTTCCCGGCTTGCGGCGGTGCTGCTCGATCGTCCAGAAGCTCATGCCGCACGACGCGCACGACTCGCAGTAGCCGTTGTTGCCGAGTTCGTAGTCGCCGGCGAACGCCTCGCCGTGCCACGCCGCGCCGACGCCGCCCGTCAGATACTCCTTGCGGTTGATGGCGCTGTCGAACAGGCGGTCGGCTGCCGCGCCGAGCTCCGCGTCGCCGAGGCGCGACGCGAGAGCGGACATCGCCGAATAGAAATAGACCGCGCGCACGGCGTGGCCCGCCGCGTCTTTCATTTCCCAGGCGGGCAGATCGGCCTGATGGTAGTCCTTTTTCCATTTCCCGTTGTCGCCTTCGGCCCTGTACTGGTTGCGGATGAAGTGCCGCGCAAGGCGCGCGTACTTCTCGCCCTTCCCCGCGCCCTCGGTGGCGTTGACGGAATCGGCGAGGCGGCAGAGCGCGTATTCAAGGCCGGGGTGTCCGTTCAGCCATGTCCGCTTCGGCGGCAGACCGAAGACGGAATCGAGATGGTCGGCGCAGCGTATCGCCGCGTCGTAGAGCCGCCTGTCGCGTCCCTTCGTGGCGCGGTAATGAGCGATACCCATTTCGATGAAGTAGCCCATCACGTAGAACTCGTGGCTCGCCGCATTTGTGAAATGCGGCTCGCGCCGGAGATCGTGATAGGAGTGGATGTAGCCCGACGGTTCCTGCGCGGCGAGAATAATGGGTATCCACTCTTCCATCTTCGCGCGAAGAAACTCCTGCGCCTTGGCGAATCCAACATCGTCGCCGGGATCTATCTCCAGCGCAAGGCAGATGGCCTCGAGAGTGTTGTAGGGATAGGCGTCGCTCCACGGACATCCCTTGAACTTGACAGACGGTTTCTTGCCCGCCAGCACCTCGCCTGTCGCGACGAGGTTCAGAAGCTCCTCGCCTCGTCCGCCCGCCTCCATCTCCTTGATGCAGTGCGGCAGCCATTTCGTGACAAGCAGTCTGTATTCGTCGTGCCAGAACCCGCCGACCTTCGCATCCACGACCGGAACCGGACGGCGCACGTCGACCGCGAATGCGGCGGACCCGGAAAACGCGAAAGCGGAGAGAACCGCAAATGCAACAACGGATTTGAGGACTCGACTCTTTGCTCTTTTCATTTTATGCTCTCCATATGCGGCCAGCCGGCCTCGTCCCATGTGAGCTCCGCCACGAAGAGCGGCCTGTCTGTCGGCCTTTCGCCGGCGACATGGCAATGGAACGGAATCCAGTCGCGCCCGTCGATCGTGGCGATCTCGCCGTTGTGTCCGGGTCCGAAGAAGCGGGCGCCTTTCTTCGATTCGGCGACGGGCGTAGCGAAGCCGTCCGTCATCTTCCGCCCCTTGCGGTCGAGGAAGGGGCCGTCCAGCGTCTTCGCCCTCCCGACGGCAATCGAATAGGTGTGGTTCGCGTAAAATCCCCGCGAGACGAACAGATACCACCAGCCGTTCCGCCGGTGGAGGTAGGCCGCCTCGAAAATCTTCTTGCGCGCCGGATCGTCGTTCTCGTTGCCCCAGAGCCCCGCGACATGTTCGTACTTCGCGTCCGGCGCGAGCGATTTGCCGTCCGGAGCGAGCCTGACGCGGTGCATCTTGCCCGTCGATCCGAAGAAGAGCCACAGCGTACCGTCGCGGTCGTCGCGCACGACTTCGGGGTCGATCGTGTCGCGTATGCCCGTATCCACACTTTTCGTGATGATGCGTCCGTCCGTGAACGGCCCTTCGGGACTCTTCGACGAATAGACGGCGATCGCGCTGTTCGTGTCGCAGTTCACGAGCGAGACGTAGAGAAGGTATTCGTCGCCGAGCCTGAACGCGTCGGGAGCCCAGATCTCTTTCCATTCCTTCCTGATCCGCTTCTCGTCGTCGTGTGTGAAGACGCGCCTGCCTGTGGACTCCCAATGCCGGAAGTCGCTCGACTTGAGAATCGTCAGCGCGGTGGATGTCGCCCGCCACGTTCCGTCGTCCGCGCGCCACGTCGTCGGGGCTGGAAAGTCCTTCGCCCAGACGGGATTCTCTATCGCCGCAGACGCTGCCAAACGCTTCCATGCGGCATAGTAGCGTTTTCCCAACTCCTCGGCGGACGAAGCCGTCGCATCCGCAAGGACCGGACGAATCGGCAGCGCAAACGCCGCGCAGATTGCAAGTGCCATGTATTTCATCAGAAATAGCCGCCCTTGTCGATGATCTCGCTGATGGTGTCGCCCTGGCGCACCCACGAGAAGATATCGATCTCGTTGCGCTCGATTCCCTCGGCCCTGAGCAGGACCTCGTAGGCGATTTCGCGCGGGATGCAGATGACGCCGTCGATGTCGCCCATGATGATGTCGCCGGGCCGCACCGTCACCTTGCCGATCTTGACCGGCACCTGGTAGTGCGTGATCATGCAGCGGCCGAGCGAGCCGTTGGAGGTGCGGTAGCGGTAGAACACGGGGAATTTCTGCTCGAGGATCTGCTTCGTGTCGCGGATGCCGCCCGCAATCACCGCGCCGCGGATTCCCTTCGTGATCGCGGTCGCCGTCATGACGCCGCCCCAGAGAGAAGCCTCCACGTCGTTCGACGTATCCCACACGACGACGCCGTCCGGCTTGAATTCGTCGAGCATCTGCGCGCGGAACGTCATCTCGCCCTCGATCATGCAGTTCGGCGCGCTCTTTACCGTGAACGCCTCGCCGCAGACGACCATTTCGTCGCGGAGCGGCATGATTTCATGCGGCAGATTCTGGTCGAGAAGGCACGCTTCGCGCATGACGTCGTTCACGCAGCCGGTGTAGAGCTTCTCGAACCGCTCGCACAACTCCTTCACGGGAATCGGGAATTCGTTTGACGGCAGGCTCTGGCGCTTCGCGATGAGCTTGTCGAGTTTCATCAGTCCGGCCTCTTTGGCCTTCGTTCTCATGTCTGCTAGACTAGGCATTGTCTGTTCCTTTCAATAATGCTTTCAAAAATCCGTTGGCGAAGAGGCGTCCGAGCGTGAAGTAGCCGGGCGTGCCTTCGGGGGTGAGGACGCGGTCGTATGCCATTTCAGGCACGTGGTCGCCGCGCACGGGAACGTCGAGGCCGAGTTCGCGGTAAGCGCGCATCAGCGCGAACTGGTCGGTCGTCCCCTGGTCGTGGAAAAGTTCCGTGAAATCGGTCTTGTCCCCTTCCACGTCGCGCACGTGGATGAACGCGATGCGCTTGCCGAAATGCCGTGCGGCATCGGCGAGAGTTTGGACAGGATTAACAGGATTATTTTTAACGCAGAGGCGCAGAGACGCAGAGTGCGCGGAGAAATTTGTATTTGTTATTTGTGAACAGTTGCGGCAATTGTCATTTGTGAACATTAGCTTGAAGTTCGCCTGGCAGAAGGTGACGGCGTTCGATGGCGAGGGATAGAGCGCGTATGCGCGGTCGTAGGCTTCGATGCTGCCGAAGATACGCGCAAATCCGCCAAGCGAATCGAGGCACGGGTCGTCCGGATGAAGCCCCATGCGGACGCCGCATTTCTCCGCCGCCGGCATGACGGCCTTGATGAAGTATTCGTAATTCGCCCACACCTGTTCCCGGGAAAGAAGGAGGTTCCTCCCGCGCATCTCCTGTCCTCCGTCCTTGCAATCCGCGAGCGAGAAGCATGTCGCCTTGGCTCCGCCGCGGCCTTTGCGCACGCCTGTCCTCGACCAGCCCGTCCCGACCATGAAGTTGTAGCAGAGAAGTTTTATGCCGAGCCGACTCATCGACTCCAGGAGTTCGCGGTAGTGCGATAGCGATTCTTCTCTGCGGCTCTGCGCCTCTGCGCGAGACAATTCTCCTACTCCAAACTCCTTTATCGGACTCATGTCGAAAGGATCGCCCTCAAGTCCGACGACTGTGAGACCGGCAGACTTGAGACGCGAGACGATGGACGAGAGCGTTTCGTACCGCCACGGATCGGGAAGACCCGTCAAATCGGGGTTCACCTTCACGATGACGTCCGTTATTCCCATCTGCGGACAAAGCTTCCACAGCGGATGCGGCGTCGGCGGAACGAATTCTACAAGCGTCATTTCAAACTCCTGCGGAGGAGAGGAAGCCGCCGTCGACCGGGACTGTTATGCCGGTGACGAAAGCGGACTTCGTGTCGTCCAACAGCCAATCGACGCAGCCCAAGAGATCCTGTGCCTCGCCGAACCGCCCCATCGGCGTATGGTGCATAACCTGTTCGCCACGCGCGGAAAGGCCTCCGTCCGGCGTCATCAGATAGCCGCGAGAACGCTCGTTCACCATGAAGCCCGGCGCGACGGCATTGACGCGCACTTTCGCGGGAGCCATGTATTGCGCGAAGAACATCGTCCAGTTCGCAATCGCCGCCTTGCTCATCGCGTACGGCGCGACGCGCGTGAGCGGACGGTAGGTATTCATCGAGGCAAAGTTGAGAATCGAGCCTCCGCCCGCCACCGCCATCTGAAGGGCGAAAATGCGGCTGGGGATGACCGTTCCGAGCGTGTTGATTTCGAGAACCGACTTGAACGCTGCCATGTCGATGTCGAAGAAGCCGCGATCGGCGGGAAGGTCGTTGTTCTCACGCAGAGACGCTGAGGCGCAGAGGTCTTTTTCACAATAACGGAGCCGTGTTGACATGGCTTTCACGTTGTTGCCGCCCGCGCCGTTGACGAGGTAGCGGCACGGCCCCCATTCGGCTTCGATACGCGCGGCCATTTCGGCGATTGCGTTTTCGCCCGTGACGTCCGCCGGCTCGATGCGGCAGACTCCGCCCGCCGACGCGATTTCCGCCGCCACCTTCTCCAGCTTCTCGCGGGTGCGACCGACCAGCACCACTTTCGCCCCCTTCTTCGCCAAGTCGATGGCGATGGCGCTGCAGAGCGTCCCGCCCGCGCCGGTCACGACGGCGACTTGTCCTTCATACGGATTCATTTTCCCTGTTCCTTTCGTTTTTGCAAAGCCTTTCTCAAATCTTCCGCGACGATGCGGCACGGATAGATGATGTCGCGGTCGTACCAGTGTTCCCACCTGCCGCTCGCATACCGCGCGTCGAGAACATTGCGCTCTTCCAGCAGTTCAAGCGCGCGCTCCGCGTGTTCAAGAGAGCGCCTGTCGTCCTTGAGATCCATCGCATCGAGCGACTGCGCCATTTCGGCGAACGCGGCGGATGAAAGCGCCATGAATTCCGCCGGATAGCCGAAGCGCTCGAAGAGCTGATGCCGGGCGTTTTCGTCCATGCCCTCGGACGCGCGATCGATCTGCTCCAGGCAGCGGCGGAACGCGGCCGTCTGCGCGGCGGCGCGAATCGGCGTGCGCATCTTGTCGGCTAGCGACGAGTTCTGATCCTGGTTGACGCGGCTCAAGATCGACTCCTTCAGCGAAACGAGCGCATCAGGATCCTTGAGATACTGGGAGGCCGTCGGCTTCGGCGGCCTGCGGTCGTGCGCCGCGAAACGGCCGACCTGGCTCTTCAGTGCGCGCGTGACCATGCCGTCGTTCAGTACCGGGAGCGGCGCGCGTTCGCGCGGCGAACCGTAGGAAGAGAGCGTGTCGCGCGAATACTCGGTTTCGTAAGCGGCGAAGTATTGGTTGATGGCACGGCGCACCGCCTGGGCGCGTTTGCCGAACCTCGCCGCAGTCCAGCGCTTCTGGTAGTCGACGGGGTCGAAGCCTTCGACATCGCGCGAAATCTTCCCCGCGCCTTCTATCGTGTAGAGGAAGGGGCGCACGTTCGAGACGTTGAACAGCACGAACTCGCGCGCACCCTTGCGCCACGCATCCTGCAGAATCTGGTGCGTCCTCAGCGGCGGCACGAGTTCGCATCTGTGGTTTCCGTGCACAAGCGCGAGGTGGTAGTAGAGGCCGAATTTCTTCGCCGGGTCGAGCGACTCCACGCCGCCGATGTCGCTCTGGAACTTGAGGCCGGGGCAGTTGTCGGAGAAGATGATGATCGTGCCCTCCGGCATCTGGACGAGTCCGCGCCTGTAGAGTTCGGCGCCCTCCATCCAGAGCTGCGTCGCGTAATGCTCCGGCCTGTGGCCGAGAGCGTCGGTTATCATGGAGAACTGCTCGGCCATCGCATTCGTGATGAACGACGCGCGGCGGCGGTCTTCGTCTTCGGTGATCTTTTCCTCGACCTCGTATCCCTCGATTTTCCAGAACGGCGTGTCGTAGCGTCCGCGAAGGCCGAGCTGCCAGATGACGTCGGGAACCTTCGCCCATTCTTCTATGTAGCGCTTCCACGCCTTGCGCCAAAGATCGGGATGGGAGGCGTACGTCGTGCCGCGAATCTCGGGGAAATGCAAATCGAGCTGGAGCGCACCCGCGCCCACAGGCTCCTGGTGGTGCATCGTGATGAAGAGTCCGCGCGACGAGGCGATGTCGACAAGCCGCTTCTCGTCGGGATTGAGAATATCGACGTAGCTCGCGCACACCATCGTGTTGAAACCGGCGCGGACCGCGGTCTCGTAGATTTTCTCGGCGAGCGACACGCCGAAACAGACGTGATAGCGCGGATAGTTGATCTTCCTCTTGCCGTTTTCCTTCGGGCGGAATCCGTTCAGGAAGTCTTCATCGTTGATGAACCAGCCACGGAACTTGAAAGAGGGGTCTCCCTGGCGGATGTCAATCGAGTCCCACTCTTTCACTTCCGCTTTCTCCGGCTCGAGCCCGCTCCACCAGTAGAACGGATCGACGCCGAGGCAGTCCGACGCGAAGCGGTAGAGCCCGAACATGACGCCGCGGTCGTCAGAGCCCGTGATCTTCAGCACGTTCCCGTCCTGCGACTCGATCGAATAGTTCTCCCATCCGTTCCCGCCTTTTACGAGCACGATAGCGTTGCGCGCCGATGGCGAAGACGCCGTCGAAATCTTCGGCCTCGCGCCGAAGATCTTCTCCATGTCGAGCGCGACGTCTTCGGCTGCTTTCATCACGAACGGACGAAGTCCCTCTTCGACGACAATCTCCGGCATGGTTGCGCTATCCACGCGAAACGGCGCGGCGGCGAAAATCGACTGCGCGGCGCAGGCGGCCAGTAGAGCGGCGACAATCCTAAAGTTTTTCATGATACGATTCCCTTTGCGTTTTTGTAGCAGATGTTTTCAAGAAGCGGGCGCAAGAGCGATTCGTCGTCCGGGAAGGAACCTGCGGCGACCTTCTCCGCGACCCATTTGCAGAGGATGCGGCGGAAGTAGTCGTGGCGGACGAACGAAAGGAGCGAGCGCGAATCGGTCGTCATGCCGACGAACGTGGAAAGGACGCCGTACGCCGCGTTCTTTTCGAGGACGTCGCGGATGCCGTCTTCATGGTCGCACCACCACCAAGCGGGGCCGAGCTGCACCTTGCCGGGGACGCCCTCCTCGACGAACGAACCGGCGAGAACCGCGAGCTGAGCATGCGCCTCCGGGTTGAGGGAGAGAAGGATGGTGCGGGGAAGGCTGTTTTTAACGCAGAGAGTCGCAGAGATTTCTTTGTGCTCTTTGTGTTCTTTGTGGCTGAAATCAGCCTTCTCCTGATACTCCTGTTCTTTGTGGCTGAAATAATTTGGCGTCATTTCAAGTTCGTTGAGAAACGCGGCGACGGCGACGGGGTCGACGGGAGAGCGCATTCCGGCGAAGCCACCCGCAGGGCCCGATGCGGCGCGAAGCCGCGCAGACGTTTCGCGCAACGCTCCGAGATGCAGAAGCATCGTCCAGCCATGCGCCGCCGCGAACGCCGCGACCTGGGAGAGGGACGAACAGGACGAACGGGACTGAAGCGACAGGGCATCGTCCACGGAGATGTCAACTACGCGGCATCCAGCGGCATGAAACCGTTCGAGCGTCTCGTTGGAAATATCGTCCCCTGCATTCATCCTCAGCGAAGGGGCGATTTTTATCTCACGCAGCGGCGCAGAGGCCGCAGAGATTTCTTTGTGCTCTTTGTGTTCTTTGTGGCTAAAAAAATCTTCCTCTGCCCCCACACACGGGCTCAGATACTTAACGCCAAACTTCTTCAGCATCTTCGACGGCGTCCAATCGGCAAGCGAGACATTCTCGATACTTTGCCACCACTCTCCATCTCTGCGCCTCTGCGCCTCTGCGTTAAAAATCCCAAGCCACTCCATCTCCATCTTCGCCCAAGCGAAGAGGGGATTGCCGACGAGCTTCGGCAGCGTCCGCTTCCACGCCGCCCACTTCTCGTCTTCGTCCGCATCGCCGGTTATGACACGCTCCGGCTCGCCGCAGATTCGCATCGCCCGGTGCTTGTACGGATCGCTTTTCGCCCACACTTCGTAAAGCGAGCCGAGCGGCCTGTCTTCGGCAAGCATCTTCATGTCGAGGTGGTTGTGCCAGTCGATTATCGGCAGATCCCTGACCCGTGAATATAGTTTATCGAAGTTCATTGAACAGAGCCTCCATCCCCTCGCGCTCTTTCTTCGACGTGCCGAGGAGCGCACCGCCGAAGTATCCGGCGAAGCAGACCGCCACCTGGATGAACGTCCCCGCCTCCCACGAGAGATCCTTCCAGCACGTCTTTAGCAGAATCCCCGAGAGGACCCCCGCCGCGATGCAGAGATAGACGCCCTTCGTATTCGGCCTCTTCCAGAGTATTCCGAAGACGCTGGGGATGACGATGGGCACTCCGAAGAGCGCCATGATGAGCTTGTTCGCCTCGAACGCCCCGCCGAGACGCGAGACGAAGAGCGCGCCGAACGCGATAAGCGCCGCGACGGCCACGGTCGCGATGCGCGCGACAAACAGCGTCTCGCGCTCGCCGGCGTTCTTGCGGAAGATGCGCCGGTAGATGTCCGTCGTCACCACGCTGCTCATGACATTGAACTCCGCCGCGAGCGTCGAGAGCGACGCGGCCATCATCGCGGAAACCATCAGCCCCAGCATTCCGTGCGGCAGGAGGCGCGTACACATCTCGATGTAGCTGCGCTCGTGCATCTCCGGCGGCAGGTCGGGCAGATACACGCGCGCCGCGACCGCCGGCAGCACGGCGAGGATCGGGAAGACAAAGAATATCGCCGAGGAAAGAAGCCCCATCTTTATCGCGTCGCGCTCGTTCGGGACGGACGAAAGCCGCTGCACGAACGACCACGCGCCGTTGTATTTGATGAAGACGATCAGGTAGTACGCGGCGAGAAACCACAGCGTCCCCCTGTGTCCCCCGAAAAGCGAGAAATGCTCCGGCACGGCGCGGCAGAGACTGCCCAGCCCGCCGACGGCGTTCAGCGAAAGCGGCAGGATCGTGAGCGCGACGGACATCAAGACGACGCACTGGATGATGTCCGTCACCAGCACGCTCCAGAGTCCGCCCGCGCACGTATAGACGAGCACGATGCCGGCGCCGAGCGCGATGCCCGTCGACAGAGGCACGCCGAGGAACTGCGAAGCGATGATGCCGAGCGTGTAGAGCCGGACGGCGTTGTCGAGGACGCGGAAGGCGACACCGCACCACGAGAGGAACTGCCTCACCCCCGGCCCGTAGCGGCGCTCGAGGTATTCCACGGGCGTTGCGAGATTCGCGCGCTGCCAGCGCCGGGCGAAGATAAACGTTCCGAGGAGAATCGCAAACGCCGTCGACCAGAACACCGTCAGCCCCACAAGCCCGTCCTCGTAGCCGATCTGCGCGTAGGCGATGAACACGAAGCAGCTGATCATCGCCATGTACGAGCTGATCGCGCCCATCCACCACGGCACCTTCTTCCCGCCGGAGAAGAAGTCCTTCGCCCCCTTCACGAAGCGGCCCATGAAAAGCCCCGTCAGCATCGTGAGCGTGAAATACGCGCCGATGACGATCCAGTCTACAGACGAAAGCGCCATAAGTTATTTCCGGCGAGATGCCATGTCCTTTATCGCCGCCTTGAATAGCTCGATCTCGTTCGGGTCGTAGGGCGTGAAGTCGCCGCGGAAAAGGTCGTGCTGCCACGGACCCGTCCACGGAAGTTGCTCTGCGCCGAGGACCGCCTTGCGGCCCGACATCTTTACGATTGACATCTGAACATTCCTTTCTTTGAATCAGTGGAAGCTGATGATAAGCCCCTTGGTGCTGAACTCGGCGGAGAACGTGACGCGGCCTTCCGAATCCG
The DNA here is from genome assembly GCA_045595285.1 of Kiritimatiellia bacterium. Classification (GTDB taxonomy): domain Bacteria; phylum Verrucomicrobiota; class Kiritimatiellia; order RFP12; family UBA1067; genus UBA1731. Next base: position 23,496 of record JAZOAC010000047.1, on the reverse strand, counting down.
CCGCGTTGCGAGTAACGACACCCTTTTTCCCGGCGGCTGTCGCGGCCGTGACATGCCCTTCGAGCGCGTCCGCCGCCGTGGAAGAAACCGTCAGCAGATTGACGACCGTCTTTTCCCTCGCGGCAATCGTCCCGTTCACGTCCTCCACCGTCACGGCGAGCGTCCCGTCGCAGGCCGTCAGATCGAAAGGATCGTCGCGGTCCACATTGTAGTAGCCGAAGTCGCCGAGCGGCGTCCCCGCCGCATGCCCCGCCTCGACCGCGATGGACGTGCCGGAAGACAGCGCGACCTTCACGCCGTTGACGCCGTTCGTCGTCGTCGCCTTGATGGAGCCGGCTGTAAGCGCAATCAAATTGCCCTCGCTGTCGTTCTCCGAAACATGGGCGCCGAGCGCAAGCGTTCCCGTGCCGGACTTGACGAGCGTGCCGCTGCGCAAAATGAGCGGAGAGGTTATTGTCATCGTCGCCCCTTCCGACACGTTGATCTCGCCGTTCTGAACGACCCGCACCGCCCTGTTCGGGCAGGCGAGCTCCAGCGAATTCGTCGCCGCGAGGCAGCAGCGGGACGAAATGCGCACGCCTTGCGAATTGTACGCGGACGGGTTGCCGCCGAGCTGGTTTCCGTCGGAGAGGTAAAGCGTAACCGGCGTGACGCCTTCATCGCCGATATCGGGGTAGTTGCCGCTCGTTCCGTCAGTCGCACAGGAGAGCCGGATCTGCCCGAAATACATGGAGTTGTCGCCTTCGAGTCCTACGCGCATATAGCTGTTGGCATCACGGCTGCTTGGGCAGATGATGACCGTGCCATCGCCGGAGATGGGGGCTTTCAACGTAAGAAGGCGGTTGTACGAGGAATTGATTATAAGCCGCGAATCCGCACCGCTTGCGACAACGAGAGACGATCCCTCATATACCTGCTCCTGATTTTGACCGTTTCCAGAAGCCGCCGCCACGCTGAGAACCGTCTTGCCGGACATGACCAGATTGCTGACAACCGTCGTCCTCGCCTTGAGCATGAACGTGGAGGGTCCCGTAAAGTCGCTCGTCCCCTCGAACGTCAGCGAATCGCCCGGAAACTCGACCGTGTCGGTCGTCGCCGCGCTCGTACGAAGCGTCTGGCTGTTTCCGACCACATAGGCGTACCCGGCCTCCGGGACCTTATCGTTTTCCCACGGATCCGCCTTGTTCATACGGTGACTGTCATCGTCCCTGTTATCTGTAATGGACTCTTTCATGCGAATCACGGGAGACTGGATGCGCTTGACCGTCTGCATCCCCGATTCGTCCGTATCGACTGTCAGGAAAGTCGCGTATCCCTCGGCGGAAGCGGCATCAGAGATACAAACGAAATCGCCGGGCCTCACGGTGCGCACGGACGAAGCGACCCGGAAGAGCGTCTGCGTCGCGGCGGCGGCGGGCATGTCGCCGGTCTTGTACGGAATCGGCCAGGCGCTGGATGTAAAGCCCTCTGCCAGCTCAATCGTCCCGCTCGTGCCGTCCGTCGCATCAACAGGGAAGAAGAACGCGCCCGTGCCATCGAACGTCACAGAGCCGGAGAGCGTAAGCGTGGAATCGGTCGAGGCGACGGCGAAAAAGGCGTTGTTGGAGACCACGATGTCGCTCGACACATGGCCCGCGAGGCCGAGCGTTCCCTCCTGGATTTCGATGTCGCCGACATCGCACGAGCCCGTGACAAAGACATTGCCCGCGCCGATCTTCTTGAGCGGACGCTTGGTCGCCTCCGTCGTGATGAACATCGAAGTCGTGAGCGTCTTGCCGCTCGCCGCATAGAGCTTGCCGCCGGCGGCGCTTGTCACGGATATGCCGCGTTTGGGCTGGTCGATGGTGACGTCGCCGTATTCCACGCCGAACGCGCCGGACGCCCGGAGGTTCAGGAGGACTGTCGGCTCCGCCGGTTCGGGACCGAGCGCGCCGGAGGTTTCCGCCGTCAGATAGTCGTCTTCGCCGGTAACGGCGATATAGCCCTTGAAGTTCGGGTTGTCGCTCATCAGCAGGACGCGTCCGCTGGGATTTGACTGACCTCGAATGATCTTGAAACCATACCCCGGTTCCGCGCACAGATCGGAATAGACTTCAAAAATGCGTTTCGCCGACATCTCGAAATACGGTGCGCTGGTTGTCGTGACAGCCGCCATCGGCACGGAGAACGTGATTTTGCCGCAGAGCGATGAATAAGTCCTGTCACCGCCATGCGTAATGTAGCTGTTCGCGTTGATCAGCCGCAGATCGTCAATCGTCACCTGCGCTATTCCCCGGGTATTCGAAGTCGTTTTGGAAATCAGACTGCCGCCGGACGAACTTGAACCCAGCGTCAGCGATCTTCCGGCAAACACGGCGTTCGTAAAACTCGACGCGTTTACGGCTGGGCTGCGGATTTGGCGTCCGCTACCGACGATATAGTCGTAATCGGGAGAGGGCGGATTGCCGTCGCTCCAACGCGCACCATCAGTGAAGGAAGTCTTGCCGGTATCGTCCTTTGCCGTCAAATACGGATCGGCAGCGAACGCGGTTGCCGCGAAAGTAATCGATACTACTGCTACCAACTCTTTCATTTACTTGCCTCCATGTAATTTTGATTTTGGCAAGTATTATAGCAGATTCCCCTAGACTCCAAGATTCCATACAGGAACAAACCCGCATCCCATTCAGGAAATGCCGAAGCAACGCGAGAGGGCGGCGCTTGTCGTCGCCGCAATACCGAAGGTCGCGGCAAGCCGCTCACGCGACCGGCGTGACGCCCTTCTTGAGGATGATGTTGCCGTATTTCGCAGTCTCGCCGGAAATGACGACGGCGTACGCCTTCTTTGCGCGCTCGTAGAATGCGAAGCGTTCGACGCGCTCAATCGTTCCTTCGTAGCCGAGAGCCTTGCGGTACTTCGCCTCGACGGACGGGTCGAGCGTATCGCCCGGCACGGCCTCCATCATCACGACGGGCGTTGCATAGGCATCCAGTTCGAAGAGCGGAATGATGCCCGCGAGCAGCCTGTCCGCGCCGATTCCGTCCGCGCGGATGACGCGCGGATTGAACGTGTGCCCGGGGAAATGGGCGTCGGATATGACGATTTCGTCGCCATGGCCCATTTCAGCGAGCGTCTTCAGCAGATCCGGCGATACGACCGGCGATATACCCTTCAACATGCCACGACCTTCCTTTCCTAGTTCAGTTGCAAACCATTCGGCGGCACCCGTCAAGTACGCAGCAGACGCGAACGCCGTTGCTCCAGCCGCCTTTATGAAGCCTCTTCGGGTCATTTCCATATCAAGTCCCCGGCATCGCCGCCATGCGTCTGCAGCCACGCGAGCAGGACATTCCAGCTCGCCATCGAGCGCGCGTAGTTGTGGCCGCACTCCGGCTCGCTGAACGGATTGCGCTTGAGACCGTCGTGACGGTCGCGCACCGCCTTGACTACCCTGACCGCGTCGGCGTCCATCCCCTGGAAAACCATCTCGGCGGCGGCAACGTACTCGAAACCCGTCATCACCTCGCCGAAGTAGGGGAACGGCGTCTTGAGGCGCCCGCGCGGCCACGACCCCATCAGAAGCCCCGCCTCGTCCCCGGCGCAGTAGGTGCGCATATTGTTGAAGTGGCGCGAGAAGTCGCTCCGGAAGTTCCACCGCATGATGGACTCGCACGTCTTTTTCAGGTTCTCCCGCTTCGCGAGGTCGCCCAGACCCCAGAGATGCGCCATCTGCTGGCCGACGAGCTGATCGACGAGGCAGCACTTCCCAAGCTGGTACGGCAGCTCGCCGTGCCCCTCAGTAATGTGCTGCTCGTAATAGTCGCCGTTGAAGAGTTCCTCGTCGATGCGCCGCGTCCCTTTCTCGTAGATTGCGCGGCACTCCTCCGCGAACGCCGCGTCGCCCGTCGCCTTGGCCATTTCCTCCGCCGCGCGGAGCGCGCCAAGATACCAAAAGCCCATCTGCGGATTCGGCCCGTAGTAGTTGACGTCCATCGTATTGTGCTGCTCGCCGTCCATGAGGCCGGACTTTCCGGCGTCCCAACCGCCTTTGCGCCACTTCGCGTTCCACGTCCACCTCTCCGCCGGAATCCACGCGAACGCAAGCGCCTTCTTGACGTTCGGCCAGATCGCTTTAAGCCACTCGTCGTCGCCGCAGATTTTCCAGTCGCGGTAGACCTTCATGATGCAGCCCATCTGCCCGTCCGCCGCGACGGCGCTGTTGCGGCTGGAGCCGAGCGGAAGCGCCGCCCTGAAATCCATCGCGCCATTCGCCGGGTTCATCGCGTAGTTGAACTCGACGTCGCGCATCGACCGCGCGAGGTCGGGGAACAGGCAGGCGACGGCGTTTTCGTAGTTCCAGACGTGCGTGCAGCTGCCCCGGCACGAACCCTCGTGCTCGAAGACGCCCTCCCAGCCGAGGAGATGACCGGAAGGCACGCGGAACACCGTCTGGCTTTTCAGGACGGCGAGGTTGGAAAGCGCGGCCTCCTTTATTTCGTCCGGCGCGTCGAGCGCGAGGACCTTTCGCGTGAACGCGAGCGACTTCGCCTCCAGCTCGCCGAGGCGCGGCACGATCTTTTCCGCCGCATCCCAGGCGTCGGCGTAGAACCGCGAATACCAGTTGCCGACGATGACGTTCACGTTCTCCCACGCCGGACGGTTCGGGAAATTCCACGTGAACGCAAATCGGAACGGCTTCGTCTCTCCGGGCGCGACGGACTTCTTCAGGCAGAGTCCGCCGTGCGGCGCGTCGTTGCCGGTCGGCGCGCGCGCGGTCAGTTCGCCGTCGTCGGAAAGGTCGTCCCAAAAATCGAGCACCGTGCCGCTCCAACCGTTCGGCGCGAACCTTTCGCGAAATGTGAGGGTCCCTTCCGTTTCCGGCGTAGAGAGCGCGAACGTGCCCCATGCGGGCGAATTCGTCGCGACGCCGTCCGAAAGGCACATGATGCCGCGCAGCCCCGCCCCCTCGCGGTAAACCGTGCGGTTGCCCTTTTCGCCGCCGGTACGGGACAGGCGGCGGCCGTTGAAGCCCGTCGGGTTGCCGTCGTTGCCGACGATGTTGCGGACGAACGCCGCGACGGACACCTCCAGCGGCCCGCCGGAAAGATTCTCCACCTCGTATTCGAGCGACGCGACGGGAAGGGAACTCGCCGCGCTGTCGCCGGGAACGAACGGAGAGAAGCCCTTTATGCGAACCTTGACCGGCAGATCCCCGTCTTCAAGATGCACCGTGCCGAACGGGAACGCGCCGTCGAACGACGCCTCGCGGAATCGCGGCAGACCGCTCTGCGGTGCGCACTGTCCCTCGGACGAATAGAGCTCCGTCGGATGAAGCGGCCCGGCGAGCATCGTCGTGGATTCGTGCGACGCGCCCTTGACGCGAATGGCGAAAAACGTGCGGGAAATGGGGCCTCGCTCCGTCTCGCTCATCGTCTTGTTGGCGCGGTTCATGATTTCCCAGTCGACCAGTTCGCCGCGCCCGGAAAGCGACACCGCGCCGCAGCCGATCCCGCCCATCGGCAGCGCCACGCGCAGGAGGTGGTCGCCGTCGAACTGCCGCGCAACGGGCGCCTCAACGGCCACCGCCTGCAACACAACCGCCAATGCTGCACCGAATGCGATTCCTTTCGTCATGTTTTTCCTCATCATGATGCTAATTTATAATGCATTATATCATTTTCCCAGCGGCTACACGATCCCATGATAGAACAAACCCGCATCCCATTCAGGAACAAAAAATCGGGTGCGACTCACCCGTAGACGTCGTCGTGGGAGCCGACATCATGCAGAATGATCTCGGAGTCCTTTACCTCGACGCACAGCACGATGCGGTAGGAGAAGTTGATGCTCACGGCCTGTTTACCGGCAAGCCGCCCCGACAGGGCGTGCAACCGAAGTCGCGGCGCGAACGGATCGGACGCGAGCTGTCCGAGAACATCGTTCGTCGCATCGCGAAGTTCAGGGTGCGCCTTTGCGAAGCGGCGGAAGGCTCGTGCGAAGTGCGTTGTCTGTCTGAGCGTGTACATCGGCGCACGCCTCAATCGTCAAAAGCGGTCATAAGCTCCGCAACGGTTGTCGGGGTGGAAAGCCCCGCGCGGTATTCCGCCTCGGATTCCAGAACGCCGTTGACAAACGCCTCGTGGCGCATACGCTTGAAGTCGTCGGCGAAAAGCACGACATACTTCGGCGTGTTGTTCGCGATGACCCACACCGGGCCGTTCTTCAACTGCTCGTTCAACGCGCTCATTCCGCGCCGCTTAACTTCTTGTGCGGGCATTGTCGCAATCATGGTCTTACTCCTTTTGAAGTCTTTAATAGCACCGAAATCAACACCAATTATAGCACGCCCTACGCCCAAAAGTCAAGAGCGAAGCAAAATTTACCGGTGCCGTAGTGTTTTGTCACATTATTGGCGTCTCCAGCCGAACTCGTCGGGGAGAGCCACCGGTGCAAGGGCCGCCCAGCCGCAGAAATCCTTGCCGCTGCGTCCCGCGCCGGTATCGGGATGGATGTTTTCGCGGCAGGTTCCCGTATCCTCCCATATCCGTGCATTGGCGTTGTACCATCTGCGGGCGGCCTTTTCGGCGTCGTCGCGAAAGCCGCAGGCGAGAAGCGCGTGTATGCCGACGTATGTCGTGGGCGGCCACGAAAGCCCGCACCAGTACGCCTTGTCCGGCCTGTAGTCGGGGTCGTCGGCCGGCAGCGCGGGGAACGGGACGGCGCGGAAGAACAGTTTCTCGTCCATCATCGCATCGCGCATCCTCCGCGCCCTTTCCGGCGGCGCCAGCCGCGCGAGCAGCGCCCAGAAGGCGCCGGCGTGCCGGCGCTTGATCGTCCCGCCGCCGGCCACGTCGCAGTAGAAGCCGAGTTCCTCGTCCCAGCAGAGCCTGTTTACAAGTTCCTTCAGTTCGCCGTATTCCGCGCGGTAGGCGTCCGCTTCGGCGTCCTTGCCGATCGCGTGGGCCATCGCGGCAAGCTCCATGGCGTCGAGCGCCATCTGCGAAGTCATGTCGATCCATCCGGCTTGGCGGTTCCAGCAGTAGAACGAAACGCGGCCGCGCTTGACCGTCTTGTCGTAGTAGGTCAGGTTGTCGGCGCCCTGCACGTCGCGCGTGAACGGAATGCCGCCCTTGACGCGCTCCTCCGCGCCCATGCCGCGCGGCCACCTCGGCAGATCGTCCATCCCGCATCCGAGCGCATCGCCGAAATAAAGTCCGTCGGCGCGGCGGTAGCGTCTGCGGCACGCCGCATGGTGGCGCGCAAGATGCGGAAAAACCCTCTCGAGCCGCGCCTTGTCCGTCCTGCCGCACCTGTAGAGGGCCATTTCGGCCCAGGCGAGAAGCGGCGGCGCGAACGACACCGGATGGTCGGGATTCCAGTACGCCCGCCCCCTGGCAGAGTATTCGCGGTTGATGAGCCCGTCTTCGCTCCGGGTCTGCAGGACGTAGAAATTGTCCAGCGTTTCCTCGACGGGAAAGCCTTCTTCCTTTGTCGTATACCTCGCCCAGAGAACGCAGAACGCACTGTCCCAGAGGAAGTAGCCTGTGAAATTGCCGCCCGTCGCGATGCGCGGCTTCAACCCTTCGGGCAGTTCGTCCGCGTGCTTCACGCGCCAGTCTTCGCACTTCGCCATTTTCCTTCGCGCGATCGTAAGCGCCCCGGCGCGAAACGATTCCACGAAACCGGCGTCGGACGCATAGTCGCGCCCGGCATCGCCTTCCCCGCAAGGCTCGATTTCCAGAGACGAGAACGTCACGCCCGGATTGAATGCGCGATTGAACGGCGCGCCTCCCCTGAACCAGACTTTGAGCGTCGAGAACCCTTCGGGCAGTTCCACTTTCACGGGGCCAAGCGTCTCCCAGACGTTTGTCGCCGCGAATTCAAGCGCCCGGGACTCCCTGCCACCTTGCGCCTGAAGCGAAATGCGGCTCTTCGCATGGTCGGTCTTCGCTTTGACGCGGACGCGGTATGCGCCGCACTTAGGCGTCTTGAGCTGGAAGAGGAGGAATGTGTCGTGTCCGCGCGAATCGAGACCGAGTTGGGAATGGCACCAGCCCTCTGCGGGATCGTCGACGCTCGCCGACCACGTGGAGGATACGCAGGCCGCCTCGCGTCCCGGAATGCGCGTCCGTCCCGTTGCAGAGACGGATGCGACGTGCCCGAAATCCCTGTTGGCATAACGGCGGGATCTTTTCACCTCCCGGAGCACGCGCTTTGCGCAGGCGTCGAGCGCTTTTTCGGAAAGCTGGCCGGACTTCACCTTTTCAACGGTGTCGTCGATGCGATCCTGAAAACCGAACGGCATATCGACGTCGTTGCCGGCCGCAATCTGCCGGTGCATCTCGGAAAGGCACCGCCAGTCGGTCATGACAAGTCCGTCGAACCCCCATTCGCCGCGCAGGATGCCGTCGACGAGCCATCCGCACTCGCCCGCGTACGTCCCGTTCACCTTGTTGTAGGCAGTCATCACGCATCGCGGGCGGCCCTCCTTGACGGCGATTTCGAATCCCTTGAGGTAGATGTCGCGGAGCGTCCGCTCGTCGACATTGCTCGAATATTCGCGGCGCTTCCACTCGCGGCTGTTGCAGCAGAAATGCTTGAGCGTGGCGGCGACGCCCGTCGACTGGACGCCGCGCACGTAGGCGGCGGCGATGCGCCCGCTGACGAGCGGGTCTTCGCTGAAATACTCGAAGTTCCGTCCGCACAGCGGATGACGGTGGATGTTGAGCCCCGGCCCCAGAAGTATGTCCACGTTCAGGCTTGCCGCCTCTTCGCCCAGCGCGCGCCCCGTCTCGAAAGCGAGATCGTCGTCGAACGTCTGCGCGAGAAGCGCGCCTGCCGGATGGCACGTGCTCGGCCCGTAGCGCCTGACGCCGTTGGGCCCGTCGGCGGTCTGTTCGTTCGGGAATCCGAAACGCGGCAGGTTGCCCACGCCCGCCGTGCCGCGAACCATGGCGGGCGGCTGGGCGCTGCAGAGGGCCACCTTTTCCTCTATGGACAGTTTCGCGAGGGCTGCGTCGATTTCGCCGTCGGCGACTTCCGGCGCAGGACCTTTGCGGACGGACGGATCGAACGGCTTCAGAACGAGAGTCTGCGACTCGCCCGGCGCGAGAAGCCGCGTCTTCGCGTATGCCGCGAGCTCGCCGTTCTCGTAGCGCAGCACGCTGTGGCGCCCTGCGGTTTTTCCCGTGTTTGCGACCGTGACGCGAAGCGTCTTGCCCGTGCCGTCCGCCGGGCCTTCATCGCTTTCGCTGAAAGTCGTGTACGACAGCCCGTGCCCGAACGGATAGACGATGCGGTCTTTCGCCTTCGCGTTGAAATAGCGGTAGCCGACATCGCGTCCCTCGCCGTAGTCGAGATCGAGCGGCTTTTCCCGGAAATACCTGTGGGTCGGATAATCCTCTATCTTCTCGGCGATCGTGTCGGCGAGCCGCCCGGACGGATTGACGCGCCCGGTGATGATTTCCGCAATCGCCGCACCGCCCTCCTGGCCGGGGAACCATGCCATCAGGATCGCGCCGACTCGTGGATTGTCCTTGAGCGGTTTGACATTGACCAGATGACCCGTGTTCAGCACGACCACGACCTTGCCGCACTGCGCCGCCGCAGTTTCGACAAGCCCCAGTTCTTTCTCGCTGAGGCCGTAAGCCTCGTCCTTCGCGTCCGCACCCTCGCTCGCCCCCCGCGTCAGCGTCACGACCGCCGCGTCCGCCCGCCCCTTGACGATTTCGACTCCGCATCTGCGAAGCCCTTCCGGGACGGAAATCTCGTAGGACGACTGGACCTTGGACGAACCGCCGCCGCATTTGCGGTACTTGCCGCCATAAACGGCGACGCTCTCACCTTCGCCGAGCGGCAGCGTGCCGTTGTCGTTTTTGAGCAGCACCGTCCCTTCCGCCGCGACGCGGTGCGCGACGGCGACCCACCTCGCCCTTGCGTCTGAATCCGCATCGGCGCGCACCGCCGATGCGAAAAGTCCGCAAAGCGCGACCGCGACGGCTGCGGACAGAATTGCCGATGTTTTCATAGTCCCTCTCCTTTTTTAAGATCCTTCATAGATATTCTTCGTGTTAAGCCATATGCGACAATGGACAATGGGCTGTATTATACCATGCGCCGCACCACCATGCAGCTCCAGAAAGGAAACCCCTTGCATCCCATTTTGGAAATTTGGTATAATATGGTATAATATCGCTGTATGCAGACAATTCTATATTTCCAGTCCCCTACAAGAACGTCCGCACCGGAAAAAATCGCCGGTGTCCGTGAGATAATGGATAAAAAGAGGATTCATGTCCAGGTGGTCGAGGAGACGCCGACGAAAGCGCTCTTGAAAGGCCTCGCCGCCTTTTGGCATCCGCTGGGCGCCATTGTTGATTGCGGAAACGAATACAACGAACTGGACGCCGCAATTTTCGCCGGGATGCACACGGTGTTTCTAGGTCACAACCCCACAACACTGCCTCGCACAAGCTTGCAAGTGATGCACGACCAGGCGGCGACGGCGAGAAAAGCCGCGCAGGAACTCCTTGAAACGCGTTTCGAGGAATTCGCGTTCGTCAATTTCAGGGAGCGCCGCGCATGGAGCGAGTCGCGCGGGAAGGAATTTTCTGATGTCCTCGCACTGAACGGCAAACAATGCCACGTGTTTGAATCTAAGAGCCCCGCCCAAAGCGAAGTCGCCTACCTTCAAAACCTCCGCGAATTCCTCTCGTCGCTTCCAAAACCGTGCGCCGTCTTTGCAGCGAACGACAAGACCGGCGAAAGCGTCCTTTCCACAGCGCAGATCGCCGGACTGAAGGTACCAGGAGAAATCGCCGTGATCAGCGTTGACAACTATGGGCAGATCTGCGAGCGAACAACCCCTCCGCTCACAAGCATCGAGCCTGATTTCCGCAAGGGAGGGGCTCTCGCCGCGTTAATGCTTCTGGATGTCGCGATGTCAAAGGGTAAATATCGGGGAAACAGAGTCCTAATGTTCGGCCCCATGCGTATTGTTCGCCGTGCGTCGACTCGGCTTTTGATGCGTAACGACAAACATGTCTCGGCCGCACTGGATCTCATCCGTCGCGAAGCCTGTAACGGGCTCCAGGCAGCAAAAGTCGCTGCGATTTTCCCATGTTCTCGTCGCATGGCCGACATCAGATTTTCACGGGCTGTCGGACACTCGATACTCTCAGAAATTCATGCCATACAACTTGAACGCACAAAGCATCTGCTGAAGAACGCCAACATGCAACTCAAGGCGATATCCGACTTCTGCGGATTCGCAAACCCGAATTCCCTTCGCAAATTCTTCTTGAAAGCGACGGGGCTAACTATGACCGACTGGCGAAACGCGCACACAGACGGCACTCTCCCTTCGCACCACTCTGACGCACAACGCCGCAGGGGTCTGACCCATGCTGATTCAGTTTGAAGGCACATCCACGACCATTCGCGGGTCAAAAGGGTCAGAGCTTATTGATACAGCTCTATTGATACAGTAACTCATGCTAACTTGTACTCATGCCTCTACGCGGCGCATCAGCGCAACCGCGCGGTCCATCTCCTCGTCGTCGAGGAAGAACGCACGGTGCGCAAGCCAGCTGACAAGGTGATAGAACCTGTTCTGCTCGATCACCCTGTTCTTTCTCATGTGTACATTATACCAAAACTCGGCTACTGTATCAATTTTACTGTATCATGTCAAGTCCTGACTTTAACGGTGTCGCGTGGATTTCAAAGTTTTTACCCATTTTCAAAACCGACAAAAAGGTTCATCGAGGAATGTATTTATGGCATTCAGGCCTTGGGAGATACAAAACTCTCATCTATAGTGCGTGCAATCGACGACGACATAAGACCTATTTACACTGAAAAAGACTCAGTCGCAATCTCAACAACGACAAGTTCAGCTTGCTTTTGATGACTGACATGCAATTGCATGCGTCCGCCCCATTGCCTAAAATGAGAATTCTCTTCGGAGCAATTCTCTCGCTTCTGATGCAATGAGGCCGAGGATGATGAGAATACGGTTTGGACTAATTCTCAAGATTACTGTGCGGACGAAATCCTATCCCATCCATTTACATTAACCCAAACCGTACAACGCGCAGCTTGCGCGTTAATTTTTGAATGGTCCCCACAGAATTCAGCCTCAGCGATTTCAAGCAAGTTGCCGTTTTTGGGCGGAGTCTTCCAGTCTGCGAACGGAGCATTCCGTTCTATCTCGTCAAGCTTCGCCTCGGCATTTTCAGAATCCGTAAAAAATATCTTCCACCGCTGCGCATAGTAACCGGAAAGCAACCCGGCAAGCTGATGATGCGCATAGTCGTTGAGCCGGGAATTCGGCCGTTCTATCCATGTGGTGAACATACGGCGCAAAGCCCTCACGCCGCGTGCGCCTGCGCGCTTACGGGCGCGGTTCTCCCATGTATCAAGACGAAATGCGTCGGTACATGCCAAAAGCGAATCCATCCTTTCAATGATCGCAAGAAATTCCTTCCGAGCTGATTCGTCGTCTTTCATCCGCGGCACAAGCGCACGTGCCCTATCGGAAAAAACCTGGCGGAACACATCCGTAAAATCAAAACGGAACGTCTCCAAATCCAAAAGTTCCGGATTGGATTTTGCCGTTTCAAGATAGAGCCGCGCCGCGGCTTCCACATCCTTCGGATCGTAATACAACGGTTCGGGACTGCCCCATGTCGTTGCGCGTTTCACATCCCACTTCGGACGGGCGCAGATCACAGACTCCGAACACCCTTCCTGCAGGCGATCAACATTCCATATCGATTTAGACAGCAGCACGAGAGCCTTTTCCATCCGCGAATCGCGTATTCCATAGCGGCGGACGGCATAATCCGCAAGCCAGCGCTCGAGCGCACCTTCTCCAACGGCGACGTCATAACGGAAAAACTGATCGGTGAAAAGGTCGTAGAAAACGGGATTGGAATCGAGACCTTCAGATTCCGATGCGTAACCACGCAAGGTCTTGCCGTTATCGCCCTTCAAATGTCCACCCATGTTGACGAGTGCATCCATCCCGCCGTACATACCCTCGTTCCCGCCGAAGTTGAGCAACTCGCCCCATATCCATGTGATCTTCCCGAACCCGCGCTTAAAAACACCACTGTTCGCCATGTTCTTGTCGAGAACAATTATGCGTGTTATATCAGGATTAAGACCGTCGAGCAGATCTTGTCTCGGAGCGTTACCCCAGCAGCTGATGCACCAGATTGCGCCCGGTGCGGCAATCTGCTGTTCACGCTGCATTGCCGCCGCAACCTTGGAGCAATCCACATCATTCGCAACGCCGCCTTCGCTGAAAAGATTACCTACGAAGAATTTGGGATCGGAAATACCATACACTTCATAAAGTCTCCGGTACCATAGCTTCGCAAGCTTCGAATACGCTGCCGTCGTGGCATCCAAAAGCACCGGACGCTTCAGTTCTTTCGCCCAAATCCCCTGATCGTAAATTCTTGCATCAGGCCATTTCACCCCGCAAATCACATTGGTCGAACTGTTTGGCAGAAGCCCCGTAAATCCCTGAAGCATCGGTTCAATGCCGAGAGCGCGCATCTCTTTGACAATCCAGCGGCCAAGCACCGCCTCTTCATCAATGCGCTCCGGCGGGAATGGCGCACCGACGCCTTCCATCACTCCGCAATTAACCCAGGACTGTGCCGTTTCATCAGGAATAAAAGCCGCTATCTGCTCTTCCGAAAAACCTGCATCACGCATGAAAAGCTGCCACACCTTCATATTTCCGGTGGGCACCAGCGCCGAATTGAAGCCGGAGAGCGCAAGCCTGTCGATGTTGGCCCGCCATTCATTCTTTCCGTAGAACGCAAACGAATACGAGAATACGCAGTAATTGTATGCGTGAAGATGCGGAAGCACCGTCTTAACCTTAAGCGGCTTCTCCGGCAGCGGCCACCTTTCAGGGACCCTGTTCCCGCAACGGCTCCAGTGTCCTTTCGCAATTTCACGGATGTACCGGCCAACCGCCGCAGCAGCACGGTTCTCATCCGTAGCCCTGACGAGTATCTTTCCCTGCGCCGCCGACACCTCGGCCATAGGCTCATCGGCAAACATGCGTTCGAATGTGAATTTTGCCGCGACCTCTTCCCCGGCAAACCGCACCAGCACACCGCGGGCGACAGGAAACGCCCCGGCGCTTCCACACGTCTTCTGCATCATGGCGTTGACCGCCGACACACCGACTCCGCAGAACGCCGCCGCCAAAATCAACTTGAATGGACCCTTCATCTTTTTTCCTTATCAGCCTTTTACCATCACCTCTGGAGATAATATCTCTGATGAGTATGCGGCCAACCGCTATAGCTCGCTTCCATATCGCAAAAATACGCTAACTCCAGCACGCAATCCGCCTCTATTGAAGCCCGATATTCGACAAGATTTTTGAATGCCGCCTTGAATGCCGCCGCATCTCCGGTCTTTTGAGCAACGCGCGTACGATATGTGAGAAGACCATCCTTCAAACCTTTACGGAGAAATTCCACACGTTCCTTCTCCCGCCCCGCGACTTTCGCGCCAGCAGACACCAACAATTCATCAGCGGCGGCAAACCATTCTTCGGAATAGAGATCGGCGGACGTGAGAGCGAAAGACGGCCCCTTGCCGCCAACACCGCCGCGCACGGTGCGGTTGCGCTTGCCGATTTCCGCCCATTCATCCTTGGAGAACCTGTCGTTCAACGCCTCGAGCATCTCGCAATATTCACGCACCTGCTCCGACGCCGCACCGAATGCAGAATAGAATTCCGCGGACATTTTTCCGTAGGTGACATCTGGTTCTCTGAGAATGCGCGCCGCCACATAGTTTTTCATCGCCTGTGCGCTCCACGCTCCGGTAAGCGAATCCTGATCGATTGCAATCATCCCGTGTGCATACGCAAAGTTCATGTCATCTGCCATGCGCTTTGCCGATGAATACGGCATATTGCCGCCGTTGAACATGTAGTTTGGACGGTAGAACATCTGAGTAGCACCCATTTTATTCCATCCGGCCCATGCTTTGCGGAACACCACACTGCTTTCTTTAGTGTATGGGAATGAAATGGCCGGCACATACGAAATGACAACGCCATCGGACACTCGCACTTCTTTGGGCGGTTCACGGTAATTCACATAGGCATAGGCGCAAACTTCCGCCAACGGATGCACCGAGCGCGCTTTTTCAAGAACAGTATTGTAAAACCGGACATAGCGGTCGGTAATGGACGGCGGATTGTGTCCACGGGCCAATTCCCCCTCACCTTCCCACACTATCTCACACATGGCAAACCGGTCTTTTGTTGTCACATCCTTCAACGCTCCCGACCAGTATGGCGACTTGCTGAAAAGCGGATCTGCGGCATCCCAGGCACGGCACCTCGGGCAGATACAGAACGCAGCGGAATCGTTTTCGCAGCAGTTTATGCAGGGTGGTTTCTCATTCGGAGCAAACCGGTTCTTGTTACTCCGCGCCCATCCGCTGACTATGATGTCGTGGACTGCGGGATTGGCCACGCAAAGCGGATAATATTTGTTTATCGTGTCTTCGGCATCCGTGCCGGCGAAACGCCCGCGAAGCCCGGTTGGCTGCATGGCAAAGACTTCAGGACGGTCCTTGAATCGTTTATGCCAGTCTACAAAGGCATGACCAAACGTGAAATCACGTCGCGAACCCGTGCGGTTACGGGTAAGCCACAGTCGCTTTGCCTCCATTGCCCGACGGGCATTCACCGGATGCTTCCACCCCCATAATCTATTGGCACCGGAAATGCGTCTCGAGCCTTCAAGATCGCCGCGCAGCGTACGTTTCAAGAGCGGCTCTCGACCTCGCCTCTCCACCCCATCCATCAATGGAATCGCCTTTCGAGGAATCACTTCACCTAATTCCCCTGGCCAAATCCACCTGACCCCCATTTCGTTTTCTAGAAAATCATAAACGGCGTAAAGCGTACCGCCGCCTGCAAGCCCATACGCGCTTTTGTACCCGGATGTGCTCACACGCTTGTCAAAATCAGGCAGCTCGCCGCCAACAAGATACACATCTCCGTCAACACCTTTGACCAAGCGCTCTTCGGCAGCGAAATCGGCATAGCGGCAACCGGCATTTGTCAAAGCGCTTACATTACCGACATAAAATCTGCTTCCCCCTTCATCCGACATCGCCTCCGGCAGAACCGGTACGATCTTCCCGGTCGCCTTTTCAAGGTGATACTGCAACTCCTTGACGGCAAACTCTTCGCTCAGCGTTGGATTTTCCGGACGTATAATGACAACACCTCTATACTCCTTCGCGGAAAGCGCCGTGGCCGCAGCCAAAACTGAGATCGCCAATGCATTTTTGACGTTCATCCTGCCTCCCTTATCTCACAACTATCCTCAATCCCATCGGAGGATGAGCGCGGAGCACAATATGATGAGGATGGGGTTCATCATCCTTCACTACATACTTAAGACTGCAACGGGAAAGCGGCATTGCCTCATTTTGCGCTTGCAGCCATTGGGCAATTCTTGTATGGACATCCGCCCATTTCGGAAGATTCTTAAACTTCATAAGCGTAAGCACTCCGCCGCCCGCAGCAAAATAATCTTCGCAATCAACCCTGATTGACGCCGTGTTATCGAAAAAGAGCTGATTGCCCTCAAACGGAACGTGTCCTTCGGCATATCCATGAACGGGAATTTCAAACTCAAGTATCGAATCCTGTCTCAGATAGCAATTCCCCTGGACTTCAATTTTTGGCGTTGTTCCTGAAATTACAACCTTTGCCCCATTGGGCGTATATTTGGCATTGCTATGACTGTATCCTATGCCAATACCCTCTGTGTCGTCGGTTAGGCGCAAAGTTCCATTACTCACCACCAAAGTATTTCCAGATCCTGCAATATAAAATCTACTCGCAGTCATGACGCCGCCATCAAGAATCTCAACGACGTTATCCAGACATTGGTTGGCAAAATCGGTATGCCCCAGGAAAAACTGCGTTGACCATTCAAGACTCGCATTGTTGCACACGCGAATTGTACAGTTGGAGGTCGTCTGCATCATCTTTTTTGTATATGCACCGTTCTTCCACATAAAGCCGTCATCGATCAGCAAAGTATGGCCAATTGGCGAGGTTCCGAAAAGTGCCTCAGGGTTTTTCATGAAATCCGGCAGATTTCCGTCACTTCCTCCAAATCGCACCGTACTGTATCTACCGTAATAGAATGGATGAAATTCACCATTGCACTCGAACTGTACATTCTGAAAATCCAAATAAGACGACCGGCAGCTATTGGTGAAAGCATTTACCGATATGATCGAATTTGTCGCGACAATTCCACTTTGTGTTCCGTTGCTCTCACCGTTTTTGAGCAGAATGTAACCGGTGACATCAAGAACGGCATCATCCAGCACCAGACGATTGTTACTTCCGTAAGAGCTGTTGATGGTAATCTTATTGCAGCGTACGGTTGCACCATCATACGCCTGAATGTAGTTATCGCTGGTTTTATAACCCAATAAGATAATTTGGGATTCCAGAAGCGAACCTTCACCGGTTATTGTCGTACGACCGTTCACCTTATCTGCAACCTCACCTTCCGTGTCAGTATAAAAAATGTCGGCAAAAATCTTGGATCCTCCGGACACCTCGACGGAACCGTTAACATTTTTCTTTCCTACCCGGAAGTCGCTGCAGTAGATTCTGGATTGGTTTTTCAACAGAAGATGAGCGTCCCTCTGATTCCACATTGTCGCCCAGCATGTCGAGATGTTGGTCAAAACGCATGAATCAATCAATTCAAAAGTATTGTGTATGTCAATTCCAAGCCATTCACCTTTGTTCAGATTCCAACATCCGCCTTTTAATGTGATATTACGATTCACTTCATTTTCCGCCGTGTAAGTGTACAATGCGTTTTTATTCGTCGTAAAATTGACATCACATCCGGTGGCGTCGATAAGATATTTCTCGCTTCCGCCGTTGAAACGGATGTTTCCAAAGGTGACATTCTTAGTGATCTTGTATTTGTCCGAAGGCTGGGAGATGTCGATACTGTCAGCTTCACCGGGTATGAAGGCGCCGTCAGGCAATATCCCATTCCACGCTTCAGCACTTGAAATATCACCCCCTACAGACGGGAACTCATAATTTGCGCCGGACACACTCACTGTTGCGCAACAGCTGGCCACAACTACGCCAACGCAGAACATCTCTTTACGAATTGAATGCTTCATCTTCCAATCTCCTTATTTCACCATAAATTTGACAGTTGCCGTTTTAAGTCTATCCGAAGTAACATGAAGTGTTCCCATGCCGCTGCGTAACGCCTCGACAAGTACGACAAGCCGCCCGCCGAAGGTCTTCATGGACGGATCGGCAAAATGCTCAAGCGATGTCGAATCACCGTTGCAGACGGCGCGGAACGCCACCGCGCCTTGCGTGTCGAAGCTGAGGCGGTTGTCTGCGTGCGGACACAGATTGCCGCCTTCATCCACCACATCAACCGTGACAAAAGCAATATCCGGCGTATCGCATGATGACGGTGCCGCAAGCGTCACCCTATCTGCCGACACGGCAAGCGCCGACGGTTTTCCCGCCGTACGGACAACCCTTTCGCCAGACACCTTGCCGTTCGCATCGTATGCGACAACTCTCAATTCGCCCGGCTGATACACAACATCATTCCAGCGCAAGCGGTAGCGGTCGAGACGCGATGACGGATCTTTCGTGCGTCTTCCCTGCGATTTGCCATTCACGAAAAGCTCCGCCGAAGGATACGACGTGTAGCAGTACACAGGAGTGACTTTGCCTTCACGTCCGGGCCACATCCAATGCGGAAGGATGTGAATGGTTGGAGAGGACTCGTTCCATCTACTGCGATACAGCCAATATCGATCCTTTGGAAGTCCCGCAAGGTCGAATATGCCAAAATAGGCTGAACGTGACGGCCAATATTCCTTATACGGCGTAGGCTCGCCAAGATAGTCGAAGCCCGTCCATACAAATTCACCTATCGTCCAAGGATTGTCATCCTGAATGGCAAAATCATCATCCGGCAGATTGCTCCACGAACAGCATCCAAGGTCATACGAGCAGCACTGTCCGTCATCCCATACAGCATTCTTCGACTCTGATGCGGGAAACTTATACACACCCCGGCTTGAAACGGTTGACGCCGTCTCGGAGCCAAGCACTATGCGATGGCGGGAATTGGTCCACGCCTCCTGATAGAACTGAAGACGGTAATTCAACCCCGGAACATCCATTGCCGATACAAAACCGTTATCAATCGCTGATCTCAGACGATCCAATCCCTGCGTAACCGGTCGCGTATGGTCGAATTTGTGACAATGCTCCTGCATCTCTCTGCACAATCCGAGGAATGCCGGGTCCGACTGTTCGTTGATCTCATTCCCTATCGACCACATCACAACGGACGGATGATTGCGGAAGAAGCGGACAAGCGTTTCAAGGTCTTCTCTCCAGCATTTATCGAAGACAAGGTTGTAGCCGTTCTTGCATTTCGGATTGCGCCATTCGTCGAATGACTCTGCCATCACCATCATTCCTTCTTCATCGCAAATGTCCATCTGCCACCTGCACGGCATATTGTGGGCGGTACGGACCGAATCGCACCCCATATCCTTGAGCAGTCGTATCTGCCGACGGAATGCCGAACTGTTGAACGCCGCCCCAAGCGGGCCAAGATCATGATGCAGGCAGACCCCCTTGAACTTGCGCTTTGCACCGTTGAGCCTAAAGCACCCGTCCGTCCAGGAGACCGTCCGAATTCCGTACCGGATCCCTTCGGGTTCGAGCGTATACAGATGTGGTGTTTCAGGAGTCCACAATCTGGGATTGTCCACCGCAAAACTTCGTTCTCCGCTTGGACCCTTGACGCGCATGTAGGCTTTGCCGTTCTCGATGCGCTCGGTCCACACAAACACATCCTCGTTTCTGAACTTCGGATCCACACGCAACCATACCGGACGGTAGAGACCCGCTCCCGGATACCACCTTGAACTGAGAGGCTTGTTTTCCAGACGCACGGTTATCAACTGCTTGCGTTTAACAGGTATCTTCACAATAAATGGGACATATCCCGATTCACATCCACCAATTTTCTCGCCATCGGAAAATACTGTCGGATTGGACATCGCTCCGTCAAAGACGAGTTCTGCTTCTTTGGCGTATTCCGGAAGCGAAACAAGCCTTCGATACCAGCCTTCGCCCACCCATGGCAAACCGCCGGTGCGGCCAGTATGATCGCGTGCGACGCATTCTCCGTCTTGAACAATCATCACATGCTGCAAATCGTTCGTGCGATTGAATTCGCCGGTAATCGCCCAATCGTGAGGAATTCTCACGCGCTCCCAATCCTTCCCGTCCCGAGAAAACTCCCACCCTTCCAACAGCACCGATGATCCGTTGCATATATTGGAGAACAAAGCCACGCCTGCCGTGCACATCATGCACAACAAGTTTTTTCCTAACTCGGTGACTTTCATTCAGCGATTCTCCAGATTTCTTCAAATAAAGAAAGGTCAATATTATATATTTGCGGCTTATTTTACGCCATTATACCAAAGTATAATCACGAGCTATTGACTTCATATGATACATCAAATATCATATCGGTAAATGTTTTTCCCACTAAAAGAAACTGCATACATCTGCTTTTTTACAATATTGACGGTACCAGTCTACCCAACCGCCGCCAATGCCGAGATACCGTTGCCGATTTGTCCTAAGGCTGTGGAAAACATCAGTAGGTTCTGCTGTACGGGCACCGTCATCACTACCAACAGCAAAAAGCATTTCTTCGCCATTGAGGATATGGATAGACGGCACCATTGGCTATTCTCATCTAAATCATTCGGAGTCAGTCGCGGAGATCATGTGGCCGTATCCGGCGAACAGGTAAGGTATGACAACGGCGATATACACGAAAGCGTACGGCAGGTCATACATCTCGGCAAAAGGTCTCTCCCTCCTCCTGAGAAAACTACCATTGCTGAACTTGTAAAGCGTGACTCCATCAGTAATACTGTAATCGCAGAAGGAACTCTTGTTCTCATCCGCAGAGATGAGATCGACGCTTCATTCATCCAGTTTTTTGTTAAAGACGACGCTTCAATATTATGTGCATCACTGACAATCGGCACAAACAATCCGCCGACCGCATCTATACCGCTTGGTGCACGTGTCCGACTGACCGGAAACATGATGCCGATAAGCGGTGGTGCGCGTAAAAGGGTCGACAAACATCTCCTACTCAATGAAATAGACGGGATAGAAATCATCGCAGTTCCAAGCGGCAACATCTTCAACTCGCCAGAGCTCAACCTTGACTCTCCTTGCTCTCAGGAACAAAGTGCCCGAATGGACTTGCACAGATTTACAGGCATAGTACTGGCAGCATGGAACGACAACCAAATCATGATTGAAGGAAAAGGATTCAGGCGCATAAAGGCCACTCTTGCCATGCCGGAGGAACGACCCTCCGCAGGAGAAATGGTTACAGTGGCGGGATTTCCAGACGCCGATCCTTATGGTGTAAACCTCATCTACGCACGATGCAAACGGGATCCGGAACAAGCGCAAGCCTCAATTCTAAAACCCGCTTTCACCACGCTACGGCAGCTGTTCACCGATGAAAGCGGACGCCCCAGAATAAACGGATACAGCCACGGGCGGCTTCTGCGCATCAGCGGCACTGTTCTCGACATTCAACCGTCGATGTCGCTCTTCTCGCTTAACTCCGATGAGATCACGACGCCGATCGATTGCACGGCTTCTCCCGATGCGATTGATATTCTTGAGAAAAATTCCAAGGTAGAGATCACCGTTCTCGCGGTGTTGGAAACGGAAAGCTGGCGTGAAAACATCGCATTGCCGCAGACACTCGGACTCAAACTGATTCTGCGATCTGCACAGGACATAAATGTGATCTCCTGTCCGCCGTGGTGGACACCAGCGCGATTGACCGCCGCCATAATAACGCTGTTGTTTGCAATTGTGTTCATCATCACAACCAACAGAATCATAAACAGAATCATGATGCGCCGGAAGATATCCGAGCGCACGCGACTTGCCGTAGAGTTGCACGACTCGCTTTCGCAGACGCTTGCAGGGGTCGCATGCCAGATCGCCGCCGGACATGGCGCGGTCTTGGAAGATCCGCAGGCGGCAAAGGATCTGCTCAAAACCGCCAAGCGGATGCTGGAATCGAGCCGCACGGAACTGAAGAACTGTCTATTCGATCTGCGCAGCGACACCGTGGACGACCCGGACTTCACGCGGGCGATCGAAAAGACGCTTACCGTCCTGAAGGCTCAGGCCGACATCACGATCCGCTTCAATGTACCGCGTCAGCTTTTAACCGATGCCTCCGCGCACGCGGTGCTCTGCATAATCCGCGAACTCGTCGCAAACGCGATCCGACACGGTGCGGCCACGCGCATCCGGATAGCGGGCACGGTTGAAGGGCGAAATGTTCTTTTCTCCGTTCAGGACAACGGATGCGGCTTCGATCCCCAACGCCGCCCCGGTCCGCGGGAAGGTCATTTCGGTCTGGCCGGAATACATGAACGACTTGCCGCCATAAACGGCTCGTTCTCCATAAAGTCAAAGCCGGGGTCAACCAGAATATCCGCAAATATCGTACTGCCATGAACAAAATACGCATACTTCTCGCCGACGATCACTCCATCATGCGCGTAGGTCTCTCATCTCTCCTGTCGCGCGAGAAAGACATGATTGTCGTGGGCGAAGCCGAGAACGGCGAAGAGGCCGTTTCCCTATCCCGGGAAATTAAACCTGATGTGGTCGTGATGGATCTCATGATGCCGTTGTTGTCCGGGTCGGAAGCGACACGCTTGATAACCGCAGGCGATTCTGCGGAAAACAAAAAACCGCGTGTCCTTATTTTCACGTCCTACGGCACATCCGCCGATCTTGCCCGCGCTGTCATCAACGGCGCTACTGGAGTTCTGCTGAAGAACGCCCCGATGCAGGATTTGCCGCAGACGATACGCATGGTTTTTGCGGGAGAGAAGGTGTTGTCGGATGAAATTCAGGCTCTGATTGCGGAAGAAAAAACCTTACCCGGATTGACTGACCGTCAATTGACTCTGCTTGAACTGGCAGCACGAGGATTCACCAATCAGGAAATCGCGGATCATCTGAACATATCCCTGATAGCTGTAAAGAAACAGTTCAGCGACATATTTTCGCGGCTTAACGTATCAAACCGTTCGGAAGCCATAGGTTTCGCGCTCCAACGACACCTGATCTCTTCGCATTAGCCCGATCGCAGACTTGCACGACAAATATCGTACCCATCTCGTGTAATTCCGAGGCACAAACACTCCAGCCGTTTTTTGCGTAATCGAGTAGGGGGAGTTTTCTCCCCCTCTCACACCACGGAGCGTGCCTTTTATGGCACTGCGCGGTTTCAACTTTTCGGTAGTGCAAACGGTATCAAGCCAAGATTCCTGAACCATTCGTTTCCCATGGCTTTGTTGGC